>CAYRPB010000024.1:0-17740 GCA_964426105.1 uncultured Clostridia bacterium | reverse complement strand
TTTTGAAAAATGGCTTCGTGGAATGGGAACATCTATCGACGATAAAAGCAAGCAATAGGGGAAAACTATATCCACCACTAAAGTGGTGGATGGTTGCTCTAAGTGTTGCACTTGGTTTGACAATTCATTCATGCTAAAGTGTCCAATAAAAAAGCCGCATTTTGCGGCTTTTTTTATGATAAAAGGAAGGTTTTTCTCTACTTTTATCATATCTGAAAAAGCAAGACAATAAAATATAGAAAGTATGAAGTTTGATTTTTTTTCCGAACGGATTCAAAATGCATTACGGTTTGTCGATTTGGACAAGCTATATGAAATACGGTTACGAAAAGGATTTCCGATTGTGTTATTAGTTGGGAATACTGTGCTGTTTTTAACGGATAACGGTGGTTCTCTTTTAGAAGAAGAGGCGATTGTTGCCGGGGAGAGCGATATCGACGGCGTTATTTACGCGGCAACCGATTTTTCTGTTTATGCAAACGATGAAAAAATTCGGCGCGGATTTTTATCCGTTGATGGCGGAATACGAATCGGAATTGCGGGAGAATGCGTTTGGGAGTCGGGACGGATTTCGACGATAAAGGATTTTACCTCGTTGAATATCCGAATTCCGCATAATGTCATTGGTTGTAGCAATGTGCTTTATTCGGAGTGGAAAAAGAGGAAAATGGGAAGTGTATTGATTGTTTCTCCCCCCGGAATGGGAAAAACGACGCTCTTAAAAGATATTGTTCGCAACTTAAAAGAAACCAAGAAAAATATATTGGTGATCGACGAACGGGGCGAACTTGGTGTTGAATTGGACAACCCTTTTTGCGACGTTATTCGTTTTGCAGAAAAGAAATATGCCTTTTCATACGCGATTCGTTCGCTTGCGCCACAGATTGTAGTGACGGACGAATTGGGAACAGACGATGATTTTCGTTTTGTAGAGGAAACTGCACGAGGAGGAATAGGGGTTTTTGCGAGCATGCACGGGCGTTCGGTTACGTTCGCGCAAAAACGATTTGGAAACTGTTTTGATACATACGTTTTGTTGGACGATCGAATTGTCGGTACAATCAAGGAAATTGTATGTTAAAGACAATTTTTGGTCTAATGCTCATCGTTATTAGTGGAATAGGCGGATTTTGGTTCTCGTTGCGATTTAAGAAGAAAAGAGAATTTTATTCGGACTTTAGCTTATTTAACCAGTTGATGCAACGTGAGGTCGGTTTTTCTAAACGAACGCTGAGAGAAATCTTTTCCTCTGCCGATTATGGAGAGTCATTTATGCAGGTTATTAAGGATTTTGAAGAAAGAAAAGAGATAAAAACCTCGATTTTAACCGAACGGGAAAATGAGTATGTAAGGAATTATTTTGACGGACTTGGAAAAACGGACAGTATAACGCAACTTGCATTTCTCAATGCGCAAAAAACGGTGATTGACTGTTGTTTGAATGGAGCGAGGGAGGATGAGCGCAAATATCGCCCGTTTTGTATTAAAATGGGTTTTTTGATCGGATTGGTGTTGTTTGTGCTTTCGTTATAATGGATATCGGTATTCTTTTTAAGATAGCCGCAATCGGTATTTTGATTACGGTTATAACGCAGGTGTTGAAGAAAAGCGATCGTGACGACATTGCAACCTTGGTGGGGTTGGCGGGGCTTGTTATTGTTTTAACGTTGGTAATTGAAATGATTGCCGAGTTGTTTGAAACGATAAAAAATATTTTTTACCTTTTTTAACATGTTGCAAATCGTTTCATTGGCTTTGATTACGGGAGTTATTGTTTTCTATTTGCAAAGCGTTAATAAGGAGATTGCTGTACTTGCCGGGGTGGCGAGCGGTATTTTAGTTATTTTTTTGTCGTTTGGTTATCTGAAAGATGTTTTTTCCGTTATTTCCGAAATTGTTGCAATTAGCGGAATTGACGGAGAATTGTATAAGTTGATTTTTAAGATTGTTGCGGTTGCGTATTTGGTGGAATTCGCTGCCGGGATTATTGAAGATTTCGGCATGCGTAGTCTTGCTTCAAAATTAGTATTCGGGGGAAAAGCAATCATATTGGGAATGGCGTTACCGATTATTGGCGCTTTACTCAATATCATTGTCAATTTGGTGTCATGAAAAAGGTTGCTGTCGTATTCGTTATCGTTCTTGTACTGGCAATGTCTGCATCTCCTACTGTCGGATATGCAGACGAATTGAGCGAATCTATCGACGAACAACTCGGACAATTGGATTTAGAGGATTTAGAGGCGTATCTAAAAGAACTGGAAATTGAGAACGGCGACTTTTTTCAATATAGTTTTTACGGGGAAGTGAAAAAAATTCTGAACGGAGAATTTAACGTTAATTACGGCGATTTGCTGTCCGTTTTGGTTGGAACGCTTTTTTCTTCCGTGTATGAGTTGATGCCGACGTTTCTTTCGGTTATAGCGATTGCGATATTTTGCGGAATCTTTAATGCCGGAAAAGGAGATTTTTTATCCGACGAGATTAAAAATTTGATTTTTTTCGTCTGTTTTTCTTTTGTCGTTTTGCTTTTAATAAACGTTGTTTTTGCTTTAATTGAAAACACAAAAAACGCAATAGAAAATATAGCGAAATTTAATGAAATTATGTCTCCCGTAATATTTACCTTGATGGCGGCAAGCGGTGGGACTGTTTCTGTTTCGGTCTATCAACCTGCCGTTGCTTTTTTGTCGAGCGGGATTGTTCGGATTATTCTCAATGCGGTGTTGCCCCTCAGTACGTTGATGATGATATTTAGCGTTGTGTCCAATCTTTCGGTTACGACAAAACTCAATCGGTTTACTGAATTTTTCGGTAGTTTGAATAAATGGTTGATCGGAATAAGTTTTACCGTATTTACTTTTTTTCTTTCCGTTCAAGGAATTGCGGCAGGGGGGATTGACGGGATTTCTCTTCGTGCGACAAAGTATGCGATATCTAATTCCGTACCGATTGTCGGGGGGTACTTAAAGGATGGCGTCGATCTTGTAATCGCAGGAAGTGTTTTGATAAAAAACGCAATCGGCGTAGTCGGAATCGTTGCCGTGTTTTTCGTTATAGTATCGCCGCTGTTATGTATCGTATCGTTTCAACTTCTTTTGAAATTGACAGCCGCAGTGATTGAGCCGATCGGGGACGGTCGTTTGTCCGGTTTTTGTGCTACGCTGTCGAAAAACGTTAATTATCTGACAGCGAGTTTATTGTCCGTTGGGTTGATGCTGTTTTTGACGATAACGTTGATTATTTGTTCGGCAAATGCTTTCGTATGAGCGCTTGGATTATGAGCGTCGTCGGAATTGTTCTTTTGACGACGGTTGTCGGAATTATTATGCCGGACGGACGTTTTTCTCGTTATATCAAGAGTATTTTGACGTTTGCTACCATTCTTGTTATAATATCGCCTTTGAAAAATATAGTTAAAAACCGAATTGATTTTACCGATCTGTTCGGCGAGTACGAAACACAGTACCAACAATCTTTTCTTTACTACGCCAATGAAAAAAAGGCTGATGCCGTTGCGGTTCGCTGTGTGAAGAAATTGGAAGAGATCGGCATGACGGGAGAAAAAATCACTGTATTGTATTTGGGTGATGTCGAATTTCAAATTGAAAAAGTACAAATAAATGTAAAAAATTTGGTATGTAACGAGGATAAGTCGCATATGGATAGAAATGTAGAGATTCAAAGAACCTTAGCGGAATTTCTTGAGATTGAGATTTGGCAGGTGGAAATCTATGAGTGAAGAGAAAAAACATTCCGTTCGGGAATGGATAAAAAACAAAAAAATTTTAGAATACGGATTTATCGTCTTTTTGGTGATTGCTGTTTTCGTATTCGTTCTAACGACTTTTTCCGATTCGTCGGACAAGACTGTCGCGGCAGAGGATTCCGTCGAGCGGTACGTTGAGCGATTAGAGGAAAAACTTTCGTCTGTTTTATCCGCTGTGGAAAACGCCGGAAAAGTTGACGTGGTAATCTCCGTGGAATCGGGAATGGAGACGGTTTATGCATACGAAACGGTTATCAAAGGGGAAACGACGACGCAAACGCCCGTTTTAGTGGGCGGCAAACCCGTTGTTGTAAAAGAGATTTATCCTCCGATTACGGGCGTTCTTATCGTAGCGCAAGGCGCAAACAGCGTTTCTGTGATGCGAAAATTACAGCAGGCGACAATATCACTTTTAAATGTTGATATTCAGCAAATAGAAATTTTGACAATGAAGTAAAAGGAGAAAAAATTATGTCAAAGAAAAAGAAAATTATCGTGCTATCTTGTATGATTGCCCTTTTAGCGGTTACTGCCGTCTGCAACTTTATTTTGACGGATAATAATCTGTTTAAGGGTAGTGGGGAAGTCGTCACTGCGGCTAACTATTTTACGCAATACCGTTCGGAACGCTTGACTTCGAGGAATGAAGAACTGTTACAGTTAGATGCGATTATCTCCGCGGCAGGAGAGAGCGAATCGGATGCGAAGGAAGACGCGCTCGCGATGAAAGTGAAACTTACTGAAATTACCGAACAAGAACTGCTTTTGGAAAACTTGATAAAAGCGGTCGGTTACGACGACGTGGTGGTGACGATCGGAATTAATTCGGACAACGTTAATATTATCGTAAAAAGTGCGGATCTTACCTTGGACGATACTATAAAAATCTATACGATTGTGGAAGAGGAAGACGTTGCGACGGTAGAAAATGTAAAAATTATTCCAATATCCTAAAAAACACTAGCAATATCGCGCATTTTGTGGTATAATCTTTGTAACGGAAATAATACGGCTTATGTGTCGATATTGTCTGAGGTGTTAAATGGCATATTTCAAACATACTCCCGCCGGTGGGCACGAGGGAAAAATCGTCTATAACGGCGGAATCATCAACGGAATCGCCCTTCTTGCGCTTGCCGAGATTGACGGGGTTGAAATTTATACAAATCAGAGAAAGTTCAGAAAGAGCACGAAAAAATCTTTGAAAGTTCGTTTTGAGAAAAACGGGATTCATGTCAGTATTGCCGTAAAGGTTCATTTTGGAACGTGTGTTTCGGATATGGCTTTCAAGATTCAAGAGGGGATTAAGCACAACATAGAATCTATGACCGAATACAAAATTTCGCAAGTAGACGTAAAAGTGCTTGGCGTAATCTTTGACAATGAAGAAAATACCATATAATAATGCACGGATGCCACAAGTTAATTGTGGCATTTCGGTGTTTTAAAGGAGAACGGATGAGATCTGCGGCCAGAGAATGTGTTTTGAAATATTTATACGCGCAGTCAATGAATGACGGCGATATGTCGGGCTTGTTTGATAATTTATTAAAAGATGAAAAATTAAGTGCGGAAGATCAGTTGTTTGCTCGCACTCTTTTGCGTGCGGTTGAAGAAAACAGAGAGGCTCTTTTGAGTGAAATATCCGAGTTGTCTATCGGTTTTAAATTGGAACGCTTATTTGAAATCGATAAATGCGCGCTCTTGATCGGAATGGCTGAAATCGGCTTTGTGAAAGAGATTCCGTTTGTTGTTTCGGTAAATGAAGCGGTTAATCTCGTAGCGAAATATTCTACCGAAAAAAGCACGGGGTTTGTCAACGGGGTTTTGGCTGAGTACGGCAAAAAGTGCGGTGTTCGACAATGAGTGCTCACATTATTGACGGAAAGGCTCTTGCTGCATCGGTAAAAGAAGAAATCAAGCAAAAAGCGGAAGCCTTTACCGTCCGTACGGGAAAAAAAATAACTTTGGCTGTCGTTTTGGTTGGGGAAAACCCTGCGTCGCTCGTTTACGTGCGGAATAAGCGTCTTGCTTGTGAAAACGTCGGATTTCGTTCAGTTGAAGTCGTTTTAAGTGAATCCGCTTCTCAGAAAGAAGTAGAATCTACGGTAAAAACTTTGGCGGACGATCGGACGGTGGACGGGATTTTGGTACAACTGCCGTTACCGCAAGGATTGGACGAAGAAAAGGTTCTATCTTTGATTCCGCCAGATAAAGACGTTGACGGATTCTCGGCGGAAAACATGGGAAAACTTATGCGAGGAGAAAAAGCGTCGGTCGCTTGCACGCCTTTGGGCGTGATTCGAATGTTGGAACATGCAGGCGTACCGATTGACGGAGCGCGTGCCGTTGTGTTGGGGCGGAGTAATATCGTCGGAAAACCAATGGCTCTGTTGCTTTTAGAAAGAAACGCAACGGTAACCATATGTCACAGTAAAACGAATCGGTTGAAAGAAATTTGTCGGCAAGCGGATATTTTAATTGCGGCGGTCGGGAAAACGGAATTTGTAACTGCGGATATGGTAAAGCCGGGTGCTGCGGTGATAGACGTTGGCATCAACCGTCGAGAAGGAAAATTGGTCGGAGACGTTGCGTTTGCTTCTGTTTCGGAAATTGCAGACGTTATTAGTCCTGTTCCTGGCGGAGTCGGTCCGATGACGATTGCAATGTTGTTGAGCAATACTTATGAGGCGGCTGTAAGGAGAAATCTTGAATAATCAAAAAGAACGCTATGAATATTATGTAAACCTTGTCGATCGATATTTCGACGGGGTTTTTTCCGCTATGCGGAAATGTCCGTCGGCATTAAAAGGAAGTATGGTGTATACGGTATTGGACGGGGGAAAACGAATCCGTCCGGTTTTGTTGCTCGGCGCAGTCGATTCTTTGGGCGGATCGATTGAAGAGGCGATTCCCGCTGCGGCGGCAATCGAATTGGTCCATACTTATTCATTGATTCACGACGATCTTCCTTGTATGGATAACGATGCTGTTCGGAGAGGAAAAGCGGCAAATCACGTAAAATACGGAGAGGCAATGGCTTTGCTTGCCGGCGATGCGCTTTTGACGCTTGCCTTTGAGATTGTTGCCGAGGCTTATCGTGAAAAGCCTTATCTTTCAAAAGTAATAAAAAAATTGGCTCTATACGCAGGGTATTCCGGAATGATCGGCGGACAGGCTGAGGAATTCTCGGAGGGGGCGATGACGGAAAAGCGTTTGTTGGAAATCGATCGAAATAAAACCGGTTGTTTGTTGCGACTGCCATTAGAACTTGCGTCGGTGCTTTGTCAGAAAGAAGAGAAAATTTACGGTGATTTTTCGGAGCATTTCGGGCTTTTGTTTCAATTTATGGATGATTTGTCTGATTGTAAAATCGACCAAACAAAGTCTGCCGTTGGTTTTTACGGGGCAGAAGAGGTTGATCGTTTGGCAAAGAGAGAGTTGAATGCTTGCTTGACTTGTTTGGATTCTCTTCCGAATGTCGAATTCTTAAAATATATTGTATTGTTAATCGGGAAGCAAAATGAGAATCGATAAATATTTATGCGAGCGCGGCGATTTTGATTCTCGTACAAAAGCGCGTGAAGCGATTGAACGCGGCGAAGTAACGATTGACGGAAAAAGGGCGAGGCCGTCGTCTGAGGTTACAGAGGGTGGAATTGTTGAAATTACAACGTCCGATCCGTTTGTTTCGGCAGGTGGCGCAAAACTGCAAAAAGCGTTGGATGATTTTGCGTTTTCTCCTTGCGGAGGCGTTTTTGCGGATATCGGTGCGAGTACCGGAGGTTTTACCGAATGTCTTTTAAAAAACGGGGCTAGGTGTGTTTATGCAATCGACGTCGGCGAATCTCAACTTCACCCGAAGATCGCTTCGGACAAAAGGGTTGTGGTTTGCGACAGGGTTAATGCTCGTTACCTTGACCGTTCTTTTTTTTCGGAATTACCGAGCGGATTCGTGATGGACGTCAGTTTTATTTCAATCAAACTTTTATTTCCGACGATTTCGCGTTGTTTAGAAGACGGGGGTGTGTTGCTGTCTTTAATTAAGCCGCAATTTGAATTGGAAAATCGGGTAAAAGTAAAAAACGGTATTGTGCGTGACGTTCGAGCAAGATTAAAGGTTTGCGAGGGGATTTTCGATTATGCAGGTTCTTGCGGTTTGATTCCTCAGAAGTTTACGACGGCACCGATTCGAGTCGGGAAAAACATCGAATACTTGATGTTATTTACGAAAAACGGAATGCCGTTTTTAAGGAAAGAAGACGTTTCGACGATTGTATTAAAAAAATAATTTAAATTTTTTTGAATAAAAGTTGAATTTTTTGAATTTTTATTGTATGATAGTAAAGATGGAAAAAAAAGTAGGAATTTACACGAATAAAATCAAAGATCTCGGAGGAATTTGGTCGGCAAAGTTGACGCGCTTGCTAAAAGATGCTGGATATACGGCGATCGGTGTGGAAGAAGATTCTCGGTCGGTGGTCGATATTGAGGCATTGTTTGTTTTGGGCGGAGACGGTACGATTCTCGGTCAGACGGAATATGCGGCGACCAACGGAATTCCGATCATCGGGATCAATGCAGGCAAACTTGGTTTTTTGACTGAGTTTGAAACCTTTGAAATGGAATCTGCGGTTTCGGCGTATCGGAAAGGATTGCTGAAAGAGGATCGTCGCATGATTTTGAAAGTCGAATACGGAGATGAATTTCGTTACGTGTTGAACGATGCGGTGATTCAGCGGTTTTACGTGGAAGGTGAAAACAGTTTGGTTGTTAACGTAGAGGCTGTGATCGACGGAATATTGGTGGATAAAATCAATGGAGACGGAGTGATTGTCAGTACGCCGACGGGATCTACCGCTTATTCTCTTTCTGCCGGCGGAGCGATTTTGGCGCCGGGGATCAATGCGCTATCGTTGACGCCGATCAGCGCACATTCGTTACATCATAGACCGATCATTTATTCTGCTGATTCGGAAATTATATTAAAGGTGTTAAACGGCGGAAAAGCGGCTCTTTACGCGGACGGAAAATTATTTCAAGTTCTTTCCGAGGAAGATAAAGTGCGGATAACGAAGTCCGATAAGGAAGTTGTTTTTCTGCGGAAAAAGGATTCTAATTTTTATAATAGGTTATTGCATAAATTAAATGCAAACGGATAGGAGGAAATATGTTAAAAAAGGACAGACACGCTAAGATTTTAGAGATTATCAGGCAAAACGAAATCGATACGCAGGGAGAACTTACTCAGAAGTTGAATGAAATCGGAATTGCCGTTACGCAAGCGACGATTTCACGCGATATTCAAGAGTTGAATCTCGTAAAAATTGCCGGAAAAACCAAAAAGTACAAATATGCTTTTATTGATAAACGCGAAAATTTTATTCCGGATAAAATCGTGAATCTCTTTAAGGAGATTTTGGTTTCTATTACCTGCGTCAATAATTTAATCGTGATCAAAACGCTTTCCGGCAATGCAAGTGCTGCTGGCATGGTTGTGGATCGTATGAATTTTTCTGAAATTCTCGGATGCGTTGCTGGGGACGATACGCTTTTAATTATTACAAAGAGCAATTCGGATGCGGAAATCGTCATAAAAGAATTTAAGGAATTGATGAAATAAAATTTTGTCATTATGTTGAAAAAACTTGTTATACGGAATATTGCGTTGATGGATTTTGCGGAAATTGATTTTTCGCAAGGACTTAACGTGTTATCCGGAGAAACGGGAGCGGGAAAATCCGTAATCATTGACTCCCTTAATTTTGTTCTCGGCGCAAAGGCGGATAAAGCGATGATTCGCTACGGACAGGAATTCTGTTCGGTAGAAGCCGTTTTTACGATCAATCGAATCGGCTCCTTAAAGGAAGTGCTCGATTCTTTTGAGATAGAAGACGATGAATTGATTATTTTCCGAAAATTCAATATGGACGGACGAGGCGATATTAAGATAAACGGTTCGTCTTTTTCGGTTTCCATGTTGAAAAAAATTACGCAGTATCTCGTTGACGTGCATGGGCAGAGCGATCATTTTTATCTCTTGAAAGAATCGAATCAATTGGATTTAATCGATCGTTATGCTCATGAAGAAATTGACGGTATTAAAGAAAAGTTAGCCCTTACGTACAATCGGTTTAAGAAAATTAGGAAAGAAACGGAATTGCTTGGCGGCGACGAGAGCGCGCGAGCGATTAAGTTGGATATCTTGAATTATCAGATTGGCGAAATTGAACGCGCGGAATTAGAGGACGGAGAAGAAGAAGTTCTTTGTCAAACGAAAGAAAAATTGGAGAATGCGGAAAAAATTCTTTCTTCCGCGGGTGTCGCCAGAGATTGTATCGGTGGGGAGGGCGGAATTTCCGAGATTATGTTGACGGCTTGCCATCATTTGAGTTCGTTATCTCGTTATGGCGCGCCGTATGATGCTTTGTCTGAACAAATGGAATCTCTTCGTTGCGAGTTAGACGACGTAGAGCGTTCGTTAAGTGCGGAGTTAGACGGAGCGGAGTTTGACAACGAAGAATTAGAACGAGTTGAATCTCGTTTGGAAACGATTAAGCAGTTGCGTAAAAAATATGGCAGTGATTATGCCGAGATTATGCGGTTTTACGAAAACGCTCTTTCCGAGCGCGATCGATTGGTTCGTTTTGAAGAACAGTCGGAATGCCTTAATAAAGAGGAAAACGCTTGCAAAAAGGAACTTTACGAGGGGTATGTTGCGCTTCATAATGCTCGTACGATTGCTGCAGCGGCTTTTTCGGAAAGTGTGACGGCACAGTTACGCACGTTGGGAATGAATAGCGCTTGTTTTGTGATTCGGATGGAAGAATTACCGCATTTTTCCGAGGTCGATCGTTTTGTCGGCGAAAACGGGCTGGATTGTATGGAGTTTTTGTTTTCCGCTAATAAAGGCGAGCCGGTAAAGCCCTTGTCGAAGATTATCAGCGGTGGCGAAATCAGTCGTTTTATGTTGGCATTAAAATCGCAGACGGCAAAATTACAGTCGATTTCCACTTTTGTGTTTGACGAAATCGATGCCGGGATCAGCGGTGTAATTGCTAAGGTTGTAGCGGAAAAATTCGCGGAAATCGCTTTGCATACACAGATTATTGCGATTACGCATCTTCCGCAAATCGCCGCAATGTCCGATCAATCCTTTTTGATTGTTAAGCAAGAAGAAGCGGATAAAACGGTTTCTACTATAAAAGAGTTGGATCGAAAGGGGAAGATTGCTGAGGTAAACCGTTTGGCAGGCGGTTCTCCGAAAAGCGAAATTGCAATTCGGCATGCGGAGGCATTGGTTGCCGAGGCGGAGGAATATAAGAATAACAGATGAAACGGGAATCGAAATTCGGTTCCCGTTTTGGGTATAATAAAATACTTTCCGCACATTCTAATCGAGTGTCGGGGGTGTCATGAAAAAGCGTTGTTTACAACTTTTTATATTGATTGCAATCGTCGCCGTGTGTTTTTCCTCCAATTCGTTTGGGGCGGGATTTGCCGACGGCGATTATGTATATTTAGGGGGAATGCCGTGCGGATTTGCATTAGAAACGCGCGGTGCTCACGTGATCGGGCTTTGTGACGTTGTGGGAGAAAACGGGATTTATTCTCCTGCTAAAAATGCCGGAGTCAACATTGGGGACGTTCTTTTAAAAATCGATCAAGATAACGTCAATACGGCGGATGAAATCGAGTCAGTCTTGAAAAAGGCGGGGGAAACGGCTGTGCTTACCGTATTGCGCGGCGGCGAAAAGATTTTACTGGAAATAAAACCTGCCGTTGATGTTGCCGGAGAAAAAAAATTAGGTCTTTTTGTGCGTAGTGCGGTAAATGGAATCGGAACGGTTACCTATCTCGATCGTTCTCTTCATTATGGTGCGCTCGGTCATCCTGTTTTGAATGATGACGGAAGTCTTTTGAATATTGTTGGTGGGACGGTTTTTGCGTGCAGTATTACGGGCGTCGTAAAAGGAGGAAGAGGCTCCCCTGGAGAACTGAGAGGGATTTTTTTGAGAGATCAATCGATCGGATATGTTGAGAAAAATCTTCGCACGGGTATTTACGGTGCGATGAAACAAGAGAATGGTTTTGAATTAAAAAGAATTTTAATCGCTCCAAAAGGAGTTGCGAAGATCGGAGAAGCAAAAATATATACGACAATTGACGGTGTAACGCCGAAGGAATATCGGATTTCGATTGCAAAGGTGGATCGAGATAGTGCGGATAATAAAAATTTAGTTATAAAGATTACGGATAAAACGTTACTTGCCGAAACGGGCGGTATCTTGCAGGGAATGAGCGGAAGCCCTATCGTACAGGGAAAAACGCTGATCGGCGCGGTTACGCACGTATTCGTGAACGATCCGACGAGGGGATTCGGAATTCTTGTAGAAAATATGCTGGAAAATTAAAACGATTATGTCTGACATAATGCATATTTAGCGAAAAAATACGGAAAATATTTTTACTATGAACGGAGGTGTCATGAAAAAAATTATTTCTGTATTTTTTGCGTTAATTTGTTTGTTGGCTGCCATAATCGGTGTGGTCGGGATCGGAACCGCTTTTGCTTCACCGACGGATCTGCAAACCAAAAGTCGGTCTGCTTATTTAATGGATTTTAATAGCAGAACGTTAATTTATTCTTTCAATGAAAACGAGGAGTTGCCCATAGCCAGCATGAATAAGATTATGACGTTGTTGCTGTGCTTCGAGGCGTTGGCCAACGGTGAGTTTTCCTTAGAGGATTCAATAACCGTCAGCGCGGAAGCGAGCGGAATGGGTGGTTCGCAGGTTTTTTTAGAAGAAAACGGCGAGTATAAAATCGGAGAGTTGTTAAAAAGCATTGTGGTGGCTTCGGCGAACGATGCTTGCGTGGCGATGGCAGAGCGACTTGCAGGAAGCGAATCGTTGTTTGTAGAACGAATGAACGAACGGGCGCGTGAATTAAGTTTGGATCATACCGTTTTTGTCAATTGTACGGGATTGCCGGGAGCAGGACAACATTCAACGGTAAAAGACGTTGCAAGAATGTTTGCCGAATTGTTGACTCACAAAGATTATTACCGTTATTCGGGGATTTGGATGGATAAAATAGAACATCCCGGCGGAAGATATACCGAAATTTCCAACACGAATAAGTTAATTCGTTTTTATGACGGATGCGATAGTGGAAAGACCGGATTTACGAGTGAGGCAGGTCATTGCTTGGCTGCGTCTGCAAAACGCGGCAATATGCGTTTGATTTCGGTTGTGATCAAGGCGCCGGACAGCAAATCTCGCTTCGGGGATATTTCTCAAATGTTTAATTACGGATTTGCAAATTATACGAATAAGACGATTGTCGATAACAATATTCCTTTGGAAATTTCCGTTGCGGTAGAAAACGGAAAAAAAGACGCAATACAGGTGATTCCCGAAAAGAGTTTTTATTTGTTTTCCGAGAAGAATAAAAAAGATGCCTTGGAAGTAGATTTTTGCCCGATTTCTTCGGTGAAAGCGCCGATAGAAAAAGGCGACGTCGTGGGCTTTTTGAAAATTTATCGCGATCATATCGAAATCGGAGAGGTTGCTGTTTTGGCAAACGAAGCGGTAGATCGTTCCGCTTATTTCGATACGATCAAAGATATTGCGAGAGATTGGGCGATTTAAAGCCAAAAAAGCACCGAGCGGTGCTTTTTTCTTGCAATTTTTTTTCTTTTCTTATATAATAATATCATGCGTTTCGCAAAACATAGTTTTCGTAACGTTTATATTAGATCAAATCGGAGCAAAGACTATGCTTTATCAAGTTTTACAATATGTCGGGACGTTTTTGGCAATTTTAATTGTTTTGCCCATGCATGAGTTTGCGCATGCATTTGTTGCGGTTAAATGCGGGGATGAAACACCGCGCGTTTACGGTCGTTATACGTTAAATCCGTTTAAGCATTTTGATTTGTTCGGACTTATTAGTTTGATCGTCGTGAGATTCGGTTGGGCAAAGCCCGTGCCGATTAATCCGCTTAATTTTAAGCATTATCGGCGAGATTACTTTTTAGTTTCGATTGCCGGCGTTCTTACTAATTTGGTCGCTTCGTTTTTCTTCTATCCGTTAACTTTGTTGATGGGGCTTGCCGCCGGAGCGGTTGTCGATATTCCGGTGCTGTTTTATATTTTTCTGACGTTAGAATATGCGTTTTATGCTTGCTTTTGGTTGGGACTTACGTTTTTTGTGTTCAATCTGATTCCTGTTTATCCTTTAGACGGATTTCGGGTGTTAGAGGTCGCTTTGAAACCCAATAATAAAGTGCTTCGCTTTTTACAAGAGTATGGAAGAATTATTTTATTCGTCTTAATCTTTTGGGGCGTTGTGGCGGATTATTTCGGACTGGGGAGTTTTGACGTTTTGGGACTCGCGATCAATACGGTGTCTAATTGGTTGGGGACGCCCATTATCGCATTTTGGGGGGTGATTTTTTAATGGCTGAATTTGAATCCGTCGTCGATTATTCGACGAAACTTGAAAATTTTGAAGGACCGCTCGATTTACTGTTGCACTTAATTAAAGAAGCGAAAATCGAGATTAAGGATATCTTTGTTTCCGAGGTGACCGATCAATATTTACAATATATCGCAAACCTTAAAGAAATCGACGTCGAAAAAGCGAGCGAGTATTTGATTATGGCGGCTACGCTTTTGGAAATTAAATCAAAGGCAGTACTTCCCAAGGTAGAAGAATATTTGGATGAAATCGAAGATCCCGAACAAGCGTTGATTCGTCAAATCGAGGAGTATAAACTCTTTAAGGAGGCAGGGGAAAAACTGAAACAGCAAGAGAATACGGCGCGTTTTTACAAGCCTCCCGAAAAGAGTGCTGGCGAAGTGAAAATCGTCTATACCGATTTTAATTTAGACGGATTGATTTCGGCGTTTTCAAAACTTTTATTGAAAGTGGACGAGCGTACGCGCGCAAAAAACGATCAAAAGGAAATTCCGAAAGACGTATTTACCGTCGCCGACAAGATCGTTTTTATTCGAGATACGTTGTTGAGTCGAGAATCGGTAAGTTTCTTTGAATTGTTTTCATCGCATTATACGAGAAGCGAGTTGATTACCACCTTTCAAGCAATGTTAGAGTTGTTGAAGCATCAATTTATCAAGGTGGAGCAAAACGACGTTTTTGACGATATTACGATTATATTAAGAGAAGATAGGAGTGAAGAAATTGGAGAAATTGACGAATATAATTGAGTCGATCGTTTACGTTTCGGGAAACGCTATCGAGATTAAGGATATTGCGGAAAAACTCGGGGTAACCGAAAAAGAGGTTTTAAAAAGTGTAAAGGAATTGCAGGCGAGATATAGCGGCAATAGCGGATTGCAACTTTTGATGTTTAATAAGAAATTGCAATTTGCCTCCAATTCGGATTATGCCGATCAAGTTTCCGCTGTTTTGAATCCGATCAGAGAACGTGAACTTTCGCGTAGTATGTTGGAAACGGCGGCGATTATTGCGTATAAACAACCGGTTACGCGACTTGACTTGGAGGAAATTCGCGGAAACAGTGAATATGCAGTTCAAAAACTGTTGGAATTGAAAGTGATTGAACCGGTCGGAAGAAAGGATGCCGTCGGTCGCCCCGTGCTTTACGGAACGACGGATGAATTTTTAAAACGGTTTCAGATATCTTCGTTAGATGAGTTGCCCGATTACGAGGAGTTGTTGGGAAAGATTCAGATGATCCGCGGACAGAACGATGGAGATTATCTCTATCAAAAAGACGAGTACATAGAAGAGGTTGCGGCTACGGTCGATTCGCAAGAGAATACGGAAGTTGTTTCGACGGAATCGTTCGTTGAGCAAGCGACACAGGAGATAGAACTTCCGCCGATTGAGGAAGAAGAAATTCCTGACTTCCTAAAAGGAGAAGAAGTGGTAAAAATCTGATGGATATTGCAATTCTCGAATGGATTCATGCAAATTGGCATCAATCCGAGGTGTTTAACCGGATCATGAAAGGGATTACCGTTTTGGGAAATGCGGGAGTGATGTGGATAGCAATCGGGGTTGTTATGCTTTTTTTTAAAAAAACACGACGAGGCGGATTGGTTATGTTGATATCGCTTGCGATAGGTTTTTTATTGAACGATATCGTCATTAAGCCGTTGGTTGCAAGACCGCGCCCCTTTGAAGAAAATCCTACTTTTCTTGTCTTTTTGGAGGAAATCGGATTAAAAGCGCCTTCAGGGTATTCGTTTCCTTCCGGTCATAGTTTTTCTTCGATTAATTGCGCCGTTGTATTGACGTATTTTTTCAAAAAGAAGGGGCTCCCGGCAGTGTTTTTGGCATTAGTGATCGCATTTTCTCGTGCGTTCGTTTTAGTGCATTACCCGACCGATATTTTAATGGGGTTGATATTCGGGGTATGTACGGCTTTTTCGGTTATTGCAGTTTACCGAAAAATAATCGAAAAAAAAGAAAATGCAAAAACAGAACAAGAAAATTCCTAAGGTTAGATACGGTTATAGGAAAATGCGCCTTAACGTTTTTGTGTTTTGGCGCATTTTTCTATATAAAAAGATGGGCGCTATGAAATTTACGAAAAAAGATTTGTTACTTTAAAAAGTGTTATAATGTGATTTTGTATTTTAAAAAATATATTGCTAATAACGAAAGCGACCGTTCATCACAATAAAAGCATTACCCTTGAATTTACAAACACAAGAGAAATAACCACAGACACTGAAATTTAAGTAGTTTTTTTATTGTAAACACACCGTATATGGGACGAAAATTTATAGTAATGAAAATCTAAATTTCAAATATATAGGTCATGCAACGGATTGTAGCGAACATTCCAAGCGTCGTTGCGGATATTCCATTGGATGTTGGTGGACGAAAGGGAGCATTTTATGTTAAACTATACATAGAAAAATCGATGGAGGTAATATTATGCCTTTTGGAGAAATACTTACAACTTTAAGAAAATCAAAAGGATTATCACAAGAGCAATTAGCCGAAGAACTCAATATATCGAGGCAAACGATTTCTAAGTGGGAACTTGGTCAGTCAACACCTGATATAGATTGCATATCTAAAATAAGTGATTTCTTTGGTGTTTCAACAGATTATCTTATCAAGGGGGAGCATCTAATATGCAACAATTCATCGCCTGAGATGAAAGAACTGGCTGACAATAAACAAAATATTACGTATCAATGGTGCTTTTATTCCGGACTATCCTATGTTTTAATGGCAATGACGGGGATAATAATATTGGTAATTTGCTCTGCATTCAAGCCGATTACCGTTATGATAAACGGAAAAACCTATACGAGATTAGTGGGTTTTCTTTTTGGAACACATACTCTTTGGTTCTTTGTCGTTCTATGTGTTCTCTTAATAATTGGCATTTCACTTTCGCTATATGGCATTTTTAAAAATATTAGGTTGAACAAAAATAAATAGTATCAATATTATCAAAAGTAAGTGAAAGCATCTATCAAGAACAGGTAGGTGCTTTTTTCTTTAAAATTTAATAAAAGCACGATAAAAGCATAACCTTTGAATTCATGAACACAAGAGAAATAACCATAGACGCTGAAATTTAGCAGGTGTCTTTTTTGTTGCCTTTTTGCCATTTTTTTGGACGAAATTATCGTTTCTAATACCTGTGAGGAGAACGGGGAGTTTAAGCGTTATATTTTTATACAAATGGAAAACACTCCAATTATGCTGATTTTGACCTAAAAACATCCGAAAAGGGTAAAAATATAACCTTGATATACAAAAATCCTTGTATCAAGACTATCTTTTTCTATGGCAACAGTTGATAAAAATGATACACAGGGGCAAATGGTTTCACTTCAAAATGAAACCATACTTATTCGTTCGCAAAACGGGAAACTGTCGAGCCGGATTATACAGGTGTTCCGACTTCGATTAGATTTCCGTCAGGATCATAAAATCTGACCACCTTTTGTCCC
>CAYRPB010000023.1:0-17811 GCA_964426105.1 uncultured Clostridia bacterium | reverse complement strand
TATCCCGTTTTTTCCGCCGTTGAATAAGTCCGCGCAAATTTGCTTTCCGTATTCATAACCGCTGTCCATCATGGAAGCAAGCGTATCTCCGTGAAAATCGAAAGAATGCTTCCTGAACATATTGTTCAGAGAAATATCGTAATCGATAATCGGAACGTTTTCAAGCAAATATTTGCGGCGCGGTCTGAACCCTGCCTCGAAATGCAAAACCAAAATAACGTCTTGTTTTTCGTTATACAAAAGCGGTTGAATGGGAATATTATCCATAAGTCCGCCGTCAACCGATATTTGTCCCCGAAAAAAACGAATTCCGCCCGAAATAATCGGAAAGGATATCGCGGAACGCATCAACGAATACCATTTTTTTTGATAATCCCCTTTCATTCTGCAATAATCCAAATGCAAAAACGGCAGATAACAAACGGGCACGTAAACGGGAATTCGCAGTTTATCGTCCTTACCGACCAACTCGTTTATAATATCCCGTAAATAATGCTTAAACCACACCTTCCCGGATAAATCGACCAACGAATCGAAATGAACGTTCTTCCAAAGTTGCGACAACAAATCGAGTTTGCTTGCAGAATAAGCATATGCTCCCAACACACCGATCGACGCACCGGAAACAGCCGTTACGTTCAAGCCGTTTTCTTCGTCGAGCGCTTGCAAGAAGCCCGCTTGATAAGCACCCTTCGCCACGCCGCCCGCCAAAACTAATCCTACATTCATAATTTCTTCCTTGGTATATTTTTAACGGTACAGGTTACACTAATCATTTTTTGCAAGAAGTTTTCTTCTTATTGTTTATTATACAAGAAGAATTCTTCTTTGTCAAATGTTTTAAGAAGAATTCTGCTAAAATGAAGCCATGATCTGCGATATGATTAAAGAATTAAGAAAAGAAAAAAACATTTCACAAGCCGCATTGGCATTAAAAATCGGAGTCAGCCAAAAGGCGATCGACTATTGGGAACGCGGCGTAAACGAACCGAAAGCAAGTTATATCGTAAAACTTGCCGATTTTTTCGACGTTTCAGCCGATTTTTTGCTGGGAAGAATTCCTTGAACCGCTTGCGCGCAATCCAATCAAACGATTATTTTTCTTTTTTACGACGGTTTTTTCGTACGGATATCGATCACGACCGTATAATTGCCGTTTTTTCGCAAATCACAGAACAACGCGTTCCGTATTTCCGAACATAAAAAAAGTCCGATTCCGACTTGATTCGCCCCCTAAATGCCGAACGAACTTTCGGGGGCAATTTCATACGATACCGAACTATATTTTTTATTTTATTCAATTTTTATTTTTCAAATTTTCCGTACGCATATTATGCAAAATAACGGACGGCGAATTTCTGCGCGTTTTGACCGTCAGCGTTCGGGATAGCAACCCAAAAGCGAAAAACGGCAAGGACTGCTCTCGAATTCGGTCAACAAGGACATTACCCCCTCTTCCCGTACGTTTGCGTCCACATCCATATAAAGTACCCAAGCAGAATCGTCGTTATACAAATCGCGCGTTTCCAGTTTGGTAATGTTGATACTCATCGAATAAAAACGAGAAAGCACGGCGTTGAGCGCGCCGGGGTGGTTTTGCAACTGCATCACGAAACTGATTTTGTCCGCATTCGGAAAAATCTGCATTTTTTTCGCAATCAACAAGAATTTTTTGATTTTCCCGTCTTTTTCCGAATTGTACTTCGCCAAAATAAAACAACCGCGCTTTAAAAGAATATCGTAAAGATCGTGCACGCAGCCGGACGAACCGACCTCGGTTGCGACTACACCGTACGCACAAAGCCCCCGATCTACGGCGTCAAAAACCTCTGTACGATGAGAAAAAGCAGCGCCGTCCGGCTGTTTGAACCAAGCCTTGACCGCTTCTTCCGCACCGTCCTCCGCATAGGCGACCGTCGCCCGTTTGGGAAGTTCCGTCGGCGACCGTTCCAAAACGTCTTTCAAAATCTTTCCGAGCGAACTTCGATAGACCAACTCGTTTTGATAAGAATAACTCAAAGACATCATCGTAGAAAAAAGCGCGCGCGTATAGGTCGCGTACTGTTCGGGAACGCGATCCGCAATGCGATTTTCCACGTATTTTCTGCGTTCTTCCGACTCTACGGGAAGTTTATTTTTCCTTTTTTCCTCCGCGATCAACGCGGCAAATTCCATGCGTTCAATAAACAAATCGGCGATTTTTTCGTCAATCGCGTCCATTTCCGTCCTCAGTTCCTCAATCGTCACAGTATCGTCCCTCTTCCGCCTGCGGCGAGCACGGTGCTTAACCATTCTCCTGCGGCGTTTTCAATTATCGTTTCCCGATCCGCCGCCGTTGCGGCAATCGCAAGGTAAGCCGACGTTTCTTCTATCTCTTCCGCGTCCGCGACGCCTCCCGTCAAGCCGCCCGTACCGCTTACCGTCACCGTACAGCCCTCACGCATTACGTTTGCGCCCAACGAACGCAACGCACGCTCTAATCGCTCGTAACGACGAGGCGTGTCTTTGAAAACCGTTTTTCCGTCCGAATAGCAAGAGGCAACCAACAGCCCCGGATAAAACGACTCTTCCGCGTTTTCAAAAACACATCCGCTCTGCCGTAGTTGCAACAACGCCTGTCGAAATGCCGAAAGATTTGGAAAATCGCCCGAAATCCGCACAAAACTGCCGATCGCGTCCGCCGTCGAGATCAAAATCGCCGCGCGTTCCGATTCGATCAAAATATCTTTCGTCAGCCGACTCGGAAAAATTCGCCACTTCATGAAATCCCCAACTTGATCAATTCACGGAATTTTTCCGTTTCTACGCGCATAAGGCTCGCTTTACCGATTTTCTTTGTCAAAACCAAGCCCATGTATTCGCCCGAACGCTTTTTATCCGTAATTGCCGCCTCGTAAATTTGCTCTGCGGTGTATTCGCATTTTGAAGGAAGTCCGTATTGCGCCAACGTCTCTTCGAGCGCGGCGGACATTCCGTCCTGTAAGAATAAATTTTCGGAAATCTTCGCCGAAACCACCATTCCGATCCCCACGCTCTCCCCGTGCGAAAGCGTATACTCGGAAAGACGCTCGATCGCGTTTCCGAACGTGTGCCCGTAGTCCAAGAGAATCCTCTTTCCGCGCTCGTCCTCGTCGCGCTTAATATAGCGGTACTTCAATTGAATACAGCGGTAAACGACCTCTTCCAAATCGATCTTCCCCGTTTTTAAATAATCGAACAGTTTTTTATTCCCGACAAACGCATATTTGATCGCGACCGCCATGCCGTGCATAAAGACAGAACGTTTCAGTTCGGACAAGATCTGCGTATCCACGTACACGCCGATCGGTTGATAAAAACCGCCCAACAAATTCTTTACGCCGTTTTCGTTAATGCCGATCTTACCGCCGATCGCCGCGTCGATCGCCGCCGTCAACGTAGTCGGAACGAACACGTGTCGCATACCACGATAATAAAGACTCGCGGTCATCGCCGCAATATCCGTCGCGACGCCGCTTCCAAGTCCGACGATCAAATCCGCTTTCGTAAACAAATGGTCGGACAACGTCGCTGCCAAAGACGCGACGGTGGCAAGCGTTTTCGCGCCTTCTCCTTGCGGAAACGTATAAAAATGCGTTTCGTATCCGCCGACGGAGAGCGCCGCTTCCACGCGATCGCCGAACAACTCTTTCACGCAGTCGTCCGAAACGACCATGACTTTGCACGGTTTCGCGACCAACGCAAGTTCTTCCCCCAAACGATCGAGCAGGTTCTCGTCCAGCACGACCTCGTATTTTTCGGATAAATTGAATTTCAACCGCTTCATAATCCCTTTAACACTCCGTTTTTTACCGTTATTTTCGTATACTCGAATCCCTTTAATATTGCGCTTTCGACGGACGTACACGTCAAGACGGTCTGCATATTGCCGATTCGCCCCATCAACCGCTTTCGTCTGGATTTATCCAACTCGCTCAACACGTCGTCCAAAATCAAAATGGGGTATTCCCCGAATCGTTCCCGAAAGATCTCCGTTTCCGCGAGTTTTAAGGAAAGTGCGACCGTCCGTTGCTGTCCCTGCGAACCGTATAGTTTGACGTCCTCTCCGTTTAAATAAATTTTCATATCGTCCCGATGCGGTCCGACGGTGGTATATCCCAACCGAATATCCTTTTCCGCGGCGCGCGACAGATCGCGCGAAAACTTTTCCCGAATCTCTTCTTCGCTCCCCCGATAACCGCTTTCGGCGGAAAGCGAAAGCGTTTCCTTGCCGGACGAAATGCACGCGTGCGCTTCTTCCGACAGCGGAGAAAGTTTTTCCAACAATTCGTTCCTCTTAAAAATAATCTTGCTCGCATAAAGAGAAAGTTGCTCGTCCCAAACGGAAAGCGTTTCTTTCAGATCGTATCGCTCCGCGCTCTTCAATAAATTATTCCGTTGCATCAAAATTTTATTATACTTTTGCAACGCGTAAAAATATTGCTTGGACATTTGCGAAAGTGCCAAATTCAAAAATCGCCGCCGATCTTCCGGACTCTCTTGCACGAGTTTTAATTCTCCGGGATTAAAAAACACCGAATGAATGTTGCCGAACAGTTCGCCGATCCGAGCGACGGGCAAGCCGTTGACCGCGATCGCTTTCTTGTCGTTGCGGAACAAATCGATATGCACTTTAACCGAACCGTACAGCGATTCCGCCTCTCCCTCGCAAAAGCCGCTCTCTTCGCCGATTTTCACCAACTGTTTTTCGCGCGTCACGCGCGGCGAATATCCCGTACACAAAAAGAAGATCGCCTCCGCGCAATTAGTCTTGCCTTGCGCGTTTGCCCCCGAAAGCACGGTGATGCCATCCGCAAAGCGGACTTCCGCTTCGGCGTAATTTCTGAAATTTTTCAAACGCAAGGTTTTTATCCGCATATCAAAAACGATTCCGATTGACTTTTTTTTTAATTTGTATTATCATAGATAGCGCGAACGCTGCGGGAAGCGCGTCGCCGCCTTGGCGACGACACGGCAATATCCCGATTATTTCATTTATTATAGCACATTTTAACGCACAAAAGCAAGGTTCGGAGAGGATTTTATGGAATACTTTGAAATTTTATGGAATAACGCGCTGGGAGAATTGGAAAAATCAGTGTCCTCCATCTCGTACGCCACGTTTATCGAGACGATCACGCCCATCGATATTCAGGGAAACAAACTGGTATTGATGACGCCGAGCGAGCATTTCGCGAACACTGTCGGCGGAAGATTGGGCGATAAAGTGAGAGAGGCTCTTGTCCGCACGAACACGGGCATCACCGATTTCACGCTGTTTATCGGGGATAAAAAGGAGCGTTATTACGAGCAGAAGAGCGAACGGGAATGTTCGGAACTCTCTTCTTCCCCCATCGATCCCAAACTCACGTTCGACAGTTTCGTCGTGGGCGATTCCAACCGTTTTATCTGCGCCGCAGCAAAGGCGGTTGCGGAAGCCCCCGGAGAGGCATATAACCCCCTCTTTATTTACGGCGGTACGGGACTCGGAAAAACGCATATGTTGATGGCGATCGCCAATCATATCCGTCTGCACGCCCCCTCCGTCACCGTGGTGTACGCAACTTGCGAACAGTTTACCAATCAATTGATCGAATCCATTTCGCACGGAAAAAACGACGGTGCGGCATTTCGCAATAAATATCGGAACGTCGACGTTCTCTTGATCGACGACGTTCAGTTTCTTGCCAAAAAGCCGGGAACGCAGATGGAATTTTTCCATACGTTCAACGAGTTGGTTCTGCAAAACAAGCAGATCGTTTTAACGTCCGACCGTCCCCCGAAAGAAATCGAGGTTTTAGAGGAGCGTTTACGGACGCGCTTCGAAGGCGGACTTTTGGCGGACGTCCAACCGCCCGACATGGAAACGCGCGTCGCGATTTTGAAAAAGAAAGCGGAAGAACGGAAATGTATCATCGACATGAGCGTACTGACCTATCTCGCCGAAAATTCGGAAGAGGATATCCGCACGTTGATCGGTAAATTAACGAAAGTCATTTTTGCTTCCAAGTTGCACGAAAAGCCGATCACGGTCGAACTTGCTCGGGAAGCGTTAAAGGAAAGCACCGCTTTTTCGCAAGAAGAAATCGAAGTGGATGACATTATCAAATGCACCTGCGACTTTTTTCATATCAACAAAAGCGATCTTTTGGGCAAAAAGAAAAACAAAGAATTCGTCGAGCCTCGTCAAATCTGCATTTACCTCATCACCGATTTGATGAGTTTACCCCTTATGACCATCGGTCAGAAAATGGGCGGCAGAGATCACACGACGGTCATTTACGCGCGCGATAAGGTTGCGGAACTGATCAATACCAATCCGCGCGTCGCGACGCAGGTCGGCGACCTCAAAAATATGTTGTTAAAAAAATAAGGAGAACGGGCGGAAACGCCCGTTTTAAGCATATATGAACAGCGAAGGTACATTTGACGCGATCGTCGTCGGCGCGGGACACGCGGGTGCGGAAGCGGCGCTCGCCTTAGCGCGATTAGGCTATCGAACGGCGATTATTACGCTTAATTTGGACAGCATCGCCTTTATGGCGTGCAACCCGTCCGTCGGCGGAACGGCGAAAGGACATTTGGTGCGCGAAATCGACGCACTCGGCGGAGAAATGGGAATCAATGCGGACAAGGCTTGCTTGCAAATCCGCATGCTTAATCGCGGAAAGGGCGCAGCCGTCCACAGTCTTAGAGGGCAAGAGGACAAATTTCGTTATCACGCGCTGATGAAACAAACACTGGAAAACACCGAACGCTTACGCATTTTACAAGGCGAAACGGTGGAAATTCTGACCGAAAACGGTGCGGTCACGGGCGTTCGGACGGCATACGGCAGCGAAATTTACGCGCCTGCGGTCGTGCTCGCGACAGGCGTCTATCTCAACGGCTCGGTCATTGCCGGCGAATGGAGAAAAAATACCGGTCCGAACGGGTTCTGCGCGGCGAACGAATTGACGGCGAATCTCATCGACCTCGGCTTTGCGGTACGTCGCTTTAAGACGGGAACGCCTGCGCGAATCGACGCGCGCACGATTGATTTTTCCAAATGCGAAATACAAGAGGGGGAAACAGACCTCTACCCCTTTTCTTATTTAACGCCGCGCGTTCCGAAAAAACAAACGCCGTGCTATCTCACCTATACCAACGAAAAAACGCATGAAATTATTCGAGCCAATCTGCACCGCTCCCCCCTATATGCCGGCGTTATTCACGGCACGGGACCGCGTTACTGTCCCTCTATCGAAGACAAAGTGGTACGGTTTGCGGACAAATCGCGCCATCAACTTTTTTTAGAGCCGGAGGGCGCGGATACCAACGAAATTTACGTACAAGGCATGTCCACCTCTCTGCCGCACGACGTACAGCGCGCAATGTACCGCACGGTCGCAGGGCTGGAACATTGCGAAATCATGCGCTATGCTTACGCCATCGAATACGACTGTATCGACTCGCTTGACTTAAAGCCTACGCTCGAATACAAAAAAGTCAACGGACTTTTCTGCGCCGGACAATTAAACGGGACGTCCGGCTACGAGGAAGCCGCCGTACAAGGCTTACTCGCAGGGATCAACGCCGCAATGTATCTGAGCGGCAAGGAAGGCGTGGTTTTGAAGCGCGATCAAGCCTATGCGGGCGTTCTCATCGATGATTTGGTCACCAAGGGAACAAACGAACCTTACCGCATTATGACTTCGCGCGCAGAGCATCGCATTTTACTGCGGCAGGACAACGCGGATTTCCGTTTAACCGAAATCGGCAGAAAAATCGGCTTAGTGACGGACGAACGTTATGAACTGTATTGTAAGCGCAAGGAACTTCTCGCACGAGCGGAAGCGGAAAGCACGGAAATTTTATCTCCCAAAGTCTGCGGCGCGTTCCTCAAAGAACACGGCAGCGAAGAACTGTTCGGCGGCGTTTCTTACCGCGATATGATCAAGCGCGGCATTTCCGTACGAGAAATCAAAGAAGCGTTCGGCGCGTTCGGCGATTATCCATCCGATATTTTGGAAACGTTGGAAATCGGCGTACGATACGAGGGTTATCTCGCCAAGGAATACGAGCAGATCGAACGAGTAAAAAAGTTGGAAGAAAAAAAGTTGTCCGCCGATTTAGACTATCTCTCGATTGACGGCTTACGACTGGAAGCAAGGCAAAAACTGGATAAAATTCGCCCGCAAAACTTAGGACAGGCAGGCAGAATTTCCGGCGTAAACCCGGCGGATATCGCGGTTTTAATGGTATATCTCTCGAAACAATAAGAACGGATTATGAAAACGATTTTAGTAACGGGCGTGTGCGGCGGCATGGGAACGGCAGCCGCGGAAACGCTCTTGAAAAACGGTTGGAACGTGATCGGGCTCGATCGCAAAGAACGCTGCAAAATCGCGGACGTGCGATATTTTCAAGCGGATCTCTCGGACGGCGAAAACTTAAAGACCGTCTTTCAAACGTTGGAAGAAGAAAACGCGCGGCTGGACGCTGTTGCGCACTTTGCCGGCATTTACGACATGAATTCCCTAATCGAAATATCCGAAAAAGATTTTGAACGGATCTTTACGATCAATCTTTTCGGCGTTTACCGCGTCAACAAAACCTTTTTACCCCTCTTAAACGCAGGCGGCAGAATCGTGATTACTTCCAGCGAACTGGCGCCGCTCGATCCGCTCCCCTTTACGGGGCTGTACGGCATTACGAAAGGCGCGTTGGAACGGTATGCCTTTTCGTTGCGCATGGAACTCAATCTCCTGGGATATCGGGTGAGCGTTATTCGCCCCGGCGCGGTAGATACGGGGCTGTTGGGCGACTCCGCCGCCGCGCTCGAACGTCTTTGTGCACAAACGCAATTATACCGCTGCAATACGGCGAAATTCAAGACGATCGTAGACAGCGTGGAAAGTAAAAAAATTCCGCCCGAAAAAATTGCGAACACGTTGCTACGCGCATTAAAGGCACGCAAGCCCAAATTCGTATACAACGTCAACCGCAACGCTCTATTGCTCCTTTTGAACTTCCTTCCCGACCGTTGGCAGGTTGCGATCATCGGGAAAATTTTGAAACCGAAGCGCGAAAAAAAGCGGCGCTCTTAACGCGCCGCTTTTCTCCTATAAGGCGGTGATATTTTTGTTAATTCTTCAACTTCTTGAAAATTACGAACTAACGGAAATCCAATTGATCATAAAAAATGTCGCAAATAATTTAAAAGTCCTCGCGACGGTTGCGCACATTTTCCGAACTTCGGGGAGGAGGTGAGCGCGTGGAAGATTTGAAAAAGTTGTTATTTTTAATCTTTGAATTTCTTCAAAACTCAGAAATAACAATCGAAATCACATTTGAAACAAAGAAAAACCGCCGCAAGTAATTTAAAAGCCCTTACAGCGGTTTAACCCAATTAAAACGGCGCAGCCGTTCGGGTGTCCCCTTTCTTGATTATATAAAAGACTTTCCACAGTCAAAATAATCTTCTGTCGTTTTTGTTATAGAAAACCAAACGAAAAACAAAAACAACAGCCGCGACAACAAACCGCGCGCCGATTGATTCTTTTTTAATGCAAAAACAAAAAGACAAGCCGCCGCAAATGTGGTTCTGTTATCGCTAAAAGGATAACACAAAGACGGCGGAAAAGTCAAGCGATTTTCAAGAAATATATTATTACAATCGATCGAGTTTTCTCGATCGATTGTAACGCAAGAGCCGTCGCCCGAAAAAATTCGGGCGACGGCTCTTTTCCGTTTTGATTATTCCTTTTCGTAAATTGCAAGGATCTCCGCGATATACAGCGTATGATAATCCTTTTTCGGATACCATTTTTCGTCGGCAGAGGGATCGTCGAACGCTTTCGGCGCCAAATCGGCATGAGCCAACTTTCTGCAGACGAATACCGTCTTTGCCTCCGCATAAGCGATCGCGCCGTCAAACGCCGTCGGCGTAAGTCCCGATTCGCGATCTTTATCGCAATCTCGCCCCGAACGCGTTCCGAACAAATTCAACGCGCTCCGATAACGTTCGTCGAAAACGGAGAGCGTAAACACCTCGTTTCGATCGACGAATTCCTTGGTATAACGCGTCGGACGAATATAGACGGTAGCCGCGTTCTTTCCCCAGAACACGCCCATTCCGCCCCAACTCGCCGTCATGGCGTTATGTTGCTCGGCAGAGCCTGCGCAAATCAAAAGCCATTCTTTCCCGATCACCGTAAAAGGATTCTCCCGATAATCCTCCGGGGCTAGCCGACGATAACTCATCGAATAACCTCCAAACCGCCCATGAACGGACGCAATACCTCGGGCACGGTGATCGAACCGTCTGCGTTTTGATATTGTTCGATGATCGCCGGGAACACGCGAGAAGTCGCAAGTCCGCTGCCGTTCAACGTATGAACGTAAGCAGGCTTTCCCGTCTTACTATCCCGATAACGCGTATTGTTTCTGCGCGCCTGATAATCGCCGGCGTTGGAAACGGAAGAAACCTCTTTATAAATTCCCATCGACGGAATCCATATCTCGATATCGTACGTGCGCTTCATGGAAGCGGAGCAATCGCCTGCCGCCAGTTTGGAAATGCGGTAATGCAATCCCAACTTTTCCACCAAAGAAGCCGCTTTTCCGACAAGTTCTTCAAACGCCGCGGCAGAACGGTCGGGGTGCGCGTACTGAACCATTTCCACCTTATTGAATTGATGTCCGCGAATCATTCCGCGCTCCTCCGCGCGATAAGAACCGGCTTCTTTACGGTAGCACGGCGTATACGCGAAAAATTTCAACGGCAACGCGGATTCGTCCAAGATCTCCCCCGAATAGAGGTTGACGAGCGCGGTTTCGGCGGTGGGAAGCATGAACCGATTTTTTTCGCGATCGGCGTCAACGTCCAGCCAATACACCTCGTCCGAAAACTTCGGGAACTGTCCTGCACCCAAGCCGCAATTATATCCTAATTGATGAGGCGGAAGAATAAATTCGTACCCGTCCTTCAAATGCTCGGAAACAAAATAATTCAACAACGCCCATTCAAGTTGCGCGCCCTTGCCGCGATACAGCCAAAAGCCGTTCCCCGAAATCTTTACGCCGCGCGGATAATCGATAATGCCGAGCGCCGTGCACAAGTCAACGTGATTTTTGGGTTCAAAGTCAAATACGGGCTTTTCCCCGACCACCTTGATCACCTCGTTATTTTCCTTTCCGCCGCCCTTCAAATCCTCGTCCGGAAGATTGGGAAGCGCGATTAAAAACGAGTAAATTTCCGACGCCAACGAATTGACCTCTTTTTCGTCCTCCGCGATTGCGTCGCCCAATTTACGCATCTCTTCAAAGATCGGCTCAACCGGCTTGCCTGCTTTTTTCAGTTTCGGAATTTCCGCGGATACGCGGTTGCGTTCCGCTTTCGCTTTTTCGAGTTCGGTCAACTTTGCTCTGCGAAGCGCGTCCTTTTCGAGCACCTCGGAAAAATCGACGGTATATCCTTTTTTTTCCAAAAGCGCGGATACCTTTGCCGCGTCTTCTTGAATCAACTTAATGTCTATCATATCATCACTCCTGTCGAATACTGTCTCTATTATAGTAATTATCGCAGAAAAAAGCAACCAATTGAGAAAAATCTAAAAAATTTTCGGAAAATTTTTCGCATATGGCTTGTGTTTGCTTGATATATTCTTTCAAACTTGTTAAAATACTTTTAACAAAGGTGAGGAAAGGATTATGAAAAAGTCAAGAATTGAAAAAATTAAAGAACTAATCGAAAAAAACGGAAAGGTCAGTTATGACGAACTCGTGGCTGTAATGCCCAATTATTCCGAAATGACGTTGCGTCGCGATCTCTGCGCGTTGGAAAACGAAGGGTTGATTATTCGCGTCAGAGGAGGCGCGGTATCGTTAAACGAACTTTCCAAAAAGACGGAGGAACAATTTTCCGCACGCGTCGGATTTAATATCAGCGAGAAAAAGGAAATTGCGGCTAAGGCGAGCGAATTGATCGACTCAACCAACTCGCTGTTTATAGACAGCGGCTCGACCACGCTCTATTTTGCGAAGCAGTTGCCGAACATCAATTATTTCGTCGTGACGAACGGACTCAACATCGCAACCGAACTTTTAAAAAAGAGCATGATGATGGTCACCGTTATCGGCGGAGACGTTTCGCGCAACAATCTCGCGACCGTCGGCAAGGCGAGTTTGGATTGGCTGGAAAAAGTCAATATCGACACTGCGGTCATGACGACCACCGCGTATAACGACACGACGGGCTTTACCTGCGGCTCTCAGCCGGAAGCGGAAATCAAATCCGCCGTTATTCGGAAAGCGAAGCGCGTCATCATGCTGTTAGACGGCTCGAAAGTAGACCGCACCATGCCCTACACGTTCGCTTACGCGAAGGACATCGACTGTATCGTCGTAGACAGCAACTTCCCGCAAGAAAAAATCGCAGACTTTCAGGCTATCGGAATCCAAGTGATCTAACCGAAGAAACCATGTTTTTTAAAAAACTGCGGTTAGATATCGACGCCGCAAAGCGGAACGATCCCGCTGCTCGCAATAAATTTGAAATCTGGCTTACCTATTCGGGCGTTAAGGCGCTTTCTTATCATCGCGTCTCGAACTTCTTTTATCGCGCGCACATGAAACTGCTTGCACGCGCGCTCAGTCAGATTGCAAAGCGCAAAACGGGAATTGAAATTCACCCTGCGGCAAAAATCGCCGCAGGCGTATTTATCGACCACGGATCGGGCGTCGTAATCGGAGAAACCGCCGAAGTGGAAACGGATGTCGTAATCTATCAATGCGTTACGCTCGGCGGATCGGGCAAGGAAACGGGCAAGCGACACCCCACAATCAAGCGCGGAACGGTCATCGGCGCAGGCGCAAAGATTTTGGGCGGTTTCACGGTGGGCGAATACAGCAAAATCGGTGCCGGAGCGGTCGTATTAAAAGAAATTCCGCCGCATGCCACCGTCGTCGGCGTACCGGGGAAAGTCGTTCGCATCGCCGACGAAAAACTTCCGCGCGATCTAAAACAAGATCAATGCGATCCGCTCATGGAAGAGTTGTGCAAACTCCGCGACAGAGTATATTATTTGGAAGAAGAACTAGCCCGTATTCATGCGAAAACAAAAAAGGACCACAATGAGAATTTATAATACGCTTACAAAACAAAAAGAAGAATTCGTTCCGCTCAACGGAAACGAAGTTAAAATGTACGCGTGCGGCATCACCGTTTCCGGCGAAGCGCATATCGGACACGCGTTTCAAGCGCTTATCTACGACGTAATGCGCAAATATCTCGAAAAAAAGGGGTATTCGGTTACCTATGCCAGAAATTACACGGACGTAGACGATAAAATTATCGCAAAATCGCACGAAACGGGAATCCCGGCAGACGTTTACGCCGCGCAAATGATTGAAAAAATCGATGCGGATATGCACCGTTTCGCCGTGGACGATCCCGGCATATGGCTGAAAGCGACCGCCCATATCGGCGATATCGTTTCTTTTATCGCGGCATTGATCGAAAAGGGACACGCTTACGCAACCGAAAAGGGGGACGTTTATTTTTCCGTCCGCTCTTTCCCGGCATACGGGCAACTTTCCAACCGCAATTTAGAGGACGCGTTGAACGGCGTCCGCATCGAAAACGACGAACAAAAGGAAAGCGCCTTGGACTTCGCCCTTTGGAAGAGCGCGAAAGTCGGCGAAATTTGTTGGGACTCGCCTTGGGGGAAAGGACGTCCAGGCTGGCATATCGAATGTTCGGCGATGAACTACGCGGCATTCGGCGAGCAAATCGACCTGCACGGCGGCGGAAGAGATCTCATCTTCCCCCATCACGAAAACGAAATCGCGCAAACCGAAGCGTTGACGGGAAAACAATTCGTCAAATATTGGACGCATAACGGACTAATCAAGGTCAACGGACAGAAAATGAGCAAATCGCTCGGCAATTCTCTTCTGTTATCCGACCTTTTGAACCGCTATTCGGAAGAAGCGATCAAGTTTGCTCTTCTCTCTAACAGTTACCGCAACGACGTCAACGTGACGGACGATTTATTCCCGTCCGCCGAAAAGCACTTGGCAGACTTCTACCGCATTATGGCGGAAGCGGAGCAATCGGGATTGCGCTCCGAAGCGAAAAACGCGGCAATCGACCAAGCGTTCGACGCGGCGATGGACGACGATTTCAACACCGCGCGCGCCCTTTCCGACTTGTTCGGATATTTCAAGGAAATTCGCGCAAAACTGAAAGCAAACGACGTTACGGCGATCGAGGACTTGAACCAGATTCGGGAAACTTACAAACTTTTAGGTCTGTTCCGTCACAAGTCGGCCGAATTTTTAAGCGCGTATGAAGCAAAACAGCCCAAGAACCCCGTTCCGGCAGAAGTAATCGCAATCGCGGAAGAACGCCTTGTCGCTCGAAAAAACAAGGATTGGGCAAAATCAGACGAACTGAGAGAAAAACTCGCCGTCATGGGGTACGTCGTAAAAGACGCCAAAGACGGCTATACTTTGGAAAATAAACAGAGGTAATAAATATGAATAAATTGACCAGTGAAGAATTGAGAGAGAAATTTTTGAAATTTTACGAGAGCAAGGGACATCACGTTATCCCGTCCGCCTCGTTAATCCCCGAAAACGATCCCACCGTGCTCTTTACAACGGCAGGCATGCATCCGCTCGTTCCCTATCTTTTGGGACAAAAGCACCCCGAAGGAACGCGTCTGACAGACGTACAGAAATGCGTTCGTACGGGCGACATCGACGAGGTGGGCGACGATTCGCACCTTACCTTTTTTGAAATGCTCGGACATTGGAGTTTGGGCGATTACTTTAAGGAAGACGCGATTCGGTGGAGTTTCGAGTTTTTAACGGGAAAAGATTATTTGGGAATTCCCGTAGAAAAACTCGCCGTCAGCGTATTCGCCGGCGACGAAACCGCGCCACGCGACGAAGAAAGCGCGAAAATTTGGGAAGAATGCGGTATTCCAAAGGAAAAAATCTTCTTTCTCCCCCGTAAAAACAATTGGTGGGGGCCCGCCGGTCTGACCGGTCCGTGCGGTCCGGATACCGAAATGTTTATCGACCGCGGTTATGAGAAATGTTCGGACGATTGCTCCCCCGCCTGCGACTGCGGAAAATACATCGAAATTTGGAACGACGTATTTATGCAATATTTCAAGAACAGCGAGGGCGGCTACGAACCGTTAAAGCAGAGAAACGTGGACACCGGCATGGGCTTGGATCGTACGGTCTGCATTTTGAACGGCGTAAAGAGCGTATACGACACCGATCTTTTTGAAGCGGCAAAACAAAAATTGGAAGCGTTGACGGGCAAAGCGTACGAAGAAACGCCCGAAGTAAAGCGCGCGTTCCGCATCGTGCTCGATCACGTCCGCACGGCGGCGTTTATGATCGGCGATCCGAAAGGCATTACGCCGTCTAACGTTGACCAAGGGTACGTATTGAGAAGAATCATTCGCCGCGCCGTCCGTTACGGCAGACAGATCGGCTTAGAAGAGGGAAAACTCTCCGAACTTGCGCAATGCTTTATTCAAAAATACGAAAACGTATACCCCGAACTCACCGAAAACGCAGCCAAAATCAAGGAAGAGTTGAATAAAGAAGAAAAGAAATTCTCCAAAGCGCTCGTGGGCGGCTTAAAGGAATTCGAGCGCGTCGTAAAAAAACTCAACGGAACGGAAATCGACGGAACGACGGCGTTTAAGTTGTACGATACGTTCGGCTTCCCCATCGAAATCACCGAAGAACTCGCAAAAGAACGCGGCATTACCGTGGATAAACAAGGCTTTGAAGAGGCGTTCAAGGCACATCAGGCGAAATCGCAGGCAGGAAGCGAGCAACGTTTCAAATGCGGTCTTGCCGATACCGAAGCGCTTACCGTCAACCTCCACACGGCAACCCACCTTCTCCATGCCGCGCTCAAACGCGTACTCTCCCCCGACGTCAATCAACGCGGCTCCAACATTACGGCGGAACGCTTGCGGTTTGACTTTAATTTCGACCGTCCGATGACGCAAGACGAAATCAAGCAAGTCGAAGCGCTCGTCAACGAGCAGATTGCGAAAAAGATTCCCGTCGTACGCGAAGAAATGGCGGTAGCCGAAGCAAAGGCATCGGGAGCGATCGGCTTATTCTCCAATAAATACGGCGAACGCGTCACCGTCTACACGATCGGCGATTTCTCCAAGGAAATTTGCGGCGGACCGCACGCGCAGAATACGGGCGATCTCGGCACGTTCGTCATCACCAAAGAACAAAGTTCGTCGAGCGGCGTTCGTCGAATCAAGGCAGAACTTCGCTGAGCGACGTCAAAATAAAACGATGAAAGAATTGATCCGCATCATAAAATTTATTTTGATTTCCGCCTCGGCGGGCATCATTCAAACGCTGTCATTCGCCTTGATGAACGAAGTTGCTAAGTGGGATTATTGGCTCTCTTATCTTATCGCGCTTCTGCTTTCCGTCCTTTGGAATTTCACGATCAACCGCAAAGCGACTTTCCGCACGGACGCGAATTACGGAATCGCCATGCTGAAAGTCTTAGGATATTACTGTGTCTTTACACCGATATCCGTTTTAGGCGGCAATGCGCTGGAAGGGATCGGCTGGAACGAATACCTCGTACTCTTCCTTTCGATGGTGATAAATATGTCAACCGAATTTCTGTTTATGCGTTACGTCGTATACCGCGACAAAGTGGACAACGCGATCAACCAATCCACCGTGAACGACACGATTTTGCAATCGAAATCGGACGGCACGCTTTCACAACCGATCTCAAACAGTACTTCCGTTCCAACAAACGGCGAACAATCGGATTAAAAAAACAAAGTATTTTTTCTCAATATTTCAGAACCGCACACTATGCCTTTTGGTAAAGGCATAGTGTGCGGTTTTATAGAAAACGGATTTCGTTTTACAAAATTCCGTCGCAACGATGCCGTTCGCGCATAAGTAACCGTGCAATCGCAAATCAAACGAAGAAAAAAAGAAAAATTTAAAAAAATCCGCCAAGAATTCTCTGTTTTTCTTGACAAATCGCGACGAACCTTATATAATAGAAAGGCTATTAAAAATAATGCGCCGTTAGCTAAGCTGGATATAGCGTCGGTCTACGGAACCGAAGGCCAGGGGTTCGAATCCCTTACGGCGCGCCAAATGAAACTCAGTTGAACCCGAGAAAATTGGGCAAAACTGAGTTTTTTTGTTTCAAAATTTATTCAATATCATTATAAATATGGTATTTGTTTTGATATAATATTTTTTTATCTAAATGTTTTATTTCCAAGTACAATATGTTATAATGGATATATATTTAATCGGAGGAAAATATGGATTTTAATTATTACGCTAAATATTTTGAAATGCTCGAAGAAAGATTAGTAAATCTTGAAAAGTATATTGCTTTTGAGGAAGAGAATTTAGATGTATTTTCTATTGAATGTGCCAGCATTATTAACGATTGCTGTGGTTTAATAAATGGTTTTTGTTTTGAGTTGTGTCAGGCAAACAACCCTACTAAAACAAGGTTTGATATGAAAGATTACAAAGAATACATTTCTAACAATTTTCAAAAAGAAGAATTAGTTTATTGTGGAAAGTTTATTTTGCAACCTTGGGAGAAACTAATAACAAATCCAGCAAATGATAAATCCTCAAACCCTATTTGGTGGAATAATTATAATAGTATAAAACATTCCGGTAAAACAAACTTTATGAATGCTACATTAAGAAATGCTATTTCTTGTATGGCTGGAATGTTTAGTCTATTAGTTATGTTTGATT
>CAYRPB010000022.1:0-17881 GCA_964426105.1 uncultured Clostridia bacterium | reverse complement strand
TGCGCCGTCCGTTTCCCGATAGCATTGCAACGCGTTGTAATGCGTTGCGCCCTCCGCGACCTCGGCGTCGCGCGACTTGACGTAATTTTGGTACGTTTCGCTCGTTTGATTGGTCAACGGAAAGTCGATAATGGTTTTGCACTCGTACATGGTAAAGAGACTCGGATTGGTCTTATCCCCGGCAAACCCTGCGATATGATCCCGATCGCCGTGCGTAACGATGACGTATTCCAACGTTCCGTCCGTACAAAATTGATTAACGTATGAAGAAATCGTTTTCGCACTGCTCGTACGCGAGCCTGCGTCGATCAAAATATCCGTTTCGCCTGCCTTAATATAAATGCTGTCGCCCGTGTATTTATTGCCCAATTCCATAAAATGAATTTGCAACTCTCCGTTGACGATAACGGGCGTTTCGCTCGTCCCTTGCGGAAAGAAATAATAAGCGACGGCGAGAAAGCCGATCACGACGCCCAAAACTAAGGACGCGATACTCCATAACGCGGTTTTCCCGGCAGAATACGCTTGCTTTTTCTTAGCCATTTTCCACCTCCGTCACCGTAACGTAACGAACGAGTTGATAACCGCCGTACTTAAAATCGCCCTCGACGCGATACAAAATGTAATATTCGCCCGGCGCGGTCAAATCCACCGCAGAATCGTCCACAACCACCAGATCGGAGATATCCCGACCGAAAGAAACGGCGGTAAAGCCCTTTTCCGTATAAGATTCGCCCAACGTCAGCGTGACGTTCGTTTCGCCCTTTAACGCGAAAGAATCGTCCTTTGAAAGGGTGTACGCGGCAAATCCGCCACCGCATAACCCCAAAATTAAACATAACAGCGCAATCAACAGCGTGGCGGGATGCGTCTTTTTCACCGCCTTTTTCGCCTTGCGCACGTATTGGTTCGCCATAAAATCTCCTGTTGTTAATAATTAAAATTCCGTACGCGTGCTACGGGAAAAAAGTTGTAAAAACACCTGCATGGGATCGCTTTTATCCCGTAAAATCGAATAAACCGCGTTCGTAATGGGGAGTTCTTCCCCGTACCGCTCACCCAACAGTTTCATTGCGTGTGCCGTGGCAACGCCCTCCGCCAGTTTGGTAAAAGGCTTTCCCGTAACAAACGCTTCTCCGAACGCACGATTATTGGAATAAGGCGAAAAAAGCGTCGTTTCATAGTCTCCCAAATGGCAAAGACCGTACGCAGAAAGTTCGTTTCCTCCCATTTTAGCAATTAAACGCGCAACCTCACGCGCGCCGCGCGCCATCAAAACGCCCTTTAACGCGCCGTATCCGCCGCCGTCCAACATACCTGCGGCGATCCCCATCACGTTCTTCGCCGCACCGCCGATCTCGCTTCCGATAAGATCGTTTCCGTAATAAAAGCGAATCAAATCGCTGCGAAGTCCGTCCGCAAGTTCTTTTACGAGCGCGGAATTTTCCGAATCGATCACCATGCAGTTCGGACGACCGGACACAAACTCCTGAATGTGCCCCGGTCCGAGCCAAACGGCGATCCGTTCGGCAGGGACGCCGGCGTCCCTCATGATTTCGGATAACCGCGACCCCGTTTGTTCTTCCAGTCCTTTCATGCACAAAAGAACGATTTTATCCTTTAAGCCGTACGGCTTTAATTCTTCCGCAAAAGCACGCAAGCCTTGCGCCCCGATAGAAATCGCGATGAGATCGCTCTTCATCGCCTCTTCCAAATCGGACGTCAAGCGAACGGATTCGGGCAACTGCACGTAGTCGTTTCCGCCCGTTTCCGCTAAAACGCGATAACTTTGCCCGTCCGCTCTGCCCCAAAGAGTGACCGTTTGTTTCCGCGCAAGATACCAGGCGATAAACGAACCCCATCTTCCGCAACCGAGTACGCTGATCACAGCGGTTTCCTCTCCAGAAACGCGCGCGCAAGGGTAACCTCGTCCGCATATTCCAAATCCGTGCCGATGGGAATCCCGTGCGCCAAACGCGTCACCTTAACGCCCAGCGGCTCTAACAGACGGTTGATATAAAGCGCGGTCGCCTCGCCCTCGACATCCGGATTGGTCGCCATAATGACTTCTTTCACGCCGCCCTTTGCGACGCGTTCCAACAGTTCCTTGATCCGAATATCGTTCGGTCCTACGCCGTCCATGGGCGAAATCGTCCCGTGGAGAACGTGATAAACGCCGTTAAATTCGTTGAGTTTTTCGATCGCGATAACGTCTTTCGGTTCTTTCACCACGCAGATAACGTCCGCGCTGCGGTTTTTACAGACGTCGCATATTTCGCCCTCCGTAAAGTTTCCGCAAATCGTACAGTAATGTACGTTCTTTTTCGCGGCGATTATCGCCGCGGCAAACGCTTCCGCTTCCGCTTCGGGCATATTGATAATTTTATACGCATAGCGTTGCGCCGTTTTCAGTCCGACGCCCGGCAATTTGGAAAACGCGTTAATAAGCGCGCCGATCGGCTCGATATATACCTTCATGAATCAATCGCTCCTGTCGATTAAAACATTCCGCCGAGCGCGCCGAATGCCCCCATCTTCTCCTGAGAAAGTTTATCCGCCTGAGCGTATGCGTCCGAAATCGCCGCCATCAAAAGATCTTCCAACATTTCAACGTCGTTCGGATCAACCGCTTCCGGCTTAATGGAAATCCCCTTGACGTTCTTCTTGCCGTCCACCGTCACGCTGACGATTCCGCCTGCGGCAGTCCCGACGAGTTCCGCCTCTTCCAGTTCTTCTTGCGCCTTTTGCATTTGCTCTTGCATTTTCTGAGCCTGCTTCATGAGATTCTGCATATTGCCGCCGCCGAAGCCGCCGCCATATCCGCCTTTATACATTTTGTTGTTACCTCCGAAATAAAATTCTGTTTTATGTTATTTGACGATGACGATGTCCTCGCCGAATATTTTCTTAATCTCGTCGACGTCGTTATCGAAGCCGTCTTTTTGCTCGACGCCGCTCTCCAAAGCGATTTTCACGCTTGCGTCTGCGTAATCTTTTAACTGCTCGGTCAAAATCGCGACGTTATCCGTACGCGACATGACTGTGTAATCGCTCTCCGTCTTGCAATACAGCGTGACCGTACTGCCGACGACCGTCAAGCGCATATCTTGAATCGCCGTCCACAGCATAAAATGCCCGTTTTTTCGGAGAGAACGGGAAAGCGTTCCCTTGACCTCGACGGCGTTTGCCGAAAGCATGCTCGCCTTTTCAGAGGGTTTTGCCGTCGGAAGTTCCTCCAACGTCGGAATCTTCTCCGTCGTTTCCGTCACGACTGGACGGATCGGTTCTTGCCGTTCCGTACGGACGGGCGACGCGCTTACCGCGATCCCCTCCGAAAGTTTGCGTTCCAATGCCGAAACCCTTGCCGCGAGCGCGTCCAAGGAATAATCGCAAGCAGGCGTTGCCGCCTTGACCGCCGCCGTTTCAAAGACGACGCGCGGATGCGTGGTATATTTTAAGTCGCTTTCCGTACGCGCAAAAATTTCCAAACACCGCAAAAGCCGTGCCTCATCCGTTTTTTCCGCCGAACGGACTAACTGCCCGAACAAATCTTCCGGCAAACCCAAGATCGCGTTTGCATTCTTGCACGTCTTAACGACAAGCAGTTCGCGCAAAATTCCCGTTACGTCCTTTGTCAGAACGCCCATGCTCTTTCCTGTCGCCGCAAGTTCGTCCACCGCGGTCAAAACCTCACCCGTATCGCCTGCTAAAAGAGAATCGGTAAACCGATAAAGTTTTTCCTTATCGGCAGAGCCTAACACCTCTAAAACGTCGCGATACGTCAAACGTTCGCGGCTGTAAGACACGCAGAGATCGGCAATGGAAAGCGCGTCGCGCACGCTCCCCTCGCCTGCCTTTGCGATTGCCGTAACCGCTTCGTCCTCAAAATCCTTTCCGACGTCGCGAAAAATCTTTTTTAACAAATCCGCGATGACGGGAGTCGCAACCAACTTGAAATCGAAGCGCATACAACGGGACAAAATGGTCTGCGGCATCTTATGCACCTCGGTTGTCGCCAAAATAAACACCGCGTGCCTGGGCGGCTCTTCCAATGTCTTTAACAGCGCGTTGAACGCCGACGACGAAAGCATATGCACTTCGTCGATAATATAGACTTTATAGCGACAAGAAACGGGCGGAAAGGTGATTTTATCTCGCAAATCGCGGATCTCCGCCACACCGTTGTTGGACGCCGCGTCTATTTCCATCACGTCCAAATTAGACGGATCTTCCAACGCGCGGCAAGCCGCGCAAGTACCGCAAGGCGAGCCGTCTCTCGGGGAAAGACAATTGATCGCACGAGCAAAGATTTTTGCGGCGGACGTTTTCCCCGTTCCGCGCGTTCCCGTAAAAAGATAGGCGTGACCGACGCGATCGGCCTGAATTTGATTGACCAGCGTTTTTACGACGTGATCTTGCCCGACGATCCCGTCAAAGCCGGTCGGACGATATTTTCTGTAAAGCGCAAGATATGCCATAACTTATTTCACCGACCGCTCGATTTTTTTGCGAATCCGCTGCAACGCGTTGTCGATGGATTTTTCCTCCTTTCCTATCTTTTCCGCAATTTCCCGATAGGAATATCCCTCGAGATAATATTGCAAAATGGAATTTTCAAGTTTTGAAAGCACGCCGCTGATGCGCGTTTTCAGTTCTTGCTCGGATTCTTGATTGATGTAAAGCGTTTCGGGATCGACGATACTGCCCAAAACCATTCCGCCCGTTTCTTCCGCTTCGGTAAACGTTTCCGCAATGGACACGTAATTGTTGAGCGGACGATTCTTCTCCCTCATCGCGCTTTTGAGCGCAGAATAAATATTCCGCCGAATACAAAGATACGCAAACGTTCGAAAAGAACTTTTGCCGTTATACGAATGAATGGACTTGAATAAACCGATCATTCCCTCTTGAATCAAATCCTCGTAATCGCCCCCTGCCAAAAAGTAAGGGCGGCTTGCGCGAAGAATCAACCCGTGCGAACGGTGAATCAAAAGTTCGGTTGCAACGACGTCCCCCGTCTTTGCGAGCGCGCAAAGTTCCTCGTCCGATAATTTATCCAGTTCAACGTTTTCCATATCTCTGCCTCATCGCCTCGAACACGACGACGCCGCATGCCACGGACGCGTTTAGCGAATTGACTTTGCCGCGCATGGGAATCTGAACGATCCGATCGCATTTTTCCTTAGTCAAACGCTTAATCCCCGAATCTTCGCCGCCGATCACCAACGCGAGATTGCCCGTAAGGTCGGCGGAATAAAGATCCTCGCCGCCGAGTTCCGCCCCCGTCGCCCAATAGCCGCACTCTTTTAACTCGTCGATCGCGTCATTCAAATTGGTAACGCGAGCGATTTTCAAGTGATTCGCGCCCCCCTCCGAAATACGCATGACGGTATCGGTTACCACCGCGGAGCGGTGCTTTGTGATGACCAAACCGTCCACGCCGGCACATTCGCAAACGCGAATGATACTGCCGAGATTATGCGGATCGAGCACGCCGTCCAAGAGTACGATCATGCCGTTTCCGTCCGTTTTGATCATATCTTCCAACTCGCAATAGCGATAGTCGGACACGAAAGCGATAAAGCCTTGATGGCGCGCTCCCTCCGCTTCCTTATCCATGACCGTACGATCGCAAAACTGCACCTTACAGCGGCTTTCCCGCAACGCAGCCAAAAGTTTTTTGGACTCGCCGTCCCTAAGCCCGTTTTCCACGAGCACCTTATCCGTTTCCCGATCGGTTTTAATCAATTCCGATATGGCGTTTCTTCCGATGACTTTCATAATTCTCCAACCGTATTTCCCTTTTCCAAAAGTTCGTTTAAGCGTTCGGTTCTTCCCGTTAAGTAAAGAAATCCGACCAACGCTTCAAAGCCCGTGGACATACTGTATTCGCCTACCGTCGCATGCTTGGCACGGGTATTCTTTTTCGCGTTCCGCGCGCGACGATACACGCCCTCTTCCTCTTCCGTCAAGTGCGGCAGAAGCGTTGCAATCAAGCGAGCCTGACTCTCCGCACGAACAAGATCCGTCGCGCGTCGTTCGAGTTCCGCGGCTTTCCCGTCCGAAGAAAGCGCGAGTTTTTTCCGAACGTAAAGAGTATAAACGGCGTCTCCGACATACGCGAGGACAACCGCGTTCATATTTTTTACGTGCACTACGTCCATGCTGTCGCCAAAACCGAACAATCTGTTTCCTCCCACACTTTTTCTTATAGTAAGATTATATCATAAACCAAAGAAAATAACAAATAAATAAAGGCTTAAACATTGCCGTTCAAGCCTGTATTTTTCCGAAAGCCGTAGGACGTAATTTCGGACAGATATTCGATCGCCCCCTTAAAGATCGCATAAGCGATTTTTTCTTGATACACGTCCGTGACGAGCAACGCTTCGTCTTCCGCGTTGGATAAAAATCCGCACTCCACGATGACGGACGGAATATCCGTACAGTTGAGAATATAATAATCCCCCTTTAAGGCGGTATAACTGCGCGTCGCCTCGTCCATTTGATTGAGCGTACTCTGAATTTTATTTGCCAAAGCGATCCCTTGCTCGCAATCCGCGCGAAAGAAAACCTGCGCGCCTCGTCGCGACGAACTGCCGTATTTGTTCATATGCACGGAAATCACGATATCCGCGTCCGCATGCTCGATCGTCTTTTTACGGGCGAGCATATCCCGCCGCTTAAAGCCGTTCGTCGCCGCACCGTACAGTCCCGCTTCCGAAGAGCGCGTAAGAACCGGATCGATCCCCGCGCCGAGAAAGAGCGTTTCCAACTTTTTCACGACCGCAAGATTTAATACACTCTCCTTTACTCGCGTATTGACGCCGACCACGCCGCCGTCGATTCCGCCGTGCCCGGCGTCTAAAACGACGGTAATTTGCGATTCGTCCGCGCTTCCGAGGGGTTGAATTCCGAACGCCCCCGCGCAAACGATAAACGTAACGAGGACGATCGCCAAGACAATCGCGATAACGAATGTTTTTCCCTTTCGTTTCAATTCCATAATTCCCCTCCGAAGGCGTTTTTATCCACAAAAACGGCGGTTATCCACAGTCGAGTTGTGGATAACTTTTTCTTATTTTATGCGAATAAACCGTGAAATTATGCCTTTTCCCCTTAAAATTACACAATGCGGCAAAATGGTTTTCCACAAATACACAACGATTCTCCGAAGAATTTCACCGTAAAAAACAGCACGCCGCCCCTCGCGTTAAGCGAAGCGCAGCGTGCTTAAAATTATAAAATCAACTTAGAGACGACCTCAACCGTCGATCTCCGGATAAAGCGGATGAGCCGCAGTCAGCGTAGCGACTTCCTTTCTCACGGCGTCGAAGCAAGCCTCTTTTTCCCGAATTACGCGAACAATTAGTTTTGCGACCGTTCGGCAATCGTCTTCCGTAAAGCCGCGCGTGGTGACGGACGGCGTTCCGACTCGAATTCCGCTCGTGATGAACGGAGACAGCGGATCAAACGGAATCGCGTTTTTATTGACGGTGATATTCACCTCGTCCGACATCCGCTCCAATTCCTTGCCGGTCACGCCCGTATCGCGCAAATCCACCAACATCAAATGATTGTCCGTTCCGCCCGATACGAGATTGATTCCCTCTGACAAAAACGTTTCGCTCATCGCCTTTGCATTCTTCAATATCTGCTCTTGATAACGCACGAATTCGGGCTTTAACGCCTCTCCGAACGCCACCGCTTTGGCAGCGATCACGTGCATCAACGGACCGCCTTGCGTGCCGGGAAAAACCGCCTTATCAATCATTTTTGCATACTTTTCTTTACACAAAATAACGCCGCCGCGCGGACCTCTCAACGTCTTGTGCGTAGTCGTCGTAACAAAATCGGCATACGGTACGGGGCTGGGATGCAATCCTGCGGCAACCAACCCGGCAATATGCGCGATATCCACCATCATGTACGCGCCGACGCGATCACAGATCGCGCGAATCCGCTCGAAATCCAAAAAACGCGGATAGGCAGAAGCGCCCGAAACGATGATCTTCGGCTGAACCTCTAACGCCAACCGCTCTAACTCGTCGTAATCGATGCGCCCCGTTTCTTCCGAAACGCCGTAACCGACCGCGTTAAAATACGTGCCGGATACGGTAACGGGACTGCCGTGCGTAAGGTGTCCGCCGTGTGCCAAACTCATACCTAAAATGGTATCGCCCGGTTTTAAGCAAGCAAAATAAACGGCGAAATTGGCATTCGCGCCCGAATGGGGTTGCACGTTGGCATGCTCTGCGCCGAACAGTTTCTTGACGCGTTCGATCGCCAAATTTTCTGCGATATCCACGTACTGACAGCCGCCGTAATAGCGATGCGCCGGATATCCCTCCGCATATTTGTTCGTCAGATGACTCCCCATCGCTTCCATGACCGCAGGCGAAACGAAATTTTCGCTCGCAATCAATTCGATATTCGCACGTTGCCGTGCAAGTTCTTGCATCAATCCCTCGTACAACGCGGGATCGCTTCTTTTTACTGCTTCAAAATCCATCGCCGTTATCCTCCGTGGCCGTTTTTTATAAAACCGTTGAAAATGCAACGAATCCATTCGTCGTTGCTCCTTGCGACGCGCCGTTTTTCTCTGAAAAACACATTTCCGTCAAAACACGATCTTGCTCTTTACAAACGAACTTTTTCCTTTCCGTTACAAATATTTCTTCACGAGATCGGAAAGTTCCGCCTTTGACGTAAGACCGATCGCCTTATCCGCCAACTCGCCCTTTTTGAAAACGAAAAGTGCCGGAATAGACATGATCCCGTACCGCAAAGCAAGGGCTTCGTTCTCATCGACGTTGACTTTGACAACTTTAATCTTATCGCCCATCGCAGAGGCAAAGTCCGCAAGAACGGGCGTTTGCATCTTGCACGGCATACACCAAGCCGCCCAAAAGTCCGCTAAAACGAGAGTATCGCTCGCAATCAACGCGTCGAACTCTTCCGCCGAACGAACTTCGTAAATTTCACTCATTGTTCTTCTCCTTTATTTGAATAATCACAGGCAGAAAACCGCGCTTCTTTTTAACCAGCCGATCCGCAGCCCACACGATAGTATAACTCAAAAGCATGAAAATTACGCCCAGAAGAAACATCCATAATTCTCCCCAAAGGCTTCCCAACAAAAGCCCTGCCGCAAGCGCGGCAAGCGGAATTAAAAAGACGATTACCGTGGCGGCAAGGCGAGATCCGTCGGAAACGGAAACCTCTACCCAATCGCCCTCCGCCGCGCCGACGGAATTTTCCGCCAAAAGTTCCTTGCCCTCTCCGCTCTTAGAGCAACGGTTACATCCTGCGCAACTGTCCGACGGGAGCATGGAAACAACGGCGTTCTTCCCCTCGATTTTCGTTACTCTTCCCGTTTCAAGCATATCGAAGGAAGTTCGGAGAGAGAAACGGTACGCTCCGTTCCGTCCTCCATGCGTTTCAGTTTTACAACGCCGCTCGAAAGTTCGTCTGCCCCCAGCACCGCGACGTAGCGTACGTTTAATTTATCGGCAAATTTGAACTGCGCTTTGACCGAACGATTTACCGAATCGGTTTCCGCCGACACGCCTGCCCGGCGAAGCGTTTCGGTCAACCGAAACGCCGCAAGACGCGCTTCTTCTCCGACTGGAACAACGTAAACGTCCGTCCGACGACGCGGAAGTTTCACTCCCGTTTGATTCAGCAATAACAGCAAACGCTCCAAGCCCAAGCCGAACCCCACGCCGGGAACGGAAGAACCGCCCATTTCCGCAATCAAGCCGTCGTATCTGCCGCCGCCGCACACCGTCCCCTGCGCGCCGATTGCGGAAGAAACAAATTCAAATACCGTTTTAGTATAATAATCCAAGCCGCGCACGATATACGGATTAACCGAGAACTCGACGCCTGCCGCCGTCAACAGCGATTTTACCGATTCAAAATGCTCCCGACAATCGTCGCAGAGATAATCTAAAATAACGGGAGCGTTTTTCCCGATTTCCGCACAATGCGCGTTCTTACAATCCAAAATCCGAAGCGGATTCTTTTCAAAACGCTCGCGACAATTCTCGCACATCTCCGAAAGACGGGGCGCAAAATACGCCCTTAACGCTTCGTTAAACGCCTTGCGGCAATCCTTACAGCCGATCGAATTGAGATTCAACCGCAAATCCTTTACCTGCAAGCGATCGAGGAACGCTTTTGCGAGCAAAATCACCTCGGCGTCCGCAACGGGAGAAGTCGAACCGAAACTCTCCACGCCGAATTGGTGAAACTCTCTGAGTCGTCCTGCCTGCGGACGTTCGTAGCGGAAACACGGCGTGATATAGTAAAGTTTTAACGGCAATGCGTTGCCCGAAAGATTTTCCACAAAACTCCGTGCGACGCCCGCAGTTCCTTCCGGCTTTAACGTAATGCTTCTGCCGCCCTTATCCTCAAAGGTGTACATTTCCTTGTTTACGACGTCCGTCGTATCGCCGATTCCGCGCAAAAACACTTCCGTATGTTCAAAAGTGGGCGTACGAATCTCCTCAAAACGATATAAACGCGTCACTTCGCGCGCGACCGATTCGAGATATTGCCACTGCCAGCTTTCCTCGGGGAGAACGTCTTTCGTTCCCTTTGGTATATTGATCATAGCATTCCTCTTATAAAATGTATTTTTTCAAATCTTTCTCTTTCGCCTTTTCCAAACGGTCAAGAACGTAACGCTTGTCGATCACCACTTCGGCGGTCGGATAGTCGCCGCCCGCGTTAAACAAAATATCCTCTAACAAATTTTCCATAACCGTATGAAGCCGACGCGCTCCGATATCCTCGGATGTGAGATTCATGTATTCCGCGAACGCGGCGATTTCTTCGATCGCCTCGTCCGTAAATTTCAAGTCGATATGATCCACGGCGAGCAACGTCGCGTACTGCCGCGTAATGGCGTTCTGCGGCGTGGTGAGAATTTTGACGAAATCCTGCTTCGTGAGGCTTTCCAACTCTACCAAAATGGGAAAACGTCCCTGCAATTCGGGAATCATGTCCGACACTTTCGACACGTGGAACGCACCTGCCGCGATAAAGAGAATGTAATCCGTCTTGACCGGGCCGTATTTGGTCATGACCGTCGATCCCTCAACGATAGGGAGAATATCCCGTTGAACGCCCTCGCGCGAAACGTCTTGTCCGCCGTTATTCGATTTATTCGCGATCTTGTCGATTTCGTCGATGAAGATGATCCCCTCGTTCTCCGCGCGGCGCACCGCTTCGGTAATCACCGCGTCGTTATCGATCAATCGGTCGGATTCCTCCGCGACGATGATATTGCGCGCTTCCTTGACGGTGATCTTTCTCTTCTTTTTCTTCTTCGGCATAAAGTCGCCGAAAATATTGCCGATGTTAATTTCCGTTCCGCTCCCCGGCACGAGCTCCATGGGCTTAGGCGCGTCCACTACTTCCATTTCGATCAACTCATTGTCGTATCTGCCGCGCTGTAAATTTTCAAGAATTTGCGCCTTGAATACGTCCGCCGCGAGATCGCCCTTTTCTTGCTTTCTCGCATCCATCAAAATGGCGGTCAGTTTTTCATCCGCAATCTTGTTCGCCTTTGCGCTGACGCGCTTAAACTGCTCTTCCTTTACAAGCCGTACGCTGCACTCGGTCAAATCGCGAATCATACTTTCTACATCCCGTCCGACATACCCGACCTCGGTATACTTAGTCGCCTCGATCTTGATAAAGGGCGCGCCGACGAGTTTTGCAAGACGACGAGCGATCTCGGTCTTTCCGACGCCCGTCGGCCCTTTCATGATAATATTTTTAGGCGTAATCTCTTCCATTTCTTCGGGAGTGAGTTTACTTCTTCTGTAACGGTTGCGGAGAGCGATCGCAACGGCGCGCTTCGCCTTATCCTGTCCCACCACGTATTTGTCCAATTCGTTTACGATTTGTTTGGGCGTTAAATCCATTTTTTACCTCCTTACAGCACTTCGCACGTGATGCGATCGTTGGTGAAAACGCAAATCTCACTCGCGATTTTCAAGGACTTTTTGACGATTTCTTCCGCCGTATAATCGGTTTCCTGCGCTAAAGCGCGCGCCGCCGCAAGAGCGTAATTGCCGCCGCTTCCGATCGCGCAAATTCCGTCCTCCGGCTCGATTACTTCGCCCGATCCCGAAACGATCAAAAGCGTGGTCGCGTCCGCCGTAATCATCATGGCTTCCAGTTTTCCGGCAGCGCCCTTTCTCCACTGCTCGGCAAGTTCCACCGCGCTGCGCATTAAATTGCCCGAAAACTTGTTGAGCATTTCCTCAAACCGCTCGGACAGACTGAACGCGTCCGCCACCGCGCCGGCAAAGCCGAAAATCACCTTGTCGTTGTAAATGCGCCGCACCTTTACGGCGTTGTTCTTAAAAATCACCGACTGCGACATTGTAACCTGTCCGTCGCCGGCAATCGCCGTCTGCCCGTCCTTCTTGACTGCGCAGATCGTCGTACCTCTCATTTCTTCCATTTTTATTCCTCCTTTAAGTTCCGAATCCAATTGAGCGAACGTTCCGCATACCGCCGCTTTTTCTCCGCCTTGTCCCGAATCCGTTTCGGAAAGGGCTGCAATATGCCGTAGTTCGCGTTCATCGGTTGATAATTTTCATTTTGACGGGACGCGTAATTGACGAGCGCGCCCAAAACCGTTTCGTCCGTGAACGAATATTCCGCTTTTCCGTTCAGTACACGGAAAAGATTCATCGCCGCAACCAAACCGGACGCCGCGCTTTCCACGTATCCCTCTACTCCCGTAATCTGCCCTGCGAGATAGACGGCTTGCGTTCCCTTTACGCGAAACCCGTTTTCCAACGCGACGGGCGCGTTGACGTAAGTGTTGCGGTGCATAACGCCGTAACGGTAAAATTCGGCGTTGCGCAGTGCCGGAATCATGGAAAACACGCGTTTTTGTTCGGGAAACGTGAGATTGGTCTGAAATCCGACGAGATTATACATCTCTCCGGCAGCGTCCTCTTTGCGAAGTTGTAAGCAAGCGTAATGCGGCTTTTTCGTAATCGGATCTCGCAAACCCTTGGGTTTTAACGGTCCGAATCGCAAAGTATCCTCTCCGCGCGTAGCCATCACCTCGACGGGCATACACCCCTCGAACACGTCGTTCCTCTCGAACGCGTGCAACGTCGCGCGTTCCGCGGCGCAAAGCGCATGATAAAACGCCAAATATTCCTCTTTTTCCATGGGGCAGTTAATGTGATCACCCACGCCGTCCCGATAGCGATCGCCGACGAAAGCGCGACTCATATCCACCGAATCTCCTGCAACGATCGGCGCAGACGCGTCGTAAAAACCGAGCGCGCCGCCGGTCAGACGAGCAAGTTCCTCGGACAAGGCGTCCGTCGTAAGAGGTCCTGTCGCAATGACGACGGGAACGCTCGTATCGATCGTTTTCACCTCTTCCGAACGAAATTCGATGTCGGGATGAGCAAGCAAGCGATCGGTCAACCGCTTTGCAAAAGCCTCTCGATCGACGGCAAGCGCGTTCCCTGCCGGAACGCGACAAGCGTCCGCCGCCTCGATGACGGCTGAACCGAGCAGGCGCAATTCTTCTTTCAACAGTCCACAAGCATTGGCGAATACGTCATTGGATTTCAGCGAATTACTGCACACCAACTCGCCGAACAGCGGACTGTGATGCGCCGGCGTACGTCTCTCCGGTTTAATATCGAACAGAACGACCTTTACGCCGCGATCGGCAAGATACAACGCCGCTTCCGTGCCGGCAAGTCCCGCACCTATTACCTTAACCGTCGGACTCATGTTTTTCTTCTTTATAATCGCATTTTTTAGAAGAGCAGCAAACCGTATCTTTTATCGAAACGAGATACTTGCCGCACTTCGGGCACTTTTTTCCCGTCGGGATTTCCCAACTCATAAAACGGCAATCAGGATAGCGCGTACAACCGAAAAAGACGCGTCCGCCCTTGGAAGTCAACTTTTGCGTCGGCGCACCGCAATCCGGGCAAATTCCTACCTTTTCCGCTAAACTTTCCGTCGTCTTGCAAGAGGGACACAATAAATACTTTCCGTACTGTCCGTCACGCTCTACCATCTGCACGCCGCATTTTTTACAATGAACTTCGGACTTCTTTTCGTCCAGAGGTTTGCTGTTTTTGCACTTCGGATAGTTGCTGCACGCCAAAAATCTGCCGTATTTTCCCTCGCGCTCCACCATCGTTCCCCCGCACTTCTCACAAATAATATCGGTTGGAATTACCACCTTTTCGTTGACGGGCTTGATGTTTTCGCAATTCGGATAATTGCTGCACGCGTAATAACTGCCGAATTTTCCGCTTTTAATCCGCATGGGCGCGCCGCACTTCTCGCACATGACGTCCGTCAATTCGGACTTTTCCAACTCGACGGAGAAATCCCGATAAAAGTCGGCGATCAATTTATGCCAATCCTTGCCGCCCCCGCCGATATCGTCCAAACTGTCTTCCATATGCGCGGTAAAGGAAATATCCATAATATCCGGGAAAAACTTAACCAGAAAATCGATCAGTCGATAGGAGATTTCGTTCGGGACGAGGAATTTTCCCTCTTTTTTAACGTAAGAACGCTTCTTTTCGGTCAGTTTATTCATGATCGTCGCATACGTAGACGGTCTTCCGATCCCCTTTTCTTCCATCGCCTTGATCAACGTGGCTTCGGTATAGCGCGTGGGAGGCTTGGTAAATTTCTGCTCCGCCTTGATCGAATTCTGTTTGAGCGGTTCCCCCTCGAGCAATTCGGGGAGCAATCCGCTGCCCGTCCCGTCGTCCTCTTCTTCCTTTTTGCTGTCGTCGTAAACAGCCAAATACCCCTTAAAGAGAAGAGTTTTTCCCGTCGTCTTAAAGCCATAATCCGCACAGACGGTATCCAACGATACGCTGTTATATTGCGCTTCCGCCATCTGAGAGGCGACGAACCGCTCGTAAATAAGTTTATACAGACGATAATGCTGATGATCCAAAATCCCTTTCACCCGATCGGGCGTGACCGTTACGTCAATCGGACGAATCGCTTCATGCGCGTCTTGCGCGTTCGCCTTGGTCTTATAAACATTGGGCTTCGCCGGCGCATACTGCTCGCCGTAATTCGCGCGGATCATCTTTAACGCGGCGTCTTGCGCTTCCTTGGAAATTCGAACGGAGTCCGTTCTCATATAAGTGATCAACGCGAGGTTGCCGTTTTCGGTTTCGATTCCCTCGTAAAGATGCTGCGCGATCTGCATGACTTGCGGCGCGGTGAGACTCAGTTTACTCGAACCGTCCTGCTGTAAGGTACTCGTGGTAAACGGCGCGGGCGCATGCGATTTCGTAACGCTCTTCTTCAGATTTTTGACCGTGAAATCCTTTCCCTTGACCGCTGCGAGCACGGCATCCGCCTGCTCCTTGTTTTCGGGCTTAAACTTCTTGCCCTTATAATCGTTTAACAACGCCTTAAAGGGCGTAAAGCCCGTCTTTTCCAAAAACGCCGTGATATTCCAATATTCCTTGGGGACGAATGCTGCAATTTCACGTTCGCGATCCACCACCATTTCCAACGCAACCGATTGCACACGCCCTGCGGAAAGGTTGTCCGACAACTGCAAACTCGCCGACGGTGAAATGCTGTACCCCACGAGGCGGTCGAGAACGCGCCGCGCCTGTTGCGCGTCCACCAAATCCATATCGATGGAACGAGGATTTGCCAAAGCGGCTTTGACCGCTTTTTCGGTAATCTCGTTGAATACGATCCGCGCCATTCTGCTTTCGTCCAACTTCAAAACTTCCGCAAGATGCCAAGAAATGGCTTCTCCCTCGCGATCCGGGTCGGTTGCAAGATAAACTTTATCCGCTTTCGCCGCCTTTTCCGCAAGGCGCTTGATATCCGCTTTCTTATCCTCGTTGATCTCGTAATAAGGCTCGAAGTTCTTGGAAAAATTGATTCCCATGCGCTTGGTCGGGAGATCCCGTACGTGTCCCTTGCTCGCTTCTACCTTGTATTTTCCTTTCAAAAATTTTTCGATGGTTTTCGCCTTATGCGGCGACTCCACAATGATTAAATCCATTCTGCTCCTTATTCGGGCGTCTTTAAGACGCCGTACGTATTCCCCGCGCCCCGTACTAAAAACCGCTTGATTTCCAGTTCTAAAAGGACGGGAATGATTTCATATACAGGCATCCCCATTGCCTCGGCGATGCGTTCGGCGTGCGTGACGCCCTCTCCCACCAATGCAAGAATCCGCCGTTCGTCGTCCGTCAAAGAAACGACCTTTTCTTTTTTTCGTTCGATTCCGTAAACGGAAAGAATATCCTCGATCCGATCGGTCAGATACGCGCCGTTTTTGATCAGACGATTACAGCCTCTGCCGGACGGAACGCCGATCCCGTACGGAAAAGCAAACACCTCTCTGCCGTAATCGGCGGCATAGCCTGCGGTATAAGAAGTTCCGCTCTTTTCGTCGCCGCTGACAATCAGCACGCCTTCCGAAAGTCCCGCTATGATGCGATTTCTCACCGGGAAATGAAACGCCAACGGATGTAATTCTGGCGGATGCTCCGAAAGCACCAACCCGCGCTCCGCAACACGATCGAAAAGAGAACGGTTGACTGCCGGATAAACGCAATCGAATCCGCCTGCCGTAACCGAAACGATTTTCCCGTGCGACAAACCGGCATTCAAAACGGCGCTGTCCGCACCTTCTGCGATTCCCGTCACGACAGTAAAACCGTGCTCGATCAACTCTTCGGTAAATTTCGCCGCATTCGCCTTGGTTGCCGGCAAACTCCGCCTACTCCCCACCACGCCGAAAAAGCGAGAAGAAAGCAAGGACAGATTTCCCTTTGCATACAGTAAAAAGGGCGGCGCAGGCGTTTCAGCCAACTGCCTCGGATAAAGCGGCGAGAAATACGGAATGATTTCGATACCGCGACGAGCGAGTTTTTCCGCAGTTCGCTCCGCATAATCGGTCTTGGCGGCGGAAATCAGTAAATTCGACTCTTTCTCCCCGATCGTGCGCGCCAATTCGGCACGCGCTTCCGTTAAACGGAGAAATGGTTCTTCTTCGCCTCCGAATCGATCGGCGATTTTCCGTTTATTCTTATATTCTAACCCGACGAAGCTGTCTAAAAACAACGAGAACAACTCGTCCGAACGCAAACTCACAGATCCAACTCCGCGTTTCGGTAGCCGATCGCCTCCAAAATATGGGTAGGACGGATCTCCTCCGAAAGCGAGATGTCCGCAATCGTGCGCGCGACCTTAATAATACGGCTGCGTGCGCGAGCGGAAAGATTAAGCGATTGATAGGCGTTTTTCAAAATTTCTTCGCACTGATCGGAAATCGGACAGTACTTCGCAATCTGCTTTTCGCCCATATCGCTATTGGTTAAAATGGCCTCTCCCCGAAAACGCTCTGTCTGAATGGCTCTGGCGCGGTTAACGCGTGCGCGTACTTCCGCAGAACTTTCCCCCTCTGCTTTGGAAGAAAGTTCGGCATACTTCACGCTGTCCACTTGCACTTGAATATCCACGCGATCCAAAAGCGGTCCGGAAATACGAGCCCGATACTTTTGAATCTGCGAGGGCGTACACGTACAAATTTTGTCATGCGAGCCGAAATTGCCGCACGGACAAGGATTCATACTCCCAACCAGCATGACGTTCGCCGGATAGGTGACGTTACCCGTCGCGCGTGAAATGGTAATTACGCCGTCCTCTAACGGCTGACGAAGACTCTCCAACGTCGCGCGCGAATATTCGGGCATTTCGTCTAAAAACAGAACGCCGTTGTGTGCAAGGCTGATTTCGCCCGGACGAATATGCGTTCCGCCGCCCGTCAATGCGATTCTGGTCGCCGTGTGGTGCGGACTCCGAAACGGTCTGCGCG
>CAYRPB010000021.1:11507-18198 GCA_964426105.1 uncultured Clostridia bacterium | reverse complement strand
CAATACCCTCTTTTACAGCACGCTGTTCGACGAAAACGGAAGTTGCCATTTTGCGATCGGCAGAGGCTTCCCGACTTGCTACGAGGGCGGCGAGAAGATGAGCAAGGAAGCGTTGCTTGAAAAGGGCGTCAACGATTCGTTGGAGCACGTGGACTTTATGGTCGGGACGGCAGACCTTTCGATTACCGCGACGACGGAGAGCGGCGAAACGCTGGTGGTGTTTAAGGCCGGCGATTGGGCTTTTTAGAAAAACCGCACAGATAAAAAACGGCGATGTTGAATCGCCGTTTTTTATAAGAGCAAACGAAACGCGATCTCGTTTTCGCGGAACGTAAAACTTTTTTTAATCCGATGTCCGGAAACGACGGATTCTTTTTTACGCGCTGCGTGCTGCTTGGCGATTTGTCGCATGAATCGCGTTGTTTTTAATTGCGTTTTTTCTTCTTTTATGTTACTATTATAATGAAAAACGATCGGGAGAACGTTATGAAAAAGTGGATTGTAAGGCATTATAGGCTGACTGTCGCGCTGTTATCCGTTTTGGGAATTGCTTTTGCGTTTTTGTTGAATTCGGATCTTTTTCGCGAAGAAGCGAGTGCGGGGGATATCGTGCGCCTTGTAATCGCCGCGTTGGCGGCGTTGTTTTTGGCTTGGACGATCGCTTCTTTAGCGCGTTCGCTTTATATGAATCAAGGCGTTCGAAAAATGTCCGAAGAGTGCGATCCGACGTCTTTTCTCGCGGTAATGGACGATCTGTATCCGCGCTTTGTCAAGGGAAATTTCGGGCGCGTGGTTTTGATGAATCATGCGGAAGCGTTGCGTTTAAAGGGGGACGCGCGCGGTGCTCTTGCGGCGCACTTGGAAATTCCGTACAGTGAAAAGTGGAGCGCGGCTCATCGCGTCGTCTATTTTAACAATCTCGTAGCGTTTCGCTTGCAGGACGAATGTAAGGATATCCCCGGCGCGATCGCCGCGAGAGAGGAGTTCGAGAAGATTTTGACGAACGAGAAATTCAACGAAGGGGTGAAAAAACAATTGATTGCAATCTCCGCCGTCAATCGAGCGGCGCTTTTAAGCGAGCAGGGCGCGACGGCAGAAGCGGAAGCGATTCTCATGGGAATGGATCTCAACGGACTTTCTCGTTTGGCGCAGTTGACGCGCATGATGGGACTTGCCGAAAATAATTGCAAGAGCGGCGATTACGAACGCGCGATTCCGCAACTGAAATACGTGATCGAGAACGGAAATCGAATGCCGGACGTCGAAAAGGCGAAACGTTTGCTTGCCGATGCGGAATCGTTCCGAAAAAACGAAAACGAGGGTGATTTTTCTCGTTCGGACGAATAAACGAAAAATCATTCTTCTTTTCGGACGGGAATTTTTGTAAAAATCGTTTACAAAAACGCGCGTCCGTGATACAATAAAGAAAAAGTGCAGAGAGGTTTTTATGAAATATTATCTGGCAATCGACATCGGCGCGTCCAGCGGAAGACATATTCTGGGGCACGTAGAGGACGGGAAACTCGTTTTAGAAGAGGTTTTCCGTTTTTACAACGGCAACGACGAGAAAGACGGACATCTCGTTTGGAATACCGAAAGACTGTTTGCGTCCGTGAAAGAGGGACTGAAAAAGTGTGCGGAAATCGGCAAGATCCCCGCAACCGTCGCGATCGACACTTGGGGCGTGGATTACGCGCTGTTAGACGGTAACGGAAAATTGATCGGCGATCTTTACGCTTATCGCGATTCGCGTACCGCAAATCGTTTGCACGAAGTGCATGCGATCGTTTCGGAAAACGAACTTTATGCGCGTACGGGAACGCAGTCGCTTTCGTTCAACACGATCTATCAGTTGTACGACGATAAAATGACGGGAAAACTCGAAAAGGCGGAAGCGTTCTTGATGGTGCCCGATTACTTTAACTATTTATTGACCGGCGTTATGCATAACGAGTATACGGAGGCTTCCACGACGGGGCTTTTGAACGCGGATACGCATACTTGGGATAAAGAAATTATTACGCGGCTCGGTTTGCCCGAAAAACTTTTCCGCAAACTTTATCAGCCGTCTTCCGTTGTCGGAACGCTGACGGAAGAAGTGAAAAAAGAGATCGGCTACGATCTGACCGTCGTATCTTGCGCCGCTCACGACACGGCGAGCGCGGTTATCGCCGTTCCTTGCAAGGGGCAGCCGCTCTATATCAGTTCGGGAACTTGGTCCTTGATGGGCGTCGAACAGAAAGAGCCGTTTACGGACGAAGAAAGCAAGGCGTGCGGTTTCTCCAACGAGGGCAGCGTAGACTTTAAGTTCCGTTATTTGAAGAACATCATGGGATTGTGGATGATTCAGTCGGTTAAAAAAGAATTGCACGACGAATACGATTTTGGTCAGTTTGTCGAACTTTCGCGCGCGTCGGAGATCGATTCGGTCGTCGCGGCGAACGACGATTGTTTCTTAGCGCCGAAGTCCATGATCAAGGCGGTGCAGGACTATTGCGAGCGGACGGGACAAAAAGTACCCGTTACGCCCGGTGAATTGGCAAAGGTTATTTACGTCAGTTTGGCGCAATGCTATCGGGAAACAGCCGATCAAATCGAAAAACTCACGGGAAAACGTTACGATACCATTCATATCGTGGGCGGCGGAACAAAGAACGAATATCTCAACGAGTTGACGGCGGAGATATCCGGGAGAACGGTCGTCGCAGGCGTTCCGGAAGCGACCGCGGTCGGTAACCTCGTCGCGCAAATGATTGCGGAAGGGGATCTGAAAGGCATTACGGAGGCGAAAGACCTCGTGATTAAGTCATTTACGTTAAAGGAGTTTCATTGATGAATAACAGATACGAAGAAGCAAAACGGATTTATGCAAAATACGGCGTTGACGTCGAAGCCGCAATGGCGGAACTCGCCACGATTCCCGTTTCTCTGCATTGCTGGCAGGGGGACGACGTAAAGGGATTCGACCAAGACGGACCGCTTACCGGCGGAATTCAGACGACGGGCAACTATCTCGGCAAGGCGCGCACACCCGAAGAACTGATGGAAGATCTCGATACGGTCATCGGTCTTGTTCCCGGCGCGAAGAAAATCAACGTGCATGCTTGTTATGCGATTTTTGAAAAGGGCGAATACGTCGATCGCGACAAGATCGAACCCAAACATTTCAAAAAATGGGTTGACTTTGCGAAAAAGCACGGAATGGGTTTGGATTTCAATCCTACCTTCTTCTCTCACCCCATGGCGGCTTCCGGGTTGACGCTTTCTTCTCCGGACGAGAAGGTTCGTAATTTCTGGATCGCGCACGGAAAAGCGTGTGTTCGTATTTCCGAATATTTCGCGAGAGAAACGGGTGTTCCCTGCGTAATGAATATTTGGACGGGGGACGGCATGAAAGACATTCCTGCCGACAGAATCGGACCGAGAGAACGCTATCGCGATTCGATCGACGCTATTCTCGAAGGGTACGATAAAACGCTCGTCAAGCCGTGCGTGGAATCCAAGGTGTTCGGAATCGGCGTGGAATCTTATACCGTCGGCAGCGCGGAGTTCGCTCTTTCCTATGCGGCGACGAGAAATATTCTTCCCTTGATGGATAACGGTCATTATCATCCGACCGAGGTGGTTTCGGATAAGATTCCGGCATTGTTGGCATTCTTTCCCGAAATCGCGTTGCACGTAACGCGTCCCGTTCGTTGGGATTCCGATCACGTGGTACTTTTCGACGACGAAACCAAGGAGATCGCCAAGGAGATCGTGCGGAATAACGCGACGAAGCGCGTATATATCGCGCTGGATTACTTCGACGCTTCCATTAACCGTATTTCGGCATGGACGACGGGTGCGCGTAATATGCAGAAAGCGCTTCTTTATGCGTTGCTTTCTCCGAATAAGGAGTTAAAAGCGTTGCAAGACGGCGGCAATTTCACCAAGTTGATGGTGTTGCAAGAAGAAGTGAAAACCCTTCCGTTCGGCGACGTTTGGAATGAATATTGTTTAAGACAGGGCGTAAAGGCTTGCGATTGGTTTGACGACGTGGAAGCCTACGAAAAGAACGTGCTTGCGAACAGAAAATAAAAACGGGCGGCGTCGCGATTTTGCGACGCCGTTTTTCGGCTTGTCGGCGTTCGTTTGCCGAAAAAGAGCGAGCGAACGCTTTTTTAACGAAAAAACGGGAGAAATACCGTGACGGCGTTTGACAAGTTTGTTTGAGAACGATTATAATATCTCGGAACGGCGATTGCCGCAATACGGAGGAAATCCATGAATATCCAAAGAAGCGCGGGCGTTTTGCTCCCGATTACGGCGTTGCCCTCTCCGCACGGGGTGGGAACGCTTGGAAAAGCCGCCTGCGAGTTGATTGATTTTTTGCACGGCGCGGGTGTTGGAGTGTGGCAAATTCTGCCCGTCGGCCCGACCGGCTACGGGGACAGCCCTTACCAATCTTGTTCGGCGTTTGCCGGGAACGAATATCTCATCGATCTCGATTTGCTGATCGAGGACGGACTTTTGACGGAGAAAGATTTGGCTTCCGTTTCGTTCGGCGATAATCCGCGTCGGGTGAATTACGGAAAGTTGTTTGAAAATCGTTTGCGTGTTTTGGAAAAGGCGTTTCAACGCTTTTCTCCCGAGAAAAACGAGGAATATCGGGCGGTTTGCGCGGACGAAGAACTTTTCGAGTACGCGCTCTTTTGTGCGCTACGCGCTCGCTTCGACTACGCGCCTTGGTCGGAATGGCCGGAGGAGTATCGTGACCGCAACCCCTCGGTTTTAAGCGCGTTTTATCGGGAACATCGCGCGGAGGTGGAACTTCGCCTCTTTGCGCAGTATCTTTTTCGGAAACAGTTTTCGCAGTTGAGGAAATACGCCGCTTCGCGCGGAGTCCGTATTTTCGGCGATATGCCGCTGTACGTTTCGTATGACAGCGTAGACGTATGGAAATACCGCGATCGTCTGTTCCGCCTGAATCCGGACGGCTCTCCCGAAGCGGTTGCGGGCGTACCGCCGGACGCGTTTTGCGACGACGGGCAACTCTGGGGCAATCCGTTATTCGATTGGGAACGCATGAAAACGGACGGGTACGATTGGTGGAATCGGCGGATACGCGATGCGTTCCGCCTGTACGATATGCTTCGGATCGATCATTTTCGCGGCTTTGACCGTTATTTTGCAATTCCGACGGGCGAGAGCGCGAAATGCGGAAAGTGGGTGGACGGTCCGAAATTCGACTTTTTCCGCGATAAGCGTTCCTTGCCGATCGTGGCGGAAGATTTGGGCGTGATCGACGACGGCGTTTTGCAGTTGATGGAGCAGACGGGATATCCGGGTATGAAGGTGCTGTCCTTTGCGTTCGGCGGCGATCCCTTTAATCCGTATTTGCCCTCGCGATTCGGAGAAAACGCGGTTGTTTATACCGGCACGCACGATAATCTCCCGATCAAGGGAATGTTGGAGTTGCTCGACGACGAGCAATTTGCGTGCTTGCTTCGTGTGTTAAAGGCGGAGTGCAATCGTTTGGGAATTTGCGTGAGGACGACTTCCGCGCGTGCGTTGACCGATCGCATTGCCGAGTTGGCGTTTGCTTCTTGCGCAAGGCTTGCGATTGTGCCGATGTGGGATTTGCTGCGCGTGGGGGAAGAGGGAAGAATCAACTATCCTTCTACGTTGTCCGATCGAAATTGGAGTTATCGTTACTTAAAGCGCGAATTTTCGCCGACGTTGCAAAGCCGGCTGCGCACGCTGACCGAGCGTTACGGAAGAAATTCGCAAGAATAAAAAAGAGGAACGGGACGTGTCGCCGTTATTTTAGGCATCGGGCGTCGGAGTTTCTCTTTTTTAAAATAAATTTTCCAATCGGAATCGGAACGTGCGCGGAATTTGTTCGAGCAGTTCGGTCAAAACAACTAATTTTGCGCGCGATTCTTCCCAATTTTGTGATTTTACGTAACTGACCGTTTCGGCAAGCCAAAGGTCGATTTCCTTGATTTCGGTATGAGGAATAAACACGTGCATGCGCGATTTATGCGTCAGCCAGTTCTGCTGAACGGCGAGTGCGTCCGATTCGGTCGCCGTTTCTGCCGCTATTTTTTCGTCCAGCGTGGCGACGACGGCGGAAAACGCGCCGAATTCGTTTTGAATATAACTTTGTTCAAATGCCGCGCCTGCGATTAAAATACCCAATACCACCAAAACGGAGAGAATGTTTTTTACCATGAAACGCCCTCCTTTAACGGCAGATTCAGCGTGCGGAAGCGTTCCCCCTTGATTTGCAGATAAACGCGCCCGTCGTTGTCCAACGTCATGACTTCCACTTGTTTTAACTTTGCGTGCTGTTCGCTTAAAAACGCTTGAATTTCTTCTTCGGTAAAGCGCGTCAGATTTAGATTTTGGGGATTGAATTTCCCCTCCGAAATAAAAAGGAGGGGGAGTGCGGATGTTTTTTTTCGCGGATTTGGGAGAACGGATAATTTCCCGTTGGATTCAAAAATGGCGTATTCGGCGTCGTCCAACGAAAAATATCCTGCCGAACGCATGGATTCGATCAAGTCTTCCACACCGAGGTTGTTGCGCTTTAATTCGAGAAAATTTACGCCGTCTCGCGTGATGACCACGCTCGGTTTTCCCGATACGAGTCGTTTGGCGAAATCGCCGCTTTGCTCGATTAAGGAAATCAATTGATGCAGAACGAACA
>CAYRPB010000021.1:2856-11407 GCA_964426105.1 uncultured Clostridia bacterium | reverse complement strand
GCAGAGTAGCCGACGGCGCGTTAAGTGCTGCAAAATGGGATGTTGTTTGCAGACGAAAGGAATTTTCCTGCGGTGTCTCGGCGCGTCCGTTGCGTACGCCCTTAAGGGGCTTATTTTACGGACCTCTACGAATTTTCGAGAGGTTTTTTTCATGAATAATTACAATGTTTTGCTGTTGTTCGGGACGCTCGTCGTCCTGACGATTTTGTTTGCGTTTTGTCTGATTTTCAGACGGAATCGGTTCGGCTCGAAATCCTTTACCGTTCGGCTTTGTTATATCGGCGCGCTTTCCGCTCTCGCGACCGTCTTGAATATTTACACGATCCCTGTTTCCGGGAGCAATTTTTTGAGTTTGGTTGCTTTCGTATGCTTTGCGGCAGGCGTTTTGTGCGGTCCGCTCGGCGGTTTTGCCGTCGGCTTTATCGGCGATTTGCTCGGCGCGATTATTATGCCGTTCGGCCCTTATAATCCGGTGATCGGCATTGCTACGGGAATGTTGGGCTTCATTCCCGGTTTTATCTTTACCTATTTTAAGGGGAATATGTACGTCAAAACGGTGATTTCCTTTTTTCTTTGCTTTCTCGTCTGCACGGCGGGCTTAAATACTTTTGCGCTTTATTTGATTTACGGCTACGGGAAAAAGACCTTTTGGGCGTATCTTTTCGCGCGCGTTCCCTTTCAGTTGATCGGCGTCGCCGTCAATTTGGCGATTTCGCTCGGCATTGTCAAATTTTTGCACCGATGGGTGTCCGTGCCTGCCGATTAGACCGCTTTTTCAGGCGATCGAGTAGCCATGACAAGTCCTCTCTCGCGAATACGAGATAAAAGAAGAATTGAAACACGACCGAAATTGCGGAAACTGCGAGCACGGTGAGAAAATTCCCCGTTACGTTCAGAAGAAGATTTTTCAGCAACGCGCCCAAGAGTGCGGTCGGCAGAATGGATAAAAAGGAAACGAGAGTGAACTTTCGATAAAAAAGCGGAAGTTTGCTCTTTTTGTTTAAGAGGCACATATTAAGAACGGTGGTCAGTCCGAATACGAACGTAAATCCGATCAACAGCGCGTATACGCCCGTAACCGCAGGGAGAAACCAAATGCAGAACAGCATGATCCCCGCGCCGAAGAGAAAGTAGGCGAGCGTTTTGGTTTCGAATCCCATGGAATTGAGAATACTTGTGCTGATGGACGAAATGCTCATTAAAAACATTAAATAAGCGGAGTGCGAAAGATAGACGCCGCCCTCGTAACTGTTAAAAATAAGCACGCCCAACTCTTCGCCCAAGACGAAAAAGACGGGGACGAAAAAGGAAGTGACGAACAGACAGACTTTGATCGCCTTTTCGACGTCCGCTTTCAGCGCAGCGTGTCGTTCGCGGTAGAAATTTTCGGAAATTTCGGGAACTAATACGAGGGAAAACGATCCGAGCAGCGTGGATGGAACGAACAGTAACGGCATTGCCATGCCGAACGCCGCACCGAACGAGGACAACGCTTCCGAATTGCTCATGCCTGCCGCGACGAGTCGCATGGGGAGAAGGATCGCCACCAGCGAATTGATGAGCGAACTTGCCGTACGCATTGCCGTGATCGGCACGGCGGAAGAAAGCAGCGGTTTTAATTCGTTTTTCGGTCGGTGAATCCGTCCGCCTTTTGCGAAAAATACGATCGTCGCCAACGTAAACGAGAAAAGGTAAGAAACGAGCACGGCGATTCCGGCGTCGTACGCACCCTCGAATACGGTCGTCGCGTCGGCGATGAGAAAGATCCCTACTAAAATCATGCAGGTTTCTTCCAACAGTTCGATGACGGAGTAAGTGAGGAAATCTTTGTTTCCCCAAAATACGCCGCGCAAGACGGCATAAATCGAGGTAACGACCAGACCGGGCAGAATGATTCGAAAAACGGGCAAGCATCGTTCGTCCGTGAATAAAAAGGAGAACGCTTCCGCTCCGAAAAAGAATACGACGAATAAAACGACCGAAACGCACAGGGTGAAAAGAAGCCCTGCCGTAATGACTTTTTCGGCGCGCTCGTTTTGGTTTTTCGCCTTGTATTTGGTCATCAATCGGGACACCGTGACGGGCGTGCCCGAACAGGATATCGTGAGTAAGACCGCAAAGACGGAAAGCGCGATTTGGTAAAGACCGACGCCCTCCGAGCCGATCGTGCGAGAGAGAAAAATGCGGTATAAAAAGCCCAAACATTTTTCGGCGGCGGAAAAGACGGTTACGATCGCCACCGTTCGGAAAAATTTTTTAATAAGATCACCTCGCTGTGCGCCGCAAAATCGCGGCGTCTCTCTAAATGATATTCGGGTTGTCCCTTTTTTATGAGTGCGGACGGTCGGTTATAACGCGCCGTCGTTCGGCATAAGGTTATTATGATATGGAAGGATTTTTTTATCGTGTGCAAGAGGGGGATTCGCTGTTCGCGCTCAGTCGGAGATTCGGCGTTCCGCCCGTTCTTTTGGCGAAAGAAAACAAATTGAATGCCGAAATCGAAACGGGGGATATTGTGTGGATTCCGCCCGTGCCTGCGCGAATCTATCGCACGGACGTGACGGATACGGCGGAAACGCTCGCGCTTCGCTTTTCCCGTTCGGCGAGCGAGATTTTAGAGGAAAACGGAATCGACTATTTATTCCCCTTTCTTGTGCTGTCTGTTTAACGGACTTTTGAAAAACGGGGCGTTCGGCGAGAAACTTTGCGTGCCCGTCGAAAGAAAAATCCCCTTTCGTTTTGAAGATAGGGTTGCACTTTTTCTTTTTTGCGCCCGATTGCCTAATCGGGCGCTCTTTTTTCTGTGCAAACTGCACAAGTCGGTTGTGCTTTTCGACGAGATTTTAAAAAGGGGAGAAAAAAGGTTGAAAAAACCTTGAAACTACTTTCAAGTTGTGATAAAATAAAAATATATTTGTAATTAAAATACGTTACTTTGTCGAGCGAATCGTTTCGGCTCGTTCGGCATTTTCCGTTTTTTAACTTATGAAAAAATTTTTTGGAGGATATATATGTCTAAATTCGGCAAACTACTCGGCTACGACCCTGTAGAAAAACAAACGAACGTTAAGACGGAAGTCGTTGCGGGTATCGTTACCTTCTTGGCAATGTGCTACATCTTAACCGTTAACCCCAACCAGATTTTATATGCAGGCACTGCGGATCCGAGATGGTCTTCGCTGTTTATCGCGACGGCTTTCGGCGCGATTATCGGTACGCTTTTGATGGCGTTCTTGGCTAAAATGCCTTTGGCGCAAGCCTCCGGCATGGGCTTGAACTCCTTGCTCGGCGGTATCATCGGAGGTGGCGTAGGCGCGTATGCTTACGGATTCGAGTTTACGATCGGTCAGGCGTTCGCAATGGTTGTAATCGAGGGCGTCATCTTCTTGTTGCTTACCTTGATTTCCGTTAAGGGAAAGTCTTTCCGTGAATTGATTTTCGACGGCATGCCCATTCCCGTTCGCGGCGCGATTTCCGTCGGTATCGGCTTGTTCATCGCTTATATCGGTTTCCAAAATTCCGGTATCATTATCGGTAGCCAATACACCGTTTCCGATTTGATCAATTTCAGCAAGTTCGACGCAAGCGTTGCGGCTGCCGCGGTTTGCTTGTTCGGCCTTTTCTTGATCGCGATTCTCGATTATTTGAAAGTAAAGGGATCGGTCATCATCGGTATCTTGGGCGCTACGATTTTGGGTATTCCCTTGGGCGTTACCAATCTCAGCACGCTTACCGGAAGTACGACAGGCATTAGTTGGAAATTCTGGGAAAATTTCGCTAACTTCTTCACCGTCGGCGAAACCAGCGTATTCGGTTCGTTCACTTCCGTATTCACCGAAGGCTTCCCAGCAGGTTCTTTGTTTACCGTTATCATGTTAGTTATTACGATGTGCATGATCGATATGTTCGATACCATGGGTACGATCGTCGGTTGCTGCGGCGGTAACAGAATTCTTTCGGACGAAAACAACAAGCCTTATAACTATGATAAAATCATGATGTCCGACGCGATCGGTACTTGTGCGGGCGCGATCTTGGGTACTTCGACCGTTACGACGTTCGTCGAATCCGGTTCGGGCGTTGCCGCAGGCGGCAGAACGGGCTTAACCGCTTTGGTTACAGCAGGTATGTTCTTCCTCGCGATCTTCGCGCTTCCTGTTTTCGCGACGATCCCCAGCGCGGCTACGGCTTCCGCTCTTATCTACGTCGGCGTTCTCATGATGAAGAACAATGTTCAAGCGATTGATTTCTCTAACGCGATCAACGCTACCAGCGCGTTCCTCACCATTATCATTATGGTTCTTGCGTATTCGATCACCAAGGGTATCGGTATCGGTATCGTTTCTTACACGGTTATGTCGCTCATCGCGTACGTGGTAGAACTCATCGTTTACGCTTGCAAGAAGGATAAGACGCAAACGGTTGTCAACGAAGCAGGCGAAGAGGTTACGGTTGCGATCGAAAAACCGAAATTCCCGGTTTCCGTCGTCGCTTTAATCGTAACGGCTCTCTTCTTGGTTTACTTCCTTGTTCCGACCGTTCTGTAAAAAAGAACTTAAAAGCCTCGCTTCGGCGAGGCTTTTTTCATAAGAAAATAATGTTGTATCGCGGACGATTGAACGGATTCGATATTAAAAACGCCCTCAGCGTTTTGCCGAGAGCGTTCGCGTTTCCGCGTTTCATTCAAAAAAGCCGTGCATTCCCCGTTGACAGACGCCGCCGGAGCGGAAACAAAGCAGGTAACTCCTCCAAAGCTCCCTTATGGCACACGAACCTCACCGCTTAGTGCTGCTGTATCCCTACCCTGACACGGTTCACGGCAGTCCGTTGCATAAGACCTTGATATCAACATCCCTTACTCTGCGCAGCCTCCCACGACGTAAGCCGAGGGGGACGTTCAGCCTTGCTAAAGCGAATTGCAAGTACAGGGCATCGCTAACTCCCCGCCTAGCACAGCCTAATTATCATACCGCAAAACGAAAAAATTTGCAAGTTATTTTTGCGAAGTATCGTAAAATTCTCTATTTTACTTTACAAAAAGTTGAAAATCGTGTAAAATAAGTCCGTAAATGCGATGATGAAGGACGCGTTCCGCGGATATCCCGTCTTACAGAGAGTTCCCCTACGGCTGAAAGGGAATAGGCGGCTTTTCGGAATATCCCCTTTTAGGCACGGCGGCGAATAAAAGTAACCGTTCGCGGGCGTTTCCCGTTACAGGAACGAGAGTGCGCGTTTTTTTTACGCGAACAAGAGTGGTACCGCGGTCTTTCGTCTCTTAGGCGAAAGGCTTTTTTTATCGAGAGGAGTATTATGTATCGGAAAGTAGACACTACGCTGAATTTTATCGATCGGGAAAAAGAGGTCTTGGAGTTCTGGAAAGAAAACAAGATCTTTGAAAAGAGCGTTCAAAAGAACGAGGGTAATCCCGAATTTTCTTTTTACGACGGTCCGCCTACGGCGAACGGAAAGCCGCATATCGGGCATATTCTCACGCGCGTGATTAAAGATATCATTCCGCGCTATCAGAGCATGAAAGGAAAGCACGTTTTACGCAAGGCGGGCTGGGATACGCACGGGTTGCCCGTCGAATTAGAGGTGGAAAAAAGCCTCGGAATCGACGGCAAGCAAGAGATCGAGAAGTACGGAATCGAGCCGTTTATTAAAAAATGCAAGGAGAGCGTGTTCAAATACGTCGACGAGTGGCAGAGAATGTCCGATCGCGTCGGGTATTGGGTGGATATGGATCATCCTTACGTTACGTATCACGACGATTACATCGAATCCGTTTGGTGGGCGATCCGTCAGATCGCGGATAAGGGCTTGCTGTATAAAGGGTATAAGATCGTTCCGTATTGTCCGCGTTGCGGCACCGCGCTTTCTTCGCACGAGGTCGCGCAAGGGTATAAAGACGTCAAGGAAAAATCGGTATTCGTCCGTTTCCGCGCAAAGGAACGGGAAAATACGTATTTTCTCGCTTGGACGACGACTCCTTGGACGCTTCCGTCCAACGTCGCGCTTGCGATGAACGCAAAGGAAAATTACGCGGAGATCGAGGCGGACGGCGTTCGCTATATTCTCGCGGAGGCGCTCGTGCCGTCGCTGTTCGAGGAGTATAGCGTTCTTTCCGTAAAAAAGGGAAAGGAATACGAACACGCGGAATACGAGCCGTTGTTCCCGTTCGTCGAGGGCACGCTGAAAGAAAAGGCGTATTACGTGGTCAACGCGGATTACGTCACGCTGACGGATGGCACGGGTATCGTTCATATCGCGCCTGCGTTCGGAGAGGACGACGCGAACGTGGGAAGAGCGTACGGGCTTCCGTTCGTCAAGTTGGTGGACGATCGCGGCAGATTGACGGAAGAAACGGGCGCATATGCCGGGATCTTCGTCAAGGACGCGGATAAATTAATTATTAAGGATCTTTCCGAGCAGGGAAAACTGTTTAAGGTGATGGAGTTCACGCACAGTTATCCGTTCTGTTGGCGTTGCGATACGCCGCTCATTTATTACGCGCGTTCTTCTTGGTTTATCAAGATGACCGCCGTGCGCGATCGGCTGCTTGCCGCAAACGATTCGGTCAATTGGATTCCCGAAACCATTAAAAAGGGAAGAATGGGGAATTTCTTGGAAAACGTGATCGATTGGGGCTTGTCGCGCGAGCGTTATTGGGGCACGCCGTTGCCCGTATGGGTGTGCGATAAGTGCGGTAAAATTCACGTCATGGGCAGCAAAGCCGAATTAAAAGAGAAGTGCGGCGTGACGGGCGATATCGAACTGCATCGTCCGTATATCGATCGGTTGACGTTCGCGTGCGAATGCGGCGGAACGTACCGTCGTGAAAAAGAAGTCATCGATTGCTGGTTCGATTCGGGATCGATGCCGTTCGCGCAACTCCATTATCCGTTTGAAAATAAAGAGTTGTTCGAGCAACATTTCCCTGCGAACTTTATTTCGGAGGCGATCGACCAAACGCGCGGCTGGTTTTATACGCTGCTTGCGATTTCCACGTTGCTTTTCGATCGCGCGCCGTTTGAAAATTGTATCGTTTTGGGACACGTCAACGACAAGAACGGCATTAAGATGAGTAAGCACAAGGGGAACGTCGTCGATCCGTGGAGCGTTCTCGATAAGCAAGGCGCGGACGCCGTTCGTTGGTATTTCTATACCGGTTCCGCTCCGTGGTTGCCCTCTCGCTTTTACGACGAGGCGGTCAGCGAAGCGCAGAGAAAATATATGGGGACGTTTTGGAATACTTACGCGTTCTTCGTTTTGTATGCGGAGATCGACGGGTACGATCCCTCTCGCTATGAATTGAAAAATTGCAAATTGTCCTTAATGGACAAATGGGTGCTTTCTCGTTTGAATACGTTGATTCGGACGGTGGATAAGAACCTCGCCGTTTATAATATTTTGGATTCCGCGCGCGCTTTGCAAGATTTCGTGGACGACCTTTCCAATTGGTACGTTCGTCGCGGCAGAGAACGCTATTGGGGCAAGGAAATGACGGAAGACAAGGCGGCGGCTTATACTACGCTCTACACCGTACTCGTTACGTTGGCGAAACTCACCGCTCCGTTTACGCCCTTTATGGCGGAGTCTGTTTATCGAAATCTCGTTCCGTCGTTCTATCCGAACGCTCCGGAATCCGTTCATCTGTGCGATTTCCCGACGGCGGACGAATCCATGATCGACTCGGAGTTGGAACACGGCATGAAAGACGTTTTGGAGATTGTCGTTTTGGGCAGAGCCGCGCGTAACGCCTCTAATTTGAAAAACAGACAGCCTCTGTCCAAACTTTACGTTTGCGCCGATCGCGCGGTGAAACTGACGGGCGGACTGTTGGAGATCGCGCGTGACGAGTTGAACGTCAAGGAATTCGAGTATTTGAAAGACGCGATGCGTTTCGTGACCTATCAAATCAAGCCGCAGTTAAAGACGCTCGGTCCGAAATACGGAAAGAAACTGAACGCGATTCGCGCGTTCCTCGCCGATTGCGACGCGAATGCGGTCGTGGCGACCGTAAAGTCCGGCGAAACCTATCGGACGGTTTTGGACGGAGAAGAGGTCGCGTTTACCTTAGAAGATCTTTTGATTTCTTCTTCCAGCATAGAGGGCTTCGTCGCGGAGAGCGATAACGGCATTACCGTCGTTTTGGATACCAACTTAACGCCCGAATTGATTTCGGAAGGGGTAGAGCGCGAATTGATTTCCAAAATTCAGACCATGCGGAAAGACGCAGGCTTTGAAGTTACCGATCGCATCGACGTTTATTACACCGCCGAGGGTAAGGCGTTTGAAGTCTTGTCGGGGAAAAACGCCATCGCAAAGACGGTGCTTGCGGATCGCATCGAAGAGGGAACGGCGGACGGATTTACCCGTTCTATGGATATTAACGGCGACGCTTGCACGCTCACCGTGGTAAAAAAAGCATGAGAGTAGCGGACGGTTGGCGCGATTTTCGCGTCTTGGCGACGGGCGACGGTTATAAGTTGGAACAGTGGAAGGGGGTAAAACTTTTGCGCCCCGATCCGCAGGTGATTTGGCCGAGTTC
>CAYRPB010000021.1:0-2756 GCA_964426105.1 uncultured Clostridia bacterium | reverse complement strand
GGCGCGACGGTTGCGTGCGCGGCGGCAGGCGCTAGCGTCTGTCACGTGGACGCGGCGAAAAACATGGTGGAACGAGCGAGAGAAAACGCTCGGCTTTCCGGACTTGGCGAGCGTCCGATCCGTTATATCGTGGACGACTGTAAAAAATTCGTTCAACGCGAAATTCGTCGAGGTAAACGATACGACGCCGTTATCATGGATCCCCCCAGTTACGGGAGAGGTCCGAACGGCGAAATGTGGAAGTTGGAAAACGAGTTGTTCCCGTTGGTGAAACTTTGTACGGAAGTGCTTTCCGAGCAGCCGCTGTTCTTTTTGATCAACAGTTATACAACCGGGTTGCAACCGCAGGTGTTGAAAAATCTTTTAACGCTTGCCATGGGCTCGTTCGGCGGAAACGCGGAGGCATACGAGGTCGGCTTGCCGACGGATGAGAAAATCGTTCTCCCGTGCGGTTGTTCGGGACTTTGGACGAAGGAGTAATATGGAAGATTTGATTATTTTATACGAGGATAACCACGTGATCGTGGTGTTAAAGCCGCAAAATCTGCCTTCTTGCGAGGATTCGAGCGGCGATCGCGACCTTCTTACGATGGTGAAAGATTACATCAAAAAGACTTACGATAAGCAGGGGAACGTATACGTCGGACTTGTGCATCGGTTGGATCGTCCGACCGGCGGCGTAATGGTATTCGCGAAAAGTTCAAAGGCTGCCGGCAGACTCTCCGAACAGATGAAGAGCGGCGATTTCGAAAAGCGGTATTATGCCGTTTTGGCAGGCGTTCCGCGCGAGGACAAAGCGACGCTCGTCCATTATATGAAGAAGAATGCAGTCAATAACATGGTTTACGTGTGCGCCCCCACGACAGAGGGGGCGAAGCGCGCGGAACTCGACTATGCCGTTTTAGAAAAGAAAGGGGATATTTCTCTCGCAGAGGTTCGCTTGCATACGGGGAGAAGTCATCAGATTCGCGTACAGATGAACGCGATCGGAACGCCCGTGTTCGGCGATATGCGTTACGGCGGAGAAAAGGCGAAAAAAGGATATCTCGCATTATGGGCGCATTATCTCGCGTTTACGCACCCCGTTACGAAAGAACGGTTGGTGTTTGACGTTCAGCCGCCGAAAGACGTCTTTCCTTGGACGGAATTTGAGTTGGACGCATTGATGCGTATCGTCAAGCCGCGCGCCTAAAAGAGCGCGGAAAGTTTGTATAAGCCCAACGCGATCAACAGATAGGGCGGAAGAAAATCCGCTTTTTGCAGAAGTCGCAGCACGCGCGTTTGGGATAACGCCGCGCCGAGATAGATCATCGCCGCGTGCAACAGCGCGATTAGAGCGGGAACGGATACGCCCGAGTAACCGCTCAATGTCAGCGAGAAGGCGGCGCACGCGCCGTCCAAGCCTACGGCAAATCCGACGATCAGACTTTGTCGTAAGAGCGCGTCCGACGGCGTACGTTCTTTTTCGGAGAAGAAATTGTATACCGCTATGCCGATCAAAACAAGTCCGCCGAGCGCGGCGACGGTTTCGTTCGGCATAGCGGAGAGCATTGTTCCCAGACAGTCTGCGATCAGACACATGCAAAAAACGGTGAGCGCGACGCCGAGGACGACGATATAATTTTTCTTTGCGACGAATCCGATGGAAATGCCGCAGACGAAAGAGTCCGCACTGACGGCGAGCGCGGTGGCGAAGAGAAAGAAATCCATGTTGTTTTATCCGTTTGTTCGGGGAAAGCGACCGTTTTTTTCGTCGCTCTCTCGCAATATCTTATGCAAAAACACTTTCGCGGCGTGAAAAAGAGCATATAGAGGCTTGACAAACGGAATAATTTTTAGTAAAATAATAAAGATTATGAGGAATTATCGTTTTTGAGGAGCGTGTTGCTCCGCAAAAACGCGATTTTTTTTCTGAAAAACTCGGTTTCAACCGAGAAATCACAGCAGGAGAATAGCATGAAAATCACGAAAAACCTAAAAATCCTCTGCCTTGTTCTCGCATTTGCCCTCAGCATTGCGGGGGGCTTGCTCTGTTATCGGAGCGCGCCGGCGGTATATGCCGCAGAGCAGGATACGACGAATTTCTTTTCGTTCAAAGAAGCGGAGGGCGCAAGCGCTTCCAAAGCAACCTTGAACGGCTCCGACTTGGTTCTTTCCGTACATGACGATACGGAAGCGACGTTTATTCGAGAACTCGTTATCAGCGACTTTTCGATGTCGTTCAAGGCAAGCGAGTTTGAAACGTTGACCTTTACGTTTACGTCCGATTCTCCGGTCGTAACGAGCGAAGAGGAAGTGAAGAACGTTTTAAAACTTACCGTTAAGGACGGGAAACTTTATGCCGCGGTCAATCCCGAAGAGGGGGAGAACGGAACGGAAATTTGCGCGTTCGAAGCAAATACGACCGAGATCGCGTTATCCGTTTCGGATCTCGCGGTTTCCGTTAATACCGTTTCGGTCGGCACGTTCGACGCCGTTCGTAAATACGACAAGCAATTGGCGGATCTTTCCTTTAAGGTTGAGGGAAGCGCGGATGTCACGGTTACCGTCAAGGAAATCAATAAGCAGACTTTTGCGCAAAACGAAGAGGGAAAATTTACCGAAATCGTTCCGCAGACGGTTGCTTTGCGCGATGACTTTTTCGATGAAATAGACGGCGTAAACGTTAAGATTTACGGTTATAAATACAGAATCACCTATACCCTTTACGGCGTGTTGCCTACGGCGGAATACAGCGTTTCGACATCCGATCTCTC
>CAYRPB010000020.1:0-18379 GCA_964426105.1 uncultured Clostridia bacterium | reverse complement strand
CCCCCAGATAGTCTAGGGGTAAAGTGAAGGTTTACTGTTGAGAAAAATTCTCCGTTTGTGTATAATAAAAGTTGCGACCTGCCAGTTACAACAAATAAAACAAACGGAGGATTCATGAAAAAAGAAATTTTCACAGGGAACAGTTTAGCACAAATAAAAAATTTAGTTAAAAAATATATTGGAAATGAGTTCGGTGTTTGATCGGACTCATTTTCGGTTTTAAAGATATGCTTTTATTTTGGGGAAAACAAAGATTAAAACGCTGTTTTTTGGAATAAGTCGATAAATTATTAAAAATCGATAAAAGAAAGAAAACGGATTTTTTGCGAATTGTTCCGTTTGAAAAGCGCATTTTGACAGGTGTGACGAAAATCGACGTTTTTTCTCGGTTGAAACAGGATTTTTTTCTGCAAAATAATGAAAAGAGAATTGCTGTGCTTGACTTTTTTCGTCGTCCGCGGTAAGATTGTCACACGAGGAAATTATGGAAGAAGTTTTGTTGGACGGATTACTTGACAGTTTAAAAATTTTTCCGTTTTTATTTTTCATTTACGTATTTTTAGAGGTGTTGGAACGCGTCGGTTGGGGGACGAAGTTAAAGCGCGCCCTTTCGGGGCGGTTTGCGCCTGTCGTGGGGAGTGCCGTCGGCGTTGTGCCGCAATGCGGTTTTTCGGTCATGTGCGCGAAACTGTACGATAGCGGTTTGATTCGCACGGGGACGTTGATCGCCGTCTTTTTATCTACTTCGGACGAGGGATTGACGGTTTTGATCACTTCTGGAGTCGGTTGGAATAAAATTCTTTTGACGATCGGCGTAAAGGTTCTTTACGCGATTTTGATCGGCTCTTTGGTAAATGCCGTCTATCGGGCTGATTGCTTAAAAGAAGAATCGAACGGACATTGTTGGGATTGCGGAGAAGAGGAAAGCGAGTCTAAGTGGCACGCTTATCTATGGCATCCGTTACTGCATGCGTGTAAGGTGTTTTTGTACGTTTTAATCGTCAATATCGCGTTCGGGTTGATTATTTACGGAATGGGAGAAGATCAGATCGAGGTGTTTTTATCCACACGCAAATGGTTACAACCGTTTGTTTGCGGCTTGGTCGGGTTGATTCCGAACTGCTCGTCCTCGGTTATTTTGGCGCGCGTATTCGCGCTCGGCGGTATTTCCTTTGCCGGTATGATGGCTGGACTTTGCGCCAATGCCGGAATCGGACTTGCGGTTTTGTTCCGTAATCGGGCGCGGTGGAAACGCAATTTGTGTCTTTTGGCTTTTTTATACGGTGTTTCCGTGTTGTTAGGCGAAATTTTACTGTTTTTTCCGCTGTAACAAGGGAAAAGCGGTGAAAGAGATTGAAAAAATCCTCGAAATGGGCTATAATAAGAATAACGAACGCAAAAGGGTGAAAAGATGGATTCTGAACTCAACGTATTATTAAACGCGATTAAGCAAAAAACGGGGATCGATATCGTCGTATTCGGCGAGAGTCGAAAATTCGTCGCCGCGACCGCTCCGAATATGAAAGCGGTATTGCCGTCCGATCCCGAATTTGATGGGATTTTTCGAGACGAAGCCGCAAAGCGTACGTTTTTTCGGTTAAAATATAAAAACGCTCGCTTAATCGGGGCGATCAACGGAATCGGTACGGTAGAAAGCAATTACGCGTTTTTGATTCAGAATTTAGTGGAAAGCGCGGCGCATCGCGAATTGCAACTTTCTCAGCACGAATATCTTAAATGTATTCTGACGGGGGAATGTAACCGCGCGCAAATTCAGCGGTATCAACGCAAGTTTTCCGTACCCGAAACGCCTTGTTTTGTGTTGATTTTGGGTGCAAAGGGAAACAGACGGGACGAACTTGTCAATTTTCTCTCTAATTATCGCGCCAATACCGCGGATACGCCCGTCGCGATCGAAGACGGCATGTGCGCGTTTTTGAAATTTTTAGACGACGCGTCCGCCGCCGAATTTCAGTCGAGCATGGATTACGCGAATATTTTATTGCAATCGGTTTTGGAAGAAACGGGCATTAAGGTTAAAATCGGCGTGGGCGGAACGGTCAAGAGTCTGACGGATATTTCGTCGTCCTTTCAGCAGGCAATGACGGCGATTCGTATGTGTTCGTCCGAGGGAGACGGGGAAGTTCGCTCGTATAAAGAATATCTCCTCATTAAAATGTTAGAGGATATTCCTAAGTTCAAGCTGAACGAATATTTGGAAATTCTTTTGGATAACGACGCGAAAGAGATTTTCGGCGACAAAGATATGATTCAAACTGCGGAAGAGTTTTTGGAAAATTCGCTTAACGTCAGCGAAACGTCGAGAAAACTCTATTTGCACCGCAATACGTTGATGTATCGGTTGGATAAAATCGAACGGTCTACAGGGTTGAATATTCGTAAATTTTCGGACGCGGTGACGTTTCGTCTTATTACCATTTTATATAAGATATTAAAATAGGATTGCTGAAATGAAGAAAAAAAATCGGGTTGTCGTCGTCGCGCTTTCCGTTTGTCTGTTCGGATTGGCGTTTTTATGCGGTTACGCGACTAAAACCTATACCAATCCCTATCGCTCTTTGGAATGGGTGTTGGATATCGTCGGGGAAAACTATGTCGTGTACGACGAGCAGACGGGAAAAATCAAGGAATATTCGGTGGAAGATTTTACGGACGCCGTCGTCCGTCAGTTGTTGGACCGTTATTCCGCTTATTATACGAAAGAAGAATATACGGACGTCGTGGATTCCAACGAGGGGAATAAGTACGGCGTGGGATTGTATTTTTCGGCAAATTCGGACGACGCGGTTATTTTGGAAGTAGCCGGAAATTCCCCGGCAGAACGCGCCGGAATCGTCGCCGGCGGTACGATCGTTTCTCTTATTTATCAAGGAGAAAACTATCCGATCGGTTCTTATACCGACTTTGCGGAAGTTCTCGGACTCGTTCCGTACGAAAAGGACGGAACGGCTCGTTTTTCGTTGCGCGTTTTATATCCCGGAGAGGAATTGCCTGTTTCGTATGAATTACAGCGCGAGCCTTACGTCGAAGGCGAAGTGTGGTATCGGGACAGTGAATCTTCTTGCGCTTATTTATCGAAAGAGGAGGGAGAAGATCCCGTTTTAACCGAAACGGAAAATCCGTTGACGGCGTTAGACGGGAAAACGGCGTACGTCCGCCTTGCGTCTTTTATGGGACAAGCGTATCCGCAGTTTGTCGGCGTTATGGAGCATATGAAGGAGCGCGGAAGAACGTCGCTCATTTTGGATTTAAGGGGAAACGGCGGCGGTTCTATGAGTATTTTGACGGGAATCGCGCGTTATCTCATTCAATCAGACGGAGAGAGTCGCTTAAACGTTGCACAGGCGGAATATAAAGACGGATCGTATCAAAATTTCTTATCCGAGCCGGTGTTAAAGGGAAATTACGTATCGGGCAGAATCGCGGTTCTCGCGGACGAAAACACGGCGTCCGCTTCCGAATGCTTGATCGGAGCGATGCTTGATTACGGCACGCTTTCCGAAAACGAATTGATTATCACCCGTACGGACGGCGTTGCGCGCACGTACGGAAAAGGAATCATGCAAACAACCTACGTCAATCGTCCGTACGGAGACGCGTTAAAACTGACCACGGCTTATATTTATTGGCCGAAATCGCATACGAGTATTCACGGCGTCGGAATCAGAACGACGGCGGAAAACGGAATACAGTCGTCCGACACGTTCGGGGTAGACGCGGAATTGAATCGCGCGTTGGAGATCATGTGTCCGCAAGATAACGATTAAGCGCATAAATAATATCGCGATCCGCAACCGCCGCGATGGGCGCGAGCGGATAAGCAGGCTCTTTTGAAAAATCAAAGGAGTCTTTTTTCTTGTCTTCCGTAAACGCGCTGAGAATGGGCGCGAGTTTTTCAAAGTCGAGGTGCTTGATTACTTCTTGTAAATTAAAGTTGTTTTGTTCGAGCAGAGAGAACAATTCCTTAAATTCTTCTTGCTTTCCGCCGGTCAAAAAATTCAGAATAAACTGTAAAAATTCCATAAGTGCTCCTTTTTTGATGAAAAATCGTTCCTTTTATTATATGCCGCGCATATTCTGTAATAGACGGTCAAGGAGAAATTTATGGACTTTAACAGTTTTGCAAAGAACGGAAACGAGCAGGCGGAAGAAAATCGTCCGCCCGAGGATTTATCCCGTATGATTCGGGAAGTTGCCGAAAAATACAACGGCGCGAACGAAGAGGAACTGATGCAGGCGATTTACAAGGAAGCGGAAAAGGGGAGAAGGCGCGGCACGCTGTCCGACGCCGATCTCGACCGTTTCGGCAATCTGCTTGCGCCTATGTTAGACGACGTCAAGCGGCGAAAACTTCGGCAGATTATTCAAAAGTTGAAAACCGTTCGGTAATCAAGAGAGCGTCATGCGGCGGATCGCGTTCAAAAAGAACTTGATTTCACGCACGGTGTTGTGCGGAGAAAGACTGACGCGGATCGCGCCCGTGCGCTCCGTTCCGAGCATGCGGTGCATGAGCGGCGCGCAATGCAGTCCGCCGCGGACGGCGATATCGAAACGTTCGGATAGAATTTCCGCGCTTTCGTCCGAGGAACGATTCATAAGATTGAACGCTACGATTCCGGCGGGATTCGGCTTAGAATACAGAGTAACGGCGGAAAGCGCGGAAAGTTCACGTACGAGAAGGGCGGTATATTGCGTCAGTTGTTCGGAAAAGGACGGTAAGCCCGTCGCAACGTAATGTACGCCCTCCGAAAGCGCGGCGACGGCAGGGAGATTGAGCGTTCCGCTTTCCAGCCGTTCGGGATAAAAGCGCGGTTGATCGAGACTCAGCGATTCCGTTCCCGTTCCGCCCAAGGTAAGAGGACGGACGTCCGCTCCCTCGCGGATCAAAAGTCCGCCGCTTCCTGCGATTCCGTATGTTCCCTTATGTCCGGCAAAGGCGAGAAGATCGATTCCGAGTGCTTCCATATCGATCGGAACGTGCCCCGCGCTTTGAGCCGCGTCTACCAAAAACAGCGTATCCGTACCCTTTAATAACGCACCGATTTCGCGTACGGGCTGAATTTGTCCGGTTACGTTGGAAACGTGGTTGACCGCGACCAAGCAAGTATCCGATCGCAATACTTCGGTGATTTTATCGGTCAGCGTTTGCCCTTCCGACGGCGTTACGATATCCAGACGAATTTTTCCTGTCTTTGCGAGTGAAAAAAGCGGACGCAAGACAGAATTGTGTTCATAGCAAGTGGTGACGACGTGTCCGTTCTCTTTGATCGTGCCGAAGATTGCGGTGTTTAACGCTTCCGTGCAGTTTTTGGTAAAAATGACGCGTTCGGGGTGCGAAAGCCCGAAAAACGCGGCGATCTCCTTGCGTGCGTTATATACGATTTCCGCCCCGACTACCGAAAGGCGGTGACCGCTTCTTCCTGGGTTGACGGAAAGGTGCTTGATCGCGGTTACGGCGGCTTCTGTGACGGCTGACGGATGAAACCCGTTGGTGGCTGCGTTGTCAAAGTAAATCATAACATCTTTTTCCCCTTTCTTCATAGAATAAAAATAGAACCCCCTCCCTTTTACGAGAGGATTCAACAACAGTCTATGACGGCAGTAAGCCGAATTATGCAAAGGAGAAAAAAATGGAGTTTTTGATCGTATCCTTTCGCTCGCGAGCGGAAACCATGCGCTTTGTCGATCTTTTAAGGGGAATGGGCGTCGCCGTGTCCGTCGTCAATACGCCGCGAGAAGCGTACGTCGGGTGCGGTTTGTCCGCACGGCTGGCATTTTCTTCGTTCGGAATCGCCAAGCGCGCGGCGGTTACACACGGTTTTGAATCGTTCGTCGGTTTTTTTAAAGTGACCGAACAGTACGGGAGACGAACGGTGCGAGCGATTTAAAAAGGAAACAGAGCGTTGATGATTCGGATAAAAAAATCAGGCTGCCGATCGGCAGCCTGAAATTTTTTTGTGAAAGGAAAATTATTCTTTTCCCGCAAGGTGTTTATAGTTGTTGTAGCGTTCCTTGGAATCCGCTTCGGTCTTTTGGAAGAGTTCGGAAGCGAGCGTCGGTTGCGCTTTCATCAATGCGGCATAGCGGTTTTCACCGGTAATGAACGCTTGATAGTCGCCGGACGGCTCTTTGGAGTCGAGGCTGAACGGGTTCTTACCCTCTTCGATGAGAGCGGGATTATAGCGGTAAAGTTGCCAATATCCGCACTCGACCGCGCGCTTTTCTTCTTCCTGGGATTTCGTCATGTTGATACCGTGGTTGATACAGGGAGCGTATGCGATTACGAGGGACGGTCCGTCGTAACTTTCCGCTTCGACGAGTGCTTTTATGAGTTGGTTCTTATCCGAACCCATCGCGACTTGCGCGACGTAAACGTAGCCGTAACTCATCGCCATCATACCGAGATCCTTTTTCTTGATGCGCTTGCCTGCCGCGGCAAACTTAGCGATCGATCCCGTCGGAGTGGACTTACTTGCCTGACCGCCGGTGTTGGAGTAAACTTCGGTATCCAAAACGAGTACGTTGACGTCTTCGCCTTGCGCGAGTACGTGATCTAATCCGCCGTAACCGATGTCGTAAGCCCAGCCGTCGCCGCCGAAGATCCAGATGGATTTCTTGACGAGGCAGTCCTTATCTTTCAGAATATCGCCGACGAGCGCGTCCGAATCACAGCCGCAGTTATCGCATTTCGCGAGCAGCGCGACCAGTTTCTTGGAAGCGACTTTCGATCCCTCTGCGTTCTTTCTGTTTTCCAACCATTCGTTGGCGGCGGCTTTTATTTCTTCGCTCTGAGCGGTTTCCGCGAGTTTTTGGATCTTTTCCGCTACTTTCGCGCGGCGTTGACCGTAAGCGAGGTTGATGCCGTATCCGAATTCCGCGTTATCCTCGAACAGGGAGTTCGCCCAAGCAGGGCCGTGTCCCTCTTTGTTCGTGGTGTACGGGCAGGTCGGAGCAGAACCGCCGTAAATAGAGGAGCAACCCGTCGCGTTTGCAACGATCATGCGATCGCCGAACAACTGCGTTACGACCTTTACGTAAGGCGTTTCGCCGCAGCCCGCGCATGCGCCGGAGAATTCAAACAGCGGCTTGCTGAACTGACTGCCCTTGACCGAATTCTTGTTGAATTTGGAGAGATCGACGTCGGGTAATTGTTCGGAATATTCGTAGTTGATTTCTTCTTGCTCGCAGATGGAAGCCAACGGAACCATTTCGAGCGCGTTCTGACCTTTCATGCCCGGGCAGATGTTCGCACAGACGCCGCAGCCCATGCAATCGAGGGGAGAAACCTGAATCTTGAATTCGTATCCGGGAAGTCCGGTCATGGGCTTGGTTACGTAGCCGTCGGGCTTTTCCGCGCCGACTGCGTTGACTGCGGGACGGATACAAGCGTGCGGACAAACGAACGCGCATTGGTTACACTGAATGCAGTTTTCGGGAATCCACTTGGGGATTTTAACCGCAACGCCGCGCTTTTCGTACTGCGTCGTTCCGGTGGGAACGGTGCCGTCCGCGTTGAATGCGGAAGCGGGGAGTTTGTCTCCTTCGAGTACCAAAACGGGGTGAACGATGGATTTGAAATAATCCGTTCCTTTGACGGCAAGCGGTTCTGCGCCTTCGGTCGTGGTCACCCATGCCGCGGGAATTTCGATTTTAACGAGGTTCGCTTTCGCCGATTCGATCGCGTTGTAGTTCATCTGAACGATCGCGTCGCCTTTCTTCGCGAAAGATTTATACGCCATCTTCTTCATGTATTCTTGCGCGTCCGCATAGGGCATTACGCTGTCGTTGATCAAGAAGAACGCCGATTGCAAAATGGTGTTGGTTCTTCCGCCCAAGCCGAGTTTGCCGGCGATTGCGATCGCGTCGATCACGTACAGTTCCGCATGCTTTTTCGCCAATGCGTTTTTAACGGAAGCAGGCAGATTGCGATCTAATTCTTCCACCGTCGTCCAAGGAGCGTTCAAAAGGAATTTGCCGTTCTCTTTGAGATCGGTTACCATATCGTAACGCGTTACGTAAGACGGGTTGTGGCAAGCGATAAAGTCCGCCGCGTCGATTAAATAGGAGGATTGAATGGGGGTTTTACCGAATCTCAAATGCGAAACGGTGATGCCGCCCGATTTCTTGGAATCATAGAAGAAATAGCCTTGCGCATACATATCGGTATGATCGCCGATGATCTTAATGGAGTTCTTATTCGCGCCGACCGTTCCGTCCGAACCGAGTCCGTAGAACTTACAACTGATCGTTCCCTCGGGAGCGGCATTATACTGCTCGGAGAAATCCAACGAGGTGTTGGTGAGATCGTCGTAGATTCCGACGGTGAAGTGGTTCTTCGGCTCTTTCTGTTCGAGGTTCTTGTAAACCGCGTATACCATAGAGGGATTGAATTCTTTCGATCCGAGGCCGTATCTGCCGCCGTAAACTTTGATGTCCGTCATGCCCTTTTCGAGAAGCGCGGAACAAACGTCCAAATACAGCGGTTCGCCGAGAGAGCCGGGTTCTTTCGTACGGTCTAAGACGGCGAGTTTCTTCGCGGTCTTGGGGATCGCCGCAATGAACGCGTCGATCGCGAACGGACGATACAAACGAACCTTGATCACGCCGACCTTGTGTCCCTCTTTGTTCATCTTGTTGATGGTTTCTTCGATCGCGTCTGCGCCGCTTCCCATGATGACCGCGACGTTTTCCGCGTCGGGTGCGCCGACGTAATCGAACAGGTGATAGGATCTTCCGGTAAGCGCGGAAACTTTATCCATCATGGTCTGAACGATTTCAGGCGTAGCATTGTAGTAACGGTTGGCGGTTTCGCGATTCTGGAAGTAGATGTCCGCGTTTTGCGCCGTACCGCGTTGAACGGGGTGTTCGGGGTTCAACGCGCGAGCGCGGAAATCTTCGATGTCTTTCATGTCAACGAGGGGTTTCATTTCCTCATAGTCGATGACATCGATCTTAGAAACTTCGTGGCTGGTGCGGAATCCGTCGAAGAAGTGCAAGAAAGGCACTCTGGATTTCAAGGTGGAAAGGTGTGCGACGAGCGCGAGATCCATTACCTCTTGAACAGAGCCGGAAGCGAGCATCGCAAAACCCGTTTGGCGACACGCCATAACGTCCGAATGGTCGCCGAAGATGTTAAGAGAGTGCGCAGCCAATGCGCGCGCGCTCACGTGGAACACGGTCGGCAACAATTCGCCTGAAATTTTGTACATGTTGGGGATCATCAAAAGTAATCCCTGACTTGCGGTGTAAGTTGTGGTCAACGCACCTGCCGTCAACGAACCGTGAACGGCTCCGGCTGCGCCTGCTTCCGACTGCATTTCGGCGAGTCTTAATTTTTGACCGAACATGTTTTCTCTGCCGGTTGCCGACCATTCGTCCGCAACTTCCGCCATAGGGGAAGAGGGCGTGATGGGGTAAATCGCGGCGACTTCCGAGAAAGCGTAAGCGACGTGGCTGGCGGCGGTGTTGCCGTCGATCGTCATTTTTTTGCCCATATCGATATTTATCCTCCGAAAATATTTTTTCTAACGTTCCCATTATATATAATTAACGCGAAAAAAGCAAGGATTCCGCGAAAATTTTGCACAAATTATCTTATTCGATTGCGTGTTTTTCGATACTTTGGTATAATAGACGAACAAAGGATATTAAAATGAGCGAAATTAAAATCGAGAATCTTTCCTTTCGCTATCGCGCGAACGGAGAAGACGTATTGAAAGAATTGAATTTAACCGTAAAGGAGGGCGAGTTCGTTGCCGTCATCGGACGTAACGGAAGCGGCAAATCCACGCTTGCCAAGTTGATGAACGGATTGCTTCTTCCCACAAAGGGCGAAGTAATTGTGGACGGCATGAAAACGACGAGCAAATCCGATTTGTTCGAGATTCGTAAGCGCGTGGGCGTGGTATTTCAAAATCCGGATAATCAATTGGTCGCTTCTATCGTGGAAGACGACGTTGCGTTCGGCGCGGAGAATATCGGACTTTCGCGCGAGGAGATCGGTAAGCGGATCGATTTCGCGCTCAAAGCGGTCGGTATGGAAGAATTTCGCCAAAGCACTCCGACGCGCATGTCGGGCGGACAAAAACAACGCATTGCGATCGCAGGCGTGCTTGCCGTACAGCCGCAAGTTCTCGTGTTGGACGAGTCCACCGCCATGTTGGATCCCGGCGGACGGCGCGAGGTGATGAGCGTGGTTGAACGGCTGAATCGGGAGAACGGCATGTCCGTCATTCTCATTACGCATTATATGGACGAAGTTGCGGCGGCGGATCGCGTAATCGTTTTGTCCGAGGGAAGAGTGGTGTTGAGCGGCACGCCGCGCGCGGTTTTCGGTTGCGCGGAATTGTCCGAGGCGTACGGGTTGAGTTTACCCGTTCCTGCCGAAATCGCGCGGATATTGAAAAAAAACGGCGTTCCCGTTTCGAGGGAAACGTTGTCTAAGGAAGAACTGTCGGAGGAATTATGCGAATTGTTGCGAAAGGGTTGAATTATACGTACAGCGCAAAAACCAAATTCGCGGTTCGGGCGTTAAAGGACGTCGATCTGACGGTGGAAGAGGGCGAATTTTTCGCGATCGTCGGGCATACGGGGAGCGGAAAATCCACCTTCGTGCAGCATTTGAACGGTTTGATCCGCGTTGAAAAAAATTGCGGCAGTCTGACCGTCGGCGATTATGATTTGACGGATAAAAAATGCAACTTCAAGGAGTTGAGAAGCAAGGTCGGCATGGTGTTCCAATATCCCGAATATCAGTTATTTGCCGAAACCGTTGCGGAAGACGTGGCGTTCGGGTTGAAGAATTTTTACAAATTATCGCCAAAAGAAACCGAAAACGCCGTGAAAGAGGCGTTGGAAACCGTCGGACTTCCCTATGAAATTTATCGGGAAAAGTCGCCTTTCGAACTTTCGGGGGGACAAAAGCGTCGCGCGGCGATCGCCGGCGTTATCGTCACCAAACCCGAGATTTTGGTTTTGGACGAGCCGGTCGCCGGACTTGATCCGCAAGGGAAAAAAGAATTTTTCGCCTTACTTCACGCGTTACACCGTTCGTTCGTGAAAACCGTCGTCATCATATCGCACGATATGGACGACGTTGCGGAGCACGCTTCTCGCGTCGCCGTATTCGATCACGGTTCGGTGTTCCGCGTCGCTACGCCGCGCGAACTGTTTTCGGAGAACGCGGAAGATTTGGTGCGGTTAGGGTTGGATTTGCCCGTAACGGGGTGGCTGAAACAGGATTTAAGCCGAGTCGAGATTGCGATCGATACGGATTTTACCGTTGCAGATTTTGCGAAAAAAGTCGTCGGGCTTTACGGAGGATCGAAATGAAAGACGTAACGTTCGGTCAGTATTATCCGGGAAATTCTTTTCTCCATAAATTGGACGCGCGCGTCAAGATTCTCCTTTCCATTGCCTTTATCGTCGCGGTGTTTTTGGTCGGCGAATATCATTTTTGGGCGTTTTTGTTGCTGGCGGGATTCATTTTCGTTTCCGTACTGGTGGCACGCGTTTCCTTTTGGCGCGTATTAAGGAGTATTCGCGGCGTTTTGTTTTTCGTGATTTTCTCAGCCGTTTTGCAGATTTTCTTTAATCAAAGCGGAACGGTCTTATGGGAATGGCGGTTTATTAAAATTACGGACGGCGGACTTTTGACGGCGGCGTTCGTTACGTGCCGTATCGTGTTGATCGTGCTCGGAATGTCCTTGCTTACGCTCACGACGACGCCCGTCGGTATTTCGGACGGGATCGAAAGTTTGCTGACGCCCTTAAAATGGGTAAAATTTCCCGTTCACGAATTTGCGCTGATCATGTCCATCGCGCTACGTTTTATCCCCACGTTGATGGACGAAACCGATCGGATCATTCGGGCGCAAAAGGCGCGCGGGGCGGACTTCGAGTCCGGTAATTTATTCAAACGCGCGAAAGCGATGATTCCTATTTTGATTCCGCTTTTGATCAGCGCGTTTCGTCGGGCGGATGAATTGGGAGACGCCATGGATGCGCGTTGTTATGCAGGGAGTAAAAATCGCACGAAATATAAAAAATTAAAGTTCGGTTGGAGAGATTTGATCGCGATTCTCTTGGTGGCGGGCTTGATTACGGGGGTAGTATTGTTATGAGAGTTGCGTTAAAGGTGCAGTATGACGGAACGCGATATGCCGGTTGGCAGGTGCAAAAAAACGCCGTTACCGTACAAGAACGGCTGAATCAGGCGATCTTTCTGTTGACGAAAGAGCGCGTCGTCGTGACTGGGAGCGGCAGAACGGACGCAGGCGTGCATGCTTTGGCGCAGATCGCGCATTTCGACACCGAATGTATGATTCCGCCCGAAAAAATCGCGCCGGCACTCAATTTTTATTTGCCGTCGGATATTCGCGTGTTGGAATCTCGCATGGTCGGTTCGGATTTCCATGCGGTGAAGAGCGCGAAGAGAAAGACGTACGCTTATTCGCTTTACCGTTCGAATGTAGAACTTCCGTTGAAAGAGCGGTTCGCCGTGCGCGTTTACGGCGAACTCGATATCAATAACATGAAAAAATGCGCCGCGGTTTTCGTCGGACAACACGATTTTTCTTGCTTTCTCGCGAGCGGCTCGGACGTGAAAAACACCGTTCGCACGATCTACTCGATCGATATTACCGAACACGATAACGATTTGACGATTTCGGTGACGGGGAACGGCTTTCTCTATCACATGGTGCGTATTTTGACGGGCACGCTTCTTTCGGCGGCGATGAATACGCTGACGCCGTCGGAATGCGAAGCGATCCTTGCTCGGAAAGATCGCTCGCTCGCCGGGAAAACCATGCCGGCAAAGGGGCTTTGCCTCGTTTCGGTGTGTTACGGAGAACACAATATCTTGTAGAGGGCGTTCTTTTTCCGTCTATTTGCGACGATTTTAAAAATATTAAGAAAAAAACTTGACAAAAAGCGGATAAAGTTGCTAAAATGTTATGTGTGTTTAACGGGCGGATAAAAACTGCGGACTAGCCCCCTGCGGTTTGAACGGATTGACCGAATCCGTCGGCAGAAATCATTAAGGAGTAATAGAAAGAATGAAGACCTACATGGCAAATGCGCAAACGGTCGAGAGAAAATGGTATGTGGTTGACGCGGAAGGAATTCCTCTCGGAAGACTCGCTTCCAAAGTCGCGGCAATTCTTCGCGGAAAGAATAAACCGACTTTCACACCGAACGTCGACACAGGTGACTTCGTTATCGTTGTAAACTGCGATAAGGTAGTCTTGACCGGCAAAAAGTTGGAGAATAAAATTTACAGATATCATACCGGACACATCGGCGGCTTGAAAGAGATTTCTTACAAGAAGTTGATGGAGGACAAGGCGGACGTCGCCGTGTACGAAGCGGTTAAGGGAATGCTTCCCAAGAACAGTTTGGGAAGAGCGACGCTCAAAAAGCTCAAAGTATTCCGCGGCCCCGATCACAATCACGAGGCGCAGAAGCCCGAAGTTCTTAAATTAGTATAAAAGGAGCCGGAAGAAAATGGCAGTAAAAAATACGAAAAAGAAGGTTCAGTATTGGGGAACCGGCAGAAGAAAGAAAGCGATTGCGAGAGTCCGTCTGATTCCGGGCGGCGCAGGCGCGATCGTGATCAATAAGAAGACCATCGACGAATATTTCGGATTGGAAACGTTGAAACTGATCGTTCGTCAACCTCTGGTTTTAACCGAAACCGAAGGGAAGTACGACGTGATGGTAAACGTTTGCGGCGGCGGATATACCGGCCAAGCGGGTGCGATTCGACACGGCATTGCGCGCGCGTTGATTCTGGCAGAGCCCGAACTTCGTCCCACCGTTAAAAAGGCTGGATATCTTACCAGAGATTCCAGAATGAAGGAAAGAAAGAAGTACGGCTTGAAGAAAGCACGTAAAGCACCGCAGTTCTCGAAGCGTTAACCAAGCGGAAAAGGCAGGTTTTCACACCTGCTTTTTTATTCAAAGGGTTTGTTTTTGCGTACGCGTTCTTCGAGTGCGCGTTGGCGCGCCACGATATCGGCGGTCGCGCTTGCCCGTACGGACGGCTTTTGCGGTTTCTCCTTTTCTCCCGACGGGGAAAGGGGCGGTTGTTCTTCCCTTTTCTTTTCTTCGAAGAGATTAAAGGCGGAAGACAGTAATTTGAAGAGCCCGAATTTATCCATAAATGCGTCCTGCGGAAAATTTTCTCTCCGTTCGATTGCAATCGAGCGGTGTTTCCTTTATAATACCTTTATAATAATAGAGAGAATCCTTTTGCGGTTCTCCTGCTAAATTATATTGTGGAAAAAATACTTTTATGATTGAAGGAGCTTTTTTGGCTATGAAAAAGACATTCGGAACAATCGGTCTGATTCTCCTTGCCGCAGTCATGGCGTTGGGAGCGGTTGCTTGCAACGGAATTTCTTCTTGGAAAGTTTCCATGGTTGCCGGCGGAGAGGTGACCTCAAACGGCGGTTTTTTGGTTGAGAAAGGCGAATACGTTTACTTTATCAACGGTGTTGCCGATTATACCGAGAAAAACGATTTCGGCACGCCCGTTACGGGCAGCCTCGTCGTAGCGAAAAAGAACGATCTCGCTACGACGGAGATCGTCGTTCCCAAGTTGATGACCGCAGGCGATTATACCTCCGGCATCACGATTTACGGCGACTACGTTTATTATGCGACTCCGTCTACGGAGAAAGATACTTCCGGTGCGATCGCGACGGGTTATCTTGAATTTTACAAGACGAAGTTGGACGGTTCGGAAACCGTGCTGTTCACGCGTGTGAACGGAAATTCGACGGTTTATCGCTTCGCGGAAGTAGGCGGCAAGGTTTATCTCGTCTACACGAACGCGCACGATAAAAACGAGGACGGAGAAACCGTTACTTCCGTTATGTGCTACGATACGGCGACGATGAAAGAAACGACGGCTGTACAGGACGTTGCTTCCGTATCTTACACCGATTCGGCGCAAGCAAGTACGTTGACCGCTCTTTATACCAAAACGGTTAAGAACGAGATTACCGAATCCAACGAAACTTACAACGAACTTTACGCTTATACGGCAGGCGCGGAAGCCCCCGTGTTGCTTGCTTCCGGCAAAAACTGGACGGGCGAAGCGGGTTCGACTTCGGACGTCACGTATGCGGTCACCGCAACGAACGGCGAATACGTGTTTTACACCGTAACCAGAGCCGCCGATTCGGACGTAAAGACGTATGCGATTAAGACGAGCGAACTTGCAAAGGGTTCGCTAGAGGGTGCGGTTAAGTTAGAGGACGCAACCGCCGCTACGGCTTCTGCGATCGTCCTTTCGCCGAACGAAGCGTATGCTTCCGTTACGTTGAACGAAAAGACGTTCCTCGCGAAATACGATATGGTTTCTCAAGAGATGACCAAGTATGAAATCGTCGCGCAAGCGGACGTTTCCACGTTGCTCTTCTTGAAAGACGGCTATGCTTATTACGTCACTTCTTCTTCCTATCTCGCACGCGTTGCGACGAACGGAGAGGGGGAGGAAGAGATTCTTTCCAACGATACGGTTTCTACCACTTGGTATAAACCCGAAGCGGTAGAGGACAAGATCTTCTACGTGAACACGACGGATATCGGACAGAGTTACGTTCATTATTTGAGCGCGACGCCCGTAGCGGATGCAGATCCCGCGGACGTGAAAGGGACGTTTGTCGGACAGCGTTCGGACGATGACAAGGTTGCGTTGGTTGAAATCTATTTGAATAAGATTTCTTCTTCGAGTATTCGGTTCTCTCGCGACGACGACGGCAAATGGTTAACGGACGAAAACGGTAAGCGTTACAATGAGGACGTCGTTGCGGCTCGCAATGCGTACGCGGCGTTAGACGCTTCGTTGCAGAAGAAAGTAAGCGATTCCGCTTACGAACTTCTCACCAATGCCGAGGCGGTTCTCGAAGCGACGGAGGTCTTTATGAAACTTTCCGAAACGCCGTATAAAGACATTACGACAGATACGCTCGCCGCGCATAAAACGTTGGTAGCAGATGCAGAGGCGGCTTTGGAAGCGTTGACCGAAACGCAGCAGACCATGCTGAAAGCTAATCGCGACGACAATTTGATGTGGCGTTTGCAAGAGGCGAAAGAGCGCATCGAAGATTTGGAAGACTAATTTCGTCAATAGACGTAAAAACGGAAATCGGAAACGGTTTCCGTTTTTTTCTGCCCGGAAAATGCGGACTGTATGCGGTGAAAAAGAAGGGTGACGGGTGTTTGGGAAAAAGGTCGGGCAGCGAAATGCTTGCGAGGATTGTCGATAAAGCGGTATTCCGCGAAACTTACCGAAAAAAATTTTGAAAAAAGGAAAAATTGTGTAAAAAACAGTTTACAAAATCGGGAACTTACCATATAATGTAATGCAGTTACGAAATTAGGGGCGATTATCGCCCGACGGAGAAACAATATGGCAGGCGATTACATTAAATGTCCGAGATGTGAATTAAATTATATCCATAAAAGTCAAGAGTATTGCGACGTGTGCAAAGCGGAGTTGAAAATGGGACCGCAATTGGTTTTTGCGGTGGACGACGACGATGAAGAGGTAGCGTTGGAACTTTGTCCTATTTGCAAGCAGAATTATATCAAAGATAACGAAGAAATGTGCGAGCAGTGCAGAAAGGAACTTGAATTCAAAAAGGACGAAATCGATCTCGATAAAGACGAGGAGTGGCGTAATTACTTGGACGACGACGTTGACGAGGTAGACGAGGACAGCGAAGAAATGCTTTCGCTCTCTCAACTTGCCGAAGAAGAAGGCGACGCGCTCTTTGACGACGAAGAGGAAGAGGACGATATCGAGTATCAAGATTCCGAACCGGACGATTTTGATATTCCGGAGATCGACGAGTCTGATTTTGAAGAGGACGACGAAGAGGAAGAGTCCGAGGACGAAGATAACGACGATTCTTTCTAAAATTTTTTGTTTTCGCGTATAGTTCTCGTGTAAAACGGGTAATATTTCCGTATGATTAAAGCAAACGGAAATATCAACGAGGTAAAACGGAAAATTCGAGCCTTTTACGAAAAAGACGTGGATGTAATCGTAAATTTAGGCAGAAATAAATTCACGCGGTTCAGCGGTCGTTTAACGGGCGTTTATCCCGCACTCTTTACGGTCAGTCCGTTCGATAAAAGTTTTAAGGGGAAAACTTCTTATTCTTATTCAGAATATCTTTGCGGAAACGTCGTAATCAAAGAGAGGGACGGAAACGAATAAAAAGCGAAGGGTGTAAGGTTGCGCCTTTTTTGCTTTGGAGGAAAATAATGTGGATTATCGACGCGATCGGTTCGGCTGTATTTGCGGGAGTCACTTCCGTTTTGGCAAAGGTCGGAATGAAGAAGACGGATTCGACTTTAGCAACGGCAATCAGAACGCTTGTCGTTCTTATTTTTTCCTGGGCGATTGTGTTTGCGACGGGCGTCGGTGGAGAAATCATACAAGGTCGAACTCTCTTTTTTTTGGTGCTTTCGGGAGTTTCTACGGGTGCAAGCTGGCTCTGTTACTATCGTGCGATTCGGATCGGAGAGATCAATAAAGTCGTTCCCGTCGATAAAGCGAGCACCGTTCTTACCGTTCTGTTTGCCGTTTTGTTTTTGAAAGAACGGATTACCTGGTACGGGATTGTCGGATTGCTCGGAATTTCGCTCGGCGTTCTGTTGATGGTACCGCAAGAACGAACGCGGCGCCTGTTCGGCGTAAAACGGCGCGGATGGCTGTTTTTTGCGGTCGGATCCGCCGTATTTGCGGCGTTGACCGCAATCTTCGGAAAGATCGGGGTTGCCGGCGTTAATTCCGATTATGCAACCGCGTTGCGGACGGATGTCGTTGCCGTTACTGCGTGGGCGATGGTCTTTATCGAAAGAAAACAAAGTACGATAAAAGCACTCGAACTTCGCGAGTTGATTTTTATTTGCCTTTCTGGCATTGCGACGGGTGTCAGTTGGCTGTGTTATTACCGAGCATTACAAACGGGACCGGCAAGTGGCGTCGTGCCGATCGATAAATTGAGTATATTGTTTACGTGTGCTTTTTCCCGAATATTTTTGAAAGAACGCCTGACGAAACGGGCGTTTTTCGGCTTGCTGTTGGTGACGGCTGGAACGTTGTTGTTGATTTGTTAGAAAATGTTTTTTTGAATGTTCGAAAGGGAAAGAGGAGAGAGAATACTTTACATTTCGACCGTAGAATGATATGATTTTTGTAACGAAAAGAATGAAGATCGGTTTGCGGTCGGGGTTTCGTTCGGATTTACGGTCGGTATTTTTTCGGACAAAAATCGGCATAATGCCGAGAGGAGATTTTATGCAATTTTGGGAACTTTTGCTGCTCGGAGTGAGTTTG
>CAYRPB010000019.1:0-19407 GCA_964426105.1 uncultured Clostridia bacterium | reverse complement strand
CGCGCAAACCGAACGGCAACGCGGAAAACTCCGAACGCGGTTCTCCGACAATCTTTCTGATCCACGACAAATTATTTTCGTTTTGAGATAATCCGTAACCGTACGCAAAAAGAGTCGCGATATCCACGATTCTGCCCTTGCCCAGCGCATATTCCGCCGCGGCAACGCGGTTTTGCGAAAAAACGGCAAGCGTTTTTCCCGTTTCGCCCGTGTACGTCAGCAGATACTTTCCGCCGCAAAGCGTCCGATCGCCGTCAAACATTTCGACTCGTTCTCCGTCCTCTGCCGCAAACACCTTTCCGTCATACCCGTTTTCGATCATCGTGCTCGAATAAATCTTTTCAATCCGCTTATGCAGCAACTCTGCCACACCGCACCCCGGAATATTAGTACAATGCCGTCCCGTCTTTTCGTTTTCGCAAGCGAACAGCGCCTCTATAATCGCCGTACCGCCGGCTTTTACGTACGCAACCAATTTTTCCGTCTTTTCCTCGTCAAAGAGGAATACTCCGGGGAAATACACTGCTTTATAATCGAAAAGTTTTCCGTCCAAAATGCCTTTTCCGTCTATAAAATCGACCGCGTAATTGTTGCGATAAAACAAATCGTATGCGCCGGTGATCGAAGAAGCAAACAGTTTCGTATCGCGCGAAGCCGCCCAAGAATAAATTTCGTTCGCCTTATCCAAGTATATGGCGATCTCCTTTTCGGGCGGAACGTACGCCGTAATCTGCTTGCGGTATTCCCTAAGCAGCCGATGCATTTTCTTGGCAAGTTCGTTCCAAGGCGTATTGCCGCCGTCAAGCGCGGTGTTTCCCCACGCAGGCGCTTCGTTCCCGAGCAATTCGGGACGATATTGCCAATATAAAAACCCCTTACTGCCGTGCACAAGCGGAATAAAAACATGACGGAGCATATCGTTAACGTCCGGCATACGGAAACCGTTGAGCGAACTACCGTAACAAGCATGGATCTCCGCATTGACGATATCTTTTCCGTTCGCCACGCTTTTCAGCAAATCCGCCACCATCGGATTCGATCCGACGCTGTTTCCGATGATATCTCCGTATTGCGCGATCGAAAAATCGTCGCTGCAACAAGTAATGCTGTTAAACAGCGGAATGGGTACGGTATGGCACATCACGAGATGCGCTTTGTCGTATCGTTTTACGATCTCGACGCGTTTCGCAAATTCTCGCGTAATCGTATCGCAAAAGAACAATCGCCAATCGATCATATCGCCCGTCGTTCCGTGTTGTTTCGGCGGTTCGACCTCATCAAACCCCGTATAACACCTACCCCAAACCAGATTAAGTGTTTCGATCTTTCCGTATTTTCGTTCCAGCCACCGCCCGAATTCCGTTACGGAATTTTCACAATAACAAAGCAGCGTTTCCGCTTTCGGCTCGCGGTAGATTCCCTCCGTCAATTCGGGTTCGTTCCAAACGTCCCACAATAAAAGAGCAGGGTGTTTTCCGTACCGTTTGACGCATTCCGTCAAAAACGCTTCTTTCAGTCGATTAGACTCCTCGTGATGATAACACGGACCCGGCGCGCCGCCTATCTGACGACATTCCGAAGCATAACCGCTCACGCGTTCGCCGCGAGAAGAAATCATCACGCTGTCCGGATATTGCTTCGTCAACCAAACGGGAGAAACCTCTAAAATCACGTTCAGTACCACTTTCAACCCGTTTTTTTCGGCAAGCGCCATCAATTCGTCGATATCCGAAAAATCGTATTCGCCTCTCCGCGGCTCGTTCCAACGCCATTGTATCCAATATTTGACGGTATTGTACCCGTCCGCAGCGATATTTGCCAAATCCCGTTCCCACTCCGAACGAGCAGGCGTCGGCGCTCGGTAATATTGAAATCCCATCGGAATAAATTTTTCCGTCATTTGATCGAGCCCTCCACAAGACTGTCCATAAAACTTCTGAGATTAAACACAAAATAAAGCAACAACGGAACGGAAGCAAGAATGTATCCGGCAAACAACGCGCCCTTATTCGTCCCTTGCTGTTGATTGAATTCCAAAAGCCCCAAAGGTATTGTTTTAATCGAATCGCTGTCCAATACCAGCATCGGCCACACGATATCATTCCAAACGTTAAGCAACGCAAGAATGGAAACGGTGGTCAGTATCGTCTTAATCAGCGGCATACCGATATAGATAAAACATTGAAATTCGTTGATTCCGTCGATCTTCGCCGCCTCGAACACCGCTTTCGGGAGTTGTTCGACAAACCCTCTGACAAGATAGATTCCCATCACCGATCCCGTTGCGAGATAGGGCAACACCAACGCAAACTGCGTATTATACAAATGAAGATTCACCACGACCAAATAACTCGGTACGAGCGTTAAAACGCTCGGAATCATCATATTGACGATAATCAACGTAAAGAGTATCTTTTTCCCTTTAAATTCAAAATGTCCAAACGCATACCCCGTCAAACCGGCGAGCACCGTAATTCCGCCCGTCGCAACGACGGAAACCGTAACGGAATTCCAAATATACGGAAAAATGCGATTAAACGCATCCGCATAATTTCGAAAATACAGCGGAAAAGAAAACCAAAGCACGTTATCGAGCAATTGATTTTGCGTCTTGAACGAATTGACGATCATTACGTATACGGGAATAAGCGTAAAAAGGAGGAACACCGCCAATATAATATTCACAACGATATGTTTGTACTTATGCGTTTTTTTCGCCGACATCAGTCCACCTCCTCTGTTTTAAACAATTTGTTAATAAGGAAAGAACAAAGCAACATGACGAGCAACATCGTTACGCCGATCGCGCACGCCTTACCGTATTCGTTGGAATCGAACGCCGTTTTGTACATATACAATCCCGGCACGTAAGAACTGTATCCGGGACCGCCTTCCGTAATCGTTTGAATTTTGACAAAATCCTGAATTTCCCCGATAACGGAAAGCGTAAATACCATTTTAAACTGCGGCGTACTCAACGGGATATCAATGAAAAAGACCGTTCGCAACGCCCCCGCTCCGTCGATCCGCGCCGCCTCGCGAAGAGAATTGTCGATTCCGGAAAGACCTGCGATATAAATAAGAAGATACGTACCGCCGACCCAAGGAAACCCCATAAAACGAATCGCCCATTTCACGGACGAAGGGTTGCCGAGCAAATCCACTTTATTCATTCCCAGAATACTCAAAACATTGTTCACCACACCGACGTCCACGTCGTAAATAAATTGCCACAAGAGGAAAATAACCATCGACGGCACAACCATAGGAGCAACGAAAGCGACGCGCCAACGATAAGATACTTTTTCGTTATTCAACGAAAAAATCAGTAATGCGCAAAGGAACGGGAACACGAGATTGATAACCGCACCGGTTACGGTAAAAAACAGCGTATTCAACCAAGACTGTAAAAAGATCTCGTCCGAGAAAAGATCGATGTAATTTTTCAAAAAGATAAACTCGTTAAACCCGTTCTCGCTGTCAAACGTCCCCGACCATCTGTAAAAAGATTTCAAAACAGACAGAATAATCGGATAAAACGCAAAAATCGCAAGCAGAATCATGATCGGCAAAATCATGAGATAAGGCGCAAAATTGATCTTTTTCAACACATTTTTTTCTTTCTTATTCATGATCACCACTCCCAACCGTTATCGTCGCGCAGAAGTTCCGTCACTTCCAAATATTTGTTTTGCACGTTTTTACAAAGCGTCGTCAACGAAATATCGTCCATCAAATACAACTGCACTTGCTTAAAATGATATTCCTCCGCAACGCCGTCCGAAAGGTTCAAAAGATTGAACCGCATACGAATGGACTCGCTGTTTTCGAGGGCAAGAAAATCGTACATTTTTTCGTTAACCTGCACGTTCTTCGTCACGGGGATTTCGTACGCGGCATTCGCCATATACGAAGCCGTTTTTGCAGAAGTTAAATATTGCAAAAAGTCTAACGCTCCTTCCAATTTCCCGTTATCCACCGTCGATTGCGGAATACAGAAACACCCGGACGGTTCACCCAACTCTTGCAAGGGTAACCCTTCTTTCAGGTTGGTAAACGTAACCGTCGTATTCTCGTCGATATACGTTTCTTTCTCCAAACGAGGGAACGGCAGAGAAACATAATCGAACAACTCGTACGCATTCGTCTTATCCGCTTCCGGATTTTGGTTATTAAGCGTAAGTTCTACGCCGGATACGCCCCACGAACCGCTGAAATACATGGGAACGGATTGACGGAGAAAGTTTTCCGAAGCGTCTCCGCGCGAATTGAAACCGCTCCCCCAATATTTCGACCACGTTTTCAAAAACGTCATCGTTTCTTTAAAGTCGATATCGTTCGAGAGATTCAACGGTTCTTCTCCCGAAAGAAACGCGCGCACGATTTCTTCCGTTTCCACCTGACCGTTTCCGTTAACGTCATACCTAAGAATATCGTCGTATTTCAGTTGCGCCATCATAATATCGATAATCCAACTGACCATATAATTGATGAATTTCGCGTTGGCGATTTCCATCGCGGTATACCCAACCGACTCCAATTTCTCGCAAATACGACGAAAATCGGAAAACGTCCAGTTTTCATCCGGGATCTCGATCCCCTGTTCCGTAAGAATCTCTTTATTGATCATGATTCGCACGGATACCGTTTGGGTCGGAACACAATAAAACTTCGAAGTATCGTTTGCATAAGCGACCTGCGTAAGATACGTTCCGCTGAAATCTTCCGCCCACGGCACGCCCGATTCGCTGTACGGATTCGGCTTCGACAATGCGTCGGAAAGATCGTAAAGATAGCCGTTGGAAGCATCGGTATTCGCGTAAACGATCGTCGTCGCCAACAAATCCGACGCGTTGCCGCCGGCAAGCCGAGCGCCCATCCACGTACGATAGTTCCCGGCGTCCTGTTTATCCACGCGAACCTCGTACTCGTCCTGCAAGTCGTTATATTCTTCCGCAACCGCTTCCAAAGCGTATTGATACGGAAGATTCGTTCCCCAAAAAGAAATAACGATTTGTTTCGCATTGCTCCCGTCCGTCACTTTGACGATCATCGAAACAACGCAAACCGCAACAAGCAGATACGCTACGTATTTTTTGATATTTTCAAACATGGTATTTTCTCCGATAAACCGATTTCTCGTTATGCGGCACGTTCCTTTTTGCGTTTATGCAAAACAAGCGCCGCCGCGAACATAAGAGGACAAAGCCACGTAATCGCCTCAATCGAAGCGCCGCAACCGCTTTCGGACTGCTCGGCTCCGTTCACCGTAACCGTAAAACTACCGCGCTTATCGTCCGCATATTTTCTTTCCACAAGATATTCTACGATATAAACGCCCGACTCTTCAAAGGAAGGCAATTCTTCGTAATCTACCCCGTTCACCGTATACGTTACCTTATCGCCGTCTAAAAGATTCTTGATCGGCGATAAAACGGTCTCGCCGAGATTAAGCGTCACGTCTGCAGCCGTAATCCCGTCCGTGTTTTCCACGCCCATATGAATACGAACGAGTTGACGGAACAGATCGAATTTCCCGTCGTCCGCAAGCACGTTCCAACATTCCGTTTGGTTATGCGATTCCAACGTCCACACGGCAAATCCCCTGAAGCCGCTCTCCGTAGCAAGCCGTACCGTTTCCGTCCACACGCTTTCAGCCTCTTCCATCGAACGGAAAACACGTGCGTTCGGGCCGAATTCGCCCATAAAAATACATTTCGATTTCAGCAATTCCCGCACGTCGTCCGTCCAAAAATTCATGTAGGTAAGATCGTCTGCAAAAGAATTGATCACGGTATTGCCGGAAGTATTCGCATAATAAATATGCACGTCGAGGAAATCGATATTGGTACTGAGATAAATATCGAAAGTCGCAGGTATCCGATAATCGCCCGAAACAATTCCCTGCATTCCGTAAACGCGGTTATTTCCGACAATGTTACGAGTAAACGTCCCCTCGTTTACGAGAACGTTCGAATCAACCGATTTAATACCGCTGGAAACTTGGTTGATATAGTAAACGACGCCCTCTTTGAACGCAGCCTCGCGAGAATCCGCGTCACCCATATCGTACGTTTTTCCGTTGGCAAGCGTCACGTTACCCGAAGTTTGATTAAACGGCCATTGATCGGTATAGACCGCGAATTCGTTTTGTAATTCAACGGAAAAGATACCGCTCATGCAGTCGGGCGCAAACGTTTTCAAATAAGATACGACATTTTTCGCGTACGTCTTGCGCGCATTAACTCCTCTCGCGTCGAAATACATATAATTTCGCGATAACGAAGCGCCGCCCTGTAACTTCATATAATAATCGTTAGAGGGAACGTCCGCGTCTCCGAGCGTAAGCATGACGTATACGCCGTATTTCTGCGCCGTGCGTAAGAAATGGACTACGTTTTCCATATACGGCTTATACAGTCCTTCGTAATAATAGGTTTCGTCGTCGATATCGTATGCGGAATCGCCGCTGATCCCGGGATTGGTTGCCGTACGACCGATCAAAAACACGCGAAGCACGTTGCCGTTGTTTTTACTGAGAGCGCGAATCATCGCTTCCGTCTTCACGGGATCGTAATCCGCTTCGGTAAAAGTCGTTTCCGCGTCGAACGTCGAATGATCGCCGCCGCGCAATCCCATATAATTACCGCCGACGGGCGTAAATATCTCGTCCGTTCCTTCGTATACGAAGTATGCTCCGTCCGCGCTGCTCTTAATCGCGATACGACGCACGGAAGACGTATCCTCATATTCGGGCAACTCTTTTTCCAATTTCAGCAATTCGATCTTGCTTCCCGCCTCTGTAAAGCCGACCGATTTTACAAGAACGTATTCCCCTTCGTAATCGCTCAGATCAAATACGGTATTTTTCGGATATACTCTGCCGAGCAACTCCGTTTCCGCACAAGTCTTATCGGAAGCATAAATTTCCACCCATTTCGTGGTATACGAAGCACTGTCAAAGCAGAAGTAAACGTATCTTTCGTCATTCTCCTCGAAGTAAGAAACAAAGTTGACGGCATCCGCTTTCAGAGAAGAAGCAACGTCCGTTTCCGTTCCCGAAAAACGAATATCTTTTACATAATACGCGCTGCCGTTTGTCGTATTGCCGAAAGAAAGGAATCCGTCCAACGGATAATTAGGAGCATAATAATCGGTATCCGTCGCGGAATAGCCGTACGTTGAATCGTCCACGAACAACGATATTTCCATTTGTTCGTTTTTGAAAGAACGGTATATCGTAAAGGTATGCCACTCGCAATCGTCAAAGGATATTCCGAAATCGTTCGCGCAGTCATAATTCATCAACGTAAACATATTCGCGCCGGTATCCGTTTTCACCAACGTAACCGATCCCGAAGGCGCGATGCGAATCATATACCCGTAATTCGTATAATCGTCCGCCAACTTAGCGTCGACAATGGAATTCTGACGTTTTTTTCCGAATGCGAACTCGGCAAATTGTCCGGGTTTATCTGCTTCCTCGAAGCGAATACCGAAAGTCAGTTTTTCAAAATTCACGCTGTTTTTATAGGTAAGATACCCTTTGTTCTCCGCTTTCATCAAGCCGTCGGTCACGGAATAGTACGGATCGAAACTGTTCGCGATAATCGCCCAATCTTCTACGGAAATTTCATTCGTCAAATCGGACTCGTCGGAACGATTGACTTTCACTCCGTCGCTTGCTGACGGCAAAGAATCGACCTCGTTTTCCGTCGCGTACATCGTATATTTCGCCATGCCGTAATTGACGAACGCAAAATACCCTGCGCCCAACGAAACGTTCGACGTCAAAATCGGCGCATGATATAATTCCTGTCCGTTAACGGCAAGTTTGATATACGTATACGTCCCCGTACTCAACTTTACCTCGTACATACCCGTTTCTACATGAATTTTCTCTTTGAGAGAAATTTTCTTTTCGGCAAGGTCTACGGACGCTATAATCTGTTGCGGTTCCCAATACTCGATGGATATCGAATTCTCTCTGAAGAAAAGCATGACCGAACGGAAACCGCTGTTCCAAGGCATGTCCGCTTTATTGGCGTTTAGGTAAAGCGCAACCCAATTCGAGCCCATATCTTCAAATTTGATATCAAAAGAATAAACGACGTTTTTCAGTTCGCGCGTAAACATCGCAACGGATTGATCGCGCGTTCCCGAAACGCAAACGCCCGATTCCGTCAACGCCCCGTCAAGCGACCAATTGCCGGCTTTTGCCAGCATCGTCTTGGAGGTAAGCGTAACGTATTCCGCTTCCGAAACATCGACGTCTTCGCCGTCGGAAGCGTAAAGCTTATACATACTGTTCGACGAGCCGGAGCACATCAAATAATGCGATCCCTTAACGGGGAATACGTTTTCCGCATCCTCCCCCGTAATCAACTCGTTTTTATCAACGGAAAAACTAAGCAGGACTTTTCCGTTCGTATCGTTCGATACGTAACGAATATTGTGCTTTTCGCCGTCGAAAAGATTTATCGTCGAAACGACTCGTCCGATAGAAGTAAACGAATTCCCGTCCAAAGCCCCTTTCAACAGTTGGAGTTCCGTTCTCGTATCGATTTTATTCGCCATCAAAAAATAGCCGCGTCCGCCGTCCCAAATCGCTTTTTCGTCGGTTGCGCGAAGCACGAAAAAGACGCTCGTTCCGGACGTGATACGAATATCGATATCGACGCCTTCCGTTTCTTCGTCGTAAATCATATGCCCGTCGCCGCTGGACGTAACGACGCCGTTAAAAGACGTCAATCGGCTACCGTTTGCAGTCAGCGAGTTGTATAATTTTCCGGAGGAAATCATCTCGTCGCCGGTCGTGATCGTTCCGTTCGCTCCCGCAAACGCCGTCGAAACGGACAATATCGCACAAAAAGCAAAGCAACATATCAAAGACAATAATACGATTCTTTTTCTTTTCATTCCTCTTTTCTCCTCATTTATCTTTTCGACGTATCGGCAAACTTACAAAGAAAGTTCGGTCGTCACTTTTGCCGAAAGCAAACGAATGGAATCGATTTTATTATTGGTCGCATAACCCTGCATGCCGATATATCCGGCATTGAGATAGGGAGTGTCCGAATCCTGTACGACGATCGTCGAACTGCCGTTTATGCTGATACGGAATTCGATCGTAGATTTACCGCCGACCTCAACCTCTTCGATACTCGTTTTTACTTGAATCGTCGCGGTTGGATCATTGAACATAGCGGCGATCTGTCCCGACAGTTTCGTTCCCTGTCCGTTCAGCCAGATCTGCGCGCCGTCCGACCATTTATGAATCTGAACGTATCCGTCCGCCGTAATCAACATGGAATACCCGTTCGTGTTTTGCCCCGTTTTCTTATTTCCCCAGATCGAAACGTCCGTCGAGTTTTCGGGGACGCAACGCAACCAAAACATCGTCCATTCGCCGTTGGACAGTTGATTATACGTATATTCCGCTTGCACGTTTTTAAAAATTTTATCTTTATATACCGCCTGATATTCGGTCACGCCGTCCTGCGGTTCTTCCGGATTGTTTTTCGATTCGAACACGTATCCCTTGTCGTCCTTTTTAACGTTAAAAATACGTTCTCTTCCCGTCCAGGTATTGTTAAAATCGGAAAGCAAATCCAACTCGCCGTTCTCCCAAACAGTCACGTTCGGCTGATCGTAAATCGTAAGTCCCAAGGCTTCAGGCGCTTGATAATTTTCGTCAACGCAATCTTTCGCGCCGATCGCCATTCCGCCCGCTCCCATATACGAAAGGGAAATCGCACCGCCGCCCAAAAACGCCTTATCGCTATCCGTGACGTTCAACAGTTCTTTGCCGTCGCAAAAAACGAGAATATTCACCGAACGATCTGTTTCCGTAACGTTGATTTTCACGGTCGTCAACTTTGCAGCCAACGAAATCGGCATAGAAGCAGAAGGTTTACTGCCCGACAACGCGAGTTCTTCTCCGTCCGTCCATTTCTTTACGTACATCTTGCTGTCGTTGGCGAACTCCAGCGTATACAGATAACTTCCTTTTTCGTAACAAAATGCGGAAAGATCGTTCGATTGATTGGAAAAACCGACGTATGCGGTCGTATCCTTGTTGATCGCAACCTTTAATTTTAATTCGATATTTCCCGTACTCATTCCGTATTTTTTATACGTGATTACGTTGTTGGACTTTTCACGAAACGTAACGAACTTGTTTTCCGTGTCGAAAACGGGATTTTGCGTCTGCACTCCGAACCAATCGTTCGTAGAAGAAAACGCTTCGTTAAAGTCGAAATTCTCTTTTGTTTCCACCGTAATTTCGCCGCCGTTTACGGGATCGGACGGAGTCGGTTCGACGGGCTTCTCGCCGTCGCCGCACCCCGTTGCAAACAAAAGCACCATTAACGCAGCCATTATTACGCTCAACCACTTCTTTTTCATTCTTCCACCTCTTGTTTTTTATTCGAATCGCCGTGCATTATCCTTTCAAAGCGCGAACGATTATCTTTTACTTCCTTTTTTCTTTTTCAAGAACAACGCACACCCGATCAACGTCGGCGCGATCCACAAACCGGAAATTCCGACAACCGAGCCGCAGCCCTTGTTTTCGGGCGTTTTTACGGGAATAACGTCCTCTTTCTTTTCATGACAATGAGAGCACTCGTATTCAATCTTACCCTCTTCCTCCGTCGTCGCTTCCTCTCTCGAAACCTCGACGAAATCATGCCCGATTGCAGGCATTTCGTCTTCCGTATAACTGTCCGAACAACGAGAACACTCATAAGTCGTATAACCGCTCTCCGTACAAGTCGGTTCGGTTACGGTCGCATGATGATCGTGACCTAAGGCGTCAACGTAAGTATCGATATATTCGTCGCCGCATTTGCAAACATGCTTGGTATAACCTTTCTCGGTACACGTAGGATCAACTACGTTGTCTTGATAATGATGCCCCGTCGCAGGCGTTTCGTCTGCCGTATAACTGTCCGAACAACGGGAGCACCGATAAGTCGTATAACCGCCGTTCAAACAGGTCGGTTCGGTTACGGTCGCATGATGATCGTGCCCGAGCGCTTCTACTTCATTCGTAATATTCTGCTTTCCGCACACCGTACAAACAGACGAAGTATAACCGCTCTCCGTACAAGTCGGCTTGACGACGGTTGCTTCCCCGTAGGCATGCTCTGTTCCCGTCGGCGCAGTCAGTTTGAAAGAAAGATCACTCGCGTTTACGTTATTAAATTTAAATTCGGTATGTCCTTCCAAGGTCGTAACGTTCGTCGTATCGACAAGCCGCAGCGGTTCGCCGTCGTCGATCATAAAGCCGACCTGCACATACCCGTTTTCGTCGTCAAACGCATAAAATTTGATATTATGACGTTCTCCGTCGAAAATATTCGTTACCGTCACCGTCTTAACGGGACTGTCCGTCCACCCTTCGCTTGCATCGTACAATTTTGCGGTTCCTTCGCTAAGATATACGGAATACCCTTTGCTTCCTTCCCAAAGCGCGCCGCCTGCCGTTGCGCGAATCGTGATCGACATATCGTTTCCGGAAATCACCACAATATCAAAATCGATCGCAACGATATTTGCATTGATACTCATTTTAAATTCATTGGAAAACACGAAACCGTTTTCCTTGGTCAAAAGGAAATCGCCGTCGTAATTATAATCGGCACGAAGCGCGCCCGTTTCGATCAAACTTTCGAGATTCGTATACGTCCCCGTAAATGCCAGTTCTTCCGCAAGAGGACTTCCTACGTAATAAACGTATCCGCCGTTTGCAGACATACCGAATTCGGTATTTTCTACCGGGAGTGCGTTGCCCGAAAACGTCCGCTCGATCGTAACGCCGTCCACGATAAAAGTAAGCGTCGAACCGTCTACGCCGAAATAAATCTCGTGCGCTTTCCCGTCGAAAATATTCCCGACCGTTTCCGACTCTCCGAGAATTCCTTCATTCCAAACCTTCTGCGTTCCGTCTATCTTATAAACCGAAGCAGTCGTATTTTGAATAAACGCGTAATATCCCGTTGAATTCCAAGGGACGTTACCCTGCGCAAGGTGCAAACCGACGAAAAGCATCGTCTGCCCGGAATCCTTACTCGCAATAAAACGGAAAGACGCGCTATCCGCTTGATCCGCATAATAGAAATTACCGTCCGTCCAAGAAGCGATTTGATTGTTCGCAACGGTCAATCTTTCGCCGCCGCCGTGATTAAACGCGGGCAAAAGTTTATTCCCGTTTGCAAGCATATCGGCTTCGGTTAAAGCGATTCCTTTCGTCGGATTAACGGGAGTCGGATCTTCCGTTCCCGTCTTAGTAGCGGAAACCGTATATAAAGCAGCCGTATTAACGCAAGCAATCTTAAATTCCGTATTTGCTTTCGGAATCGGCGTACCGTTATCCGAGAAAGTGCCTACCACCCCGTCAACGGAAAACGTAACGGAAAGAGCGTTTCCGCTTTCCGCAACAGCGTATTCCACAGAATGAGCGGAGCCGTCGAAAATATTGGCGATCGTCATTTTCCCGAGTTGCGTTTCAGCCGTCTGCCAATGATCAGTGTCTGTTACTTTGTAAATTTCCGCCGCAGTACCGCTAATAAAAACGTAATACCCTCCGGACGTCCACATCTGACCGCCGCCGTTGCTTCTTAACGCAAAACAGATATCCGTTCCTGCGGAAAAAGTGATATCGAACGCAACCGAATCAACTTCTTCCCCGTAAAAAAACGCACCGTCTTGCCAGCAAGAAATCACTCCGTCCGAAACAGCCAAACGCTCCGCACCGCCATGGTTAAATGCAGGCAGAAGTCTGTCTTTATTTGCAAGCATATCCGCTACGGTAACCGTATTTGCGGTATCTGCCGCAACCGTTTTCAAAGTGGCGCCCGTCCATGCGCATAACAAGCATAAAGCAAAGTTCAAAATCGTGATAATCAGTTTTTGTTTTTTCATAATTTTCCTCCATTTTTAAGCAAATGCTCATTGATAATCTCATTATAACATAGTATTTTTTCGCCGTCAATATTTATTTTTTTATTTGAATATTCTTTTTTATCGCACATTTTATTTTTTTAAACACTATTTTTATTCTTTTTATCTTTTTTCGTTATTATTTTTCGAATGATAGCGACAATCTCTTTCGAACAAGCAAAAAATCGTTACAAAAACCACCTTTCTCGCGACGCTTACCGACCGCAACCGCCCTTGCCAAACACACCGAATTTAATACAACCCCAAAGCGGAACGAAAGCAACGCCTTTCGCCGAAAAAAAGAACGATATCCGTCGTATACCGTTCTTTGTGACTCCGCTCCCCTCTTTATCGAAAAAAGAAAATGGTTCTAAAACTACGCCCGACGCAAAATGCGTCGGGCGCGAAAATATTATTTGTTTTTCTTTCCTGCCGAGAACGGCATATTTTTAACAAACGTTTTACGGACGGCAAGAAGCCGTCCGTTCGTTTTTTCTTGTTTTTATATCTTTTTCCATGTTTTCGGATTAAACAAAATCAGCACGGGCAGAATTTCAAGCCGCCCTAAGAGCATCGTAAACGTCAAAACGATTTTTGAAAATCCGCTATACGCCGCAAAACTCGCATACGGTCCGACCGCCTCGAACGCCGGACCGACGTTCGAAATACAAGTCAACGCAGCCGAAAAATTACTGAAAAAACCGTGTTTTACGGTATAAGTGCCTGCGTCCGAAATTATCGTTACCATCTGCCCGTTAACGGGATCGAACGACAGCAGCAATACCGCCACGAACAATAAGAAAAAGTACAATGCAATAAAAGCAAACACATCGTTAATCGTCTTTTCTTCTAACGTTTTCCCCTCGAACTTCGTTTTCGGCACGTAGCGCGGATTGATGAGTTTTCTAATGTTGATATAAATCCCCTTGATCGCGATAACGATTCTCGAAACCTTGATTCCGCCGGCAGTCGATCCCGCCATCGCGCCGATCAACATCACGACGATTAACGTCGTAATACAAAGCGTAGGCCACATGTGGTAATCGGTCGTAGTATACCCTGCCGTCGTCATTAAGGACGCGACTTGGAAAAAGGAATGTCTGAACGCCTCTTCGGACGTGTAATTTTGGGGAAACTGTTCGATTTTCGTCACCAATCCGACGAACACGAGCAAGACCGCCGCCCCGACGATCAAAAAATACGATCTGAATTCCTCGCTTTTCAAAACGTCCTTTACCTTTCCGATTAAAATCAAATAATAAAGGCTGAAATTACACCCGAACAAGATCAAAAAGATCGCCATAACGTATTGAGAAAACGGGTGAAACAATTCCATGCTGCCGGGAATAAACCCGAAGCCGCCCGTTCCGGCACAGCCGAACGTCGCAAGCAGACTGAAAAAGAACTTCTCGTTTTCATAACCGGGAATCGGCTTATCGAACATTAAGACGATTACCTCTAATACAGTCATACCCAAGTAGATTAAGTAAAGGATTCTCGTCGTCACTTTCATTTTGGAAACGATTTTACCGACTTGCGGTCCGGGACTTTCCGCGCGAAGAAGGTGCATCGACGAGCCGTCATCGCTTTCGGGAATAAAGATAAGGACGAACACCAACACGCCCATGCCGCCGATCCAATGCGAAAAACTTCTCCAAAACAGCGTGGAATGAGAAACCTTTGTAATATCGGGAATAATGCTCGATCCGGTCGTCGTAAAACCGGACATAATCTCGAAACAAGCGTCGATATAATTCGGAATATCGCCGTTGATTACGAACGGGATCGCGCCGAACAACGCCATGACGATCCAAACCGACGCGACGAGCGCAAATCCCTCTTTTTGGGAGAACGCGTTCGTTTTCGGCTTGGGAATTTGCAGAAGAAATCCGATCGCCGCAAGCGCAATGCTCGGAATCAAAAAAGCAAGTATGTATTTGACACCTTCTCGATAAAGCAGACTGACGATAAGGGGCGCGAGCATCAAAATCCCCTCTAAAATCATGATCTTACCGAGAATCTTGCCGAGTTTTTTATAATTCATACAGTCACCTTACAGAAAAATATCCGTTAAATCATTAAAGTTTTTATGCGTCGTCACGACGATAACGTTATCGCCCTGCCGAATACAAGAATTACCGTCCGGAATCATCACCTGATTGTTTCTGATTATACACGCAATCAAGCAATTTTCCTTGATTTGTAACTCTTTTAAGGGCTTATTATAAATTTTCTCTTGCGTTTTGGCGGCGAACTCCAACGCCTCTACTTGCCCGTCAACCAAACGGGAAAGGGTTAAAACATTACTGCCGCGCTTATTGGCAAGCGCGCGAATATAACTCGCGATCCGATTCGCCACGACATGCTTGGGCGAAACGTTGTTGTGCATACCGAGTTCCGCGATCATTTCTCGCAGATCGTCGCTTTTGATTTGCGCGATCGTCTTTTTGACTTTTAACTTATTCGCAAACATGGAAGAAACCATGTTCTCTTCGTCGATATCCGTTAGCGAAACGAACGCGTCCATCGATTCCAAGCCCTCTTCGAGCAGAACGTCGTGCCGCATACCGTTTCCGCAGACGACCGTTACGCGCGGCAACGCCTCCGCCAACTCTTCCGCTGCATCCTTATCCTCTTCCAACAGTTTAACCTTATATCTCTTTTGGGATAACTGTTCCGCCAGATAAAGGCTGATTTTTCTTCCGCCGACAATCATGACGTGCTTTAAGGGAGATTTCACGAGATTGATCTCCGCTAAAAAATCGCCCAACGTGTGAACGTCCGACGTGAAATGAATTTTGTCCCCCTCTTCGATCATGAAATTACCGGACGGGATAAAGACCTTGCCGTTCCGCTGAACCGCGCAAATCAACACTTTTGTCGAAAGTTTTTTGCCGAGCGAAATTAACGTTTCGCCTACGAGCGCACAGCCCTTTTCGGCGACGATTTCCACAAGTAATACTCTGCCTTTCGCAAAATGCTCCACCTGCACGATGGACGGAAGGTTGATGAGGTTAAATATTTCGTTTGCGGTATCCTTTTCGGGATTGACGAGCATGGAAATCCCCAAATCCTCTTTCATCTCCGCAATTTGCTTGCTGTAATCGGGGTTCCTGACGCGCGCGATGGTATTTTTCGCGCCGACCTTTCTCGCCACCATGCACGCAAAAATATTCAATTCGTCGCTATACGTAAGGGCGAGCACGAGATCGGCGTCCTGTACCTGCGCTTCCTTTTGAATATCCATGCACGCGCCGTTTCCGACCACGCCCGAAACGTCGTACTTTCCGATCAACTCTTCGATCTTTTCCCTTTTCTCGTCTATGAGCGTTATATCGTGATTTTCTTTTGCCAAAATACTCAGCATCGTCTTGCCGATCGTACCAAGCCCTATGATCACTATTTTCATATCTTCCTCCGAAACGGAAATAAAAAACGGTTTAAGGAGATCCGCAACCGTTTTTCCCTCTGCTTTTTCAATCATTTCATCATTACAACGACGTCCCGTTTTTCTTTATTCCGCATCAATTTTGATAAAAAACAATCCGTCGTTTTCTTCATTATAACAAAAAGACACAACGATTGCAATTTTATTTTAGACATATTCTCCGTTTTTAATAAAAAAACAGTTGACAAATATACCCTAGGGGGTATATGATAAGAGACGAGGTAGACAAAATATGAATCAATGTTGTTGCAACAAGAAGACCGTGAGAAACGAACAAGAGAAAAAAGAACTGCAAACGCGGCTAAACCGCATTATCGGACAACTCGGCGGAATCAGCCGTATGGTGGAAGAGGACCGCTATTGTGACGATATTTTGATTCAACTCTCCGCAGTGAATCAATCGGTCAAAAGTTTAGCGAATTACGTTTTGGAAAAGCATATGTATTCTTGCGTGGTGACCGATATCGAAAAGGGAAATTTAGAGGTAATCGAAGAAGTCGTTCAATTATTTAAGAGGTTTCAATAAGCATGGAAAAAATCACGCTCGGCGTTGACGGCATGACGTGCAGCGCCTGCTCGAACGGGCTGGAAAAATACTTAAAAAAACAAACCGGCGTTTTAGACGCGAGCGTAAATCTCGTTATGGCAAACGCCTTTATCGAATACGACGATACCGTACTCGACCAAAAGAAATTGGAAAAATTCATTCGCGAGGCAGGCTTTCAAAGCACGGGGATCTTCGACCTCAACAACGACGCGCCCAAACACGGCAAAAAATCGCTTTTGATCGCGTACAGCGTACTCGCCGTATTGCTTTTATACGTTTCCATGGGAACGATGGTGCTCCCCTCCCCCGATTTTTTGGATATGCACGTACAGCCGATTTCTTACACGTGCATTTTGGCGGTGTTAACCGTTCCTTTTCTCGTCTACGGCTGGGATATTTTTAAGAGCGGTATCCAAAATCTGTTCCACCGCGCGCCGAACATGGACACGCTCGTCGCTCTCGGCGTATTGGCGAGCCTCGGTTACAGCATTTATTCGATGGCGATGATCTTTTCGGGAAATCTCGCCTATTTAGATCAACTTTATTTGGAATCGTGCGCGATCGTCGTTTATTTTATTAAGTTGGGGCGTTACGTAGACGCCGCAAACAAAGATAAAACCAAGCAAGCGATCAAGGATCTTGTTTCGATCACACCCGGCTTCGCTTATCGAAAGACGGAAAACGGAGAAGAACGCATTACCATAGACGAAGTAAACAAGGGCGATCTGCTCGTTTGCCACGCAGGCGATAAAATCGCCGTGGACGGGACGGTCGCCTTAGGAGAATCGCACGTTGACGAATCGTTCATTACCGGAGAAAGCAAGCCGTCTTTAAAAACAGTCGGCAGTAAAGTCGTGGCAGGCAGCGTCGGATTCGACGGATATTTGGAATACCGCGCGGAAAAAATCGGGAAAGAATCTACCGTTTCCGAAATCGTGCAAATGGTCGTCGAAGCGACCAATACCAAAATGCCCATTGCAAAAATCGCCGATACCGTCAGCGGTATTTTTGTTCCCGTCGTGTTGGGCATCGCCGCAATCGTCTTTCTCGTTTACCTCTGCGCAGGCGCAGGCTTTTCCGCCGCGCTCGAAACGCTCGTCACGATCTTGGTCGTCGCATGCCCGTGTTCGCTCGGTCTTGCCACACCGCTTGCGGTCGTCGTCAGCGAAGGACTTTGCGCCAAGCGAGGAATCCTCGTTAAAAAAAGCGAAACGCTGGAAGTCGCCAACAAAATCGACACCGTGATCTTCGACAAAACGGGAACGCTTACGTACGGCAATCTGAAAATTTCGGAAATCGTCAATTACGGCGTCGTTTCGGACGAAGCCTTGCTTTTATATGCGGGTAGTTTGGAAGCAAAATCCACGCACCCCATCGGACGGGCGTTTACGGAACGCATGAAAGCAAACAAAATCACGCCTGCCGACGTGACGGATTTTAAAAACGTCGCCGGGTTCGGCATTACCGGGCAAGTTGACGGAACGAACGTAATTCTCGGAAACGCGAAGATTTTAGAACGCTATTCCGTTGCGCAACGCGATCGCGCGGACGAAGAACGACTTTCTCTCAACGGAAACAGCATCGTATACGTAGTGCTGAACGAAACGCTCGCAGGGCTCGTCGGCGTCAACGACGTCGTTAAGGAGGACGCGAAAGAAATCGTAGAAAAACTTACGGCGCAAAAAAAAGAGGTGATCATGCTGACGGGCGACAACCGACAAACCGCCTCTTTAATCGCGAAAGAACTCGGCATTTCACACGTCGTCGCAAACGTCTTGCCCAAGGAAAAAGCAGAACTCGTCAAACAATTAAAAGCAGACGGAAAGCACGTTTTAATGTGCGGCGACGGCATCAACGACAGCCCGGCTCTCGTCCATGCGGATATCGGCGTCAGCGTGCATAACGGAACGGATATCGCCATGAACACGGCGGACGTCATCTTAATGAGCGAAAATTTAAGCAAAATCACCGATCTTTTGACCATCGGAAAAAAGACGATCGGCAATATCAAGCAGAATTTATTTTGGGCGTTCTTCTACAATTGCCTTATGATTCCGCTTGCGGCAGGCGCGCTCAGCCCGTGGGGAATTACAATCAACCCCATGATCGCAGGTTTCGCAATGGTACTGAGCAGTCTGACCGTCATTTTAAACGCCCTACGGCTAAAACTGATTTCATTAAAATAGATGACGCTTTCATTATAACTTAGGTAAGCGAACACGAAAAGCATTTCCGAATCGAAATACTTTTCCGGTCAAATATTATTATAACAAGGAGATATATTATTATGTTCGGACACAAGGAAACCGTTACGCTCACAGTGGACGGAATGGCGTGCATACACTGCGCCGGCAAGGTAGAAAACGCACTGAAAGCGTTAAAAGAGGTCAAATCCGCCAAGGTAAATCTGGCGGATAAAACCGTCACCGTTACGCTTAAAAAAGAAACCGATCGAACGGCTCTAAAA
>CAYRPB010000018.1:17548-20143 GCA_964426105.1 uncultured Clostridia bacterium | reverse complement strand
TGGCGATTCCGGGCGTTATCACGATGATTCCTTCGTACATTCTGTATACGAAAATAGGTTGGTACGATTCGTGGGCACCGCTCATGATTCCGGGTATGTTCGGAAGTGCCGGCACGGTGTTTTTTATTCGACAGTTTATGATGGGATTGCCGAAAGAACTTGACGACGCGGCAAAGGTGGACGGCATGGGCTCGTTCGGGATATTTTTAACGATTGTCTTGCCGTTGTCGAAAGCGGCGGTCATAACGCAACTGCTGTTTTCTTTCATCGGCGGATATAACGATTATATGGGGCCGTTGTTTTACATTCGTTCGTCCGAATTGTATACTTTGCAACTTACGTTAAGCGCGATGAACGATACGTTCGGCACAAAGTGGGGGACGGTAATGGCAGGCTCTTGCATTGCCATGATTCCGCCCGTAATCATCTTTTTCTACGCTCAAAAATTCTTTATCGAGGGAATTAGTTTTTCCGGCGTGAAAGAATAACGGTTTGTAAAATTACGTGTGTAAACGATAATAGATAAGGAGTTTTCGGAATGAAAAAAATAATCAACGTTTTAATGGTGTTTATTATGAGTATTTCTTTTTTATGCGGTTGTTCGGGCGGAGTCGAGGACGGCGTATACGTCGAATCAACCGGGAACGACTATAAAGCAACCGTTCAAACGGTTACGGCAAAAAAGGCTGATTTGAGAGATAAAATTCTCGGCGGCTGGGTAGGCCATATTTTGGGATACGGCAGCGGATTTGAATATGTATGGGACGGACCCGAACCGATGGTCGGAATCGACGATCGGTATTGGGAACCGAACGGAACGATCGCTGCAGGTACTCTTGGGACGAATTATTATCAGTTAGGACCTTACGATCCGTCCTATAAGCGTGTTTCCAAGGGCAGAGCGGTGAGTGACGACGATATTCATATCGATTTGTTTAATCAATGGATTTTTGAAAAACTCGGACCGAACGTAAGCTATGCCGATATTACGAAAATGTGGAAAGATTACGATCTGGGCGACGCAGCCGGAGGCGATAAGGCGTTGGAAGTAATTAAGAGCAGTAATTACATTGCTCCTTACGTCGGGATTTATGCTTACGGCAATACGCTTTATTGCGCGACCGAACCGTGGATCGAAAACGAAACCTTGGGAATGTTGTTCCCGTATATGCCGACGACTGCGGCGGCATATGCCGAAATGTTCACCACGATTTCGGGGGACTGCTACGGCTTGTATCTCGGCAGACTGTGTTCTTTGATGTATTCATATGCAATGACCGAAACGGATTCTCGCGTGGCTTTGGCGAAAGCGTTCGAACATATGGAAAAATCAAACGATATTTATACTGCTTACCAATACGTTTTGGATTGTTACGAAAAAAATCCGGAAGATTGGCGCGCGTGCGCGCACGGTTTGGTTGCGCAACATCAAGGACATCGGTTGATGAATGTAAATTCGCAAATCGCGTTGGACGTTTGCGCGTGATTTATCTTTACGGGAATTATTTTCGGCGAGAACGATTTTGAACAATCCTTGAAGATTACTTCTCTTGCGGGATATGACGGCGATTGCACTGCTGCGACCGTCGGCGGCCTTATGGGAATTATAAAGGGGTATAACGCAATGCCTGAAAAATATCGTGCGTTTTTAGGCGAGGATTCTGTTTATGTCAATGACAGAACGTGGTTTGCGCATATCGGTGGCGATTATCCCGATGAAGAAACGTTAAAGACGATCGTAGACCGTACGGTTAAAAATATGGAAGCGCAGATTGTGGCGAACGGCGGAAGCGTCGGGGAAGCCGAATATACGATCAAAGCGCAAACGTATCGAAAGCCGACCGAGGTTGTCGTGAATAATTACGGTTTCCGCGATAAAAATACGGATAACTGGTTGGCAGAGGGGTGCGAACTTTCGCTGACCAAAACGGCGCATACGGGAGAGGTCGGCGGAGAAATATTGATTACCGGTACAGACGGAGCGAAAGCGTATCAAAATTTATCTCTCGTAAAAGGCGATATTTATCACGTGATTTTATATGTCGCGGTAGAGGCGGGAACGGAAATCAGAATTTTTGCCGAAGACGGAAATCATTATTTTTCTCATTCCTATTCGACGCCGATCAATTCGCTTGAACGGCACTTAAAGGCAGAACTTACCTTTACCGCTTCTTCCGAAGAAATGAAGATCGGAATCCATATTCCGAAACAATCGCAATCTTCGGCGATTCTTTATATCGACGACTTGTTTGTGGAAAACGTTTCGGATTCGGTCGCGAGAGAATGTTATCGGATTCAAGCGGAAAATTGCGAAGTCGCAGGCAATGCAAAAGCGGTGAACGAGGCAAACGCCGTAGGCGGTAAAGCGGTAACGTTTTCTCAGGGAGATAAAATTCGCTTTAAGGTGCAAGGCGATTCCGCTTGCTTCAGCAACGTCCGCGTGTATTACAAAAACAACAGCCATTGGCAGAGTGTCGTTAAAGTGTATATCGACGGTACGTATCAATTCAATTTACCTCTTTTAGCGCAAGGGGAAACGGCGGATTTCGGTTCGGGAAATTGGGCGGATTTCGGCATATCTCTCGGCGACGGCGA
>CAYRPB010000018.1:14423-17448 GCA_964426105.1 uncultured Clostridia bacterium | reverse complement strand
AATCATGCAACGTCGGATGCGTTCGGGTTCCGAAACGACGTAAAAGAATTGATTCGCGAGTTGGGCGTTACGGCGGTAAGATATCCGGGCGGTAACTTCGTTTCCGGATACGATTGGAAAGACGGAATCGGAAAGGACAGAAAAATGCGTTTGGATTATGCTTGGATGCAAGCAGAACCGAACGAGGTCGGTACGGCGGAGTTTTTGCGCTATGCGCAAGAGGTCGGTTTTTCACCGATCATGTGCGTGAATTTAGGCACGGCAGGTCCGAAAGAGGCTGTCGAACTTTTGGAGTATTGTAACGGGCAAGTCGGTTATTATGCGGATTTGCGCGAATCGCACGGATATAAGCCTTTTAACGTCAAGCGTTGGTGCTTGGGAAACGAAATGGACGGCGATTGGCAGATCGGACATAAATCCGCGGAAGAATACGGCGCGCTTGCGACCGAAACGGCAAAACTTTTCCGCGCGTTTGATCCGAGTTTGAAATTGACGGTTTGCGGTTCGAGCAACACCGTTATTCCGTCTTATCCTTCGTGGGACAGAAAGGTGTTGGAAAAGACGTACGATATCGTAGACAATATTTCGGTGCACAGTTATTATTATTCGGATTATTCCGAAGAATTCGATCTTAAAAGTTATTTGGGAAGTTTTGCTCATTTTAAGGAGAATCTCGATACGATTATCGCGACGTGCGACGTGGTAAAAGCCGAAAAACGTTCGCCAAAGACCATGATGCTTTCGGTTGACGAATGGAACGTATGGCGGCATTATGACGGCGAGGTCGGAAAGGATCTCTGGACGGTCGGTCCGGAACGACTTGAAAGCAAATACGATTACAGCGATTGTATTGTATTTGCGTCCTTGCTGACCGAGTTGATCAATCACTGCGATCGTATTGATTCCGCGTGTCTTGCGCAACTTGTGAACGTAATCGCGCCGATCTTGACCGAAAGCGAGGGAAGAACGTTAAAGCAGACGATATTTTATCCGTTTGCGGAGACTGCGGCAAGAATGAGGGGAAATGCCTTAAAGGTATATACCGACGCTCCGTCGGTGCATTGCGATGCGTACGGAGAATATCCTGCGATCGCGTGCGCCGCGGCGATAAACGGAGAAGTCGGAACGTTGTTTGCCGTCAATTTGTCCGAAGAGGATTACGAACTTTCTTTGCCGTTTGGAACAGAGGTTAAGAGCGTAAGAGAAATTGCTTCGGAAGATCTCGATGCGGTTAATACGTTCGATTGTCCGAATAAGGTGGTTTTGAAAGACGTTGAAAGAAAGAATAACGTGGTGTTAAAGGCTCACTCCGTTCAGTTTATCGGTTTTTAATAGAAAATTTTCTTAGAGCGCGCCCCTTCGATTACGATCGGAGAGGCGCGCTTTTAACAATAAAACGTTCGGGGAATTGCCGAGAAAATCATTTTGAGAAAAAGACGGAAAATTTTTCGGAGGGATTTTTCAAAACGGTTGACGGTTTCGTTAATTCGTGTTACAATAAAAGAAACGTCTAGGGCAGTTTCGTTTGACGAAATATTCGCCCTTTTTTCGGGAGAAAATCATGAAGTCTTTGCGTGAGTTATATCAGATCGGAAGAGGTCCTTCCAGTTCGCATGCGATCGGTCCGGAAAAGGCGGCAAAAGCACTGAAAGAATTGTATCCGAATGCTTTTTTTCGCATTTATTTGTACGGTTCGCTTTCGTTGACGGGCAAGGGGCACGGAACGGATCGCGTTTTGAAAAGCGTCCTCGGAGATCGTGCGGAAATTATCTTTGACGATTCTTCGCGCGATTTGGCTCATCCCAATACTATGGAAGCGGTCGTAGTAACGGACGGAAAGGAGATCGCTCGCCATACGATTTATTCGGTCGGCGGCGGTAGAATTCTCTTTGAGGGAGAAGCCGTTCCCGATACGCCCGAGGTTTATTCGCTGAACAGTTTTGAAGAAATCAAAGCATATTTGGCGGAGCAGGATATGAGAATTCCCGATTACGTCTTTTCGGTCGAGCCGGAGATGGAAGAATATCTAAGTGAGATTTGGTCGCAGATGAAGGCTACCGTTTGTGCCGGCTTGCGCGCCGAGGGAGAGTTGCCCGGCGGCTTGCACGTGATGCGCAAGGCAAAATATCTTTTGCAGAGCAAGCATATAGGGGAAACGCGTGAAATTGCGGAAAATCGCATGGTTTGCGCCTACGCTTTTGCCGTAGCGGAAGAAAACGCCGCAGGCGGAACGGTTGTCACCGCGCCGACGTGCGGTGCTGCAGGGGTAATTCCGGCGGTCATGTATTATATGCAAAGAGATAAAAAACTTTCCGACTCCGCCGTTGTTCGCGCTCTTGCAACGGCAGGTTTGGTGGGAAATCTTATTAAGACGAACGCTTCGATCAGCGGTGCGGAGTGCGGTTGCCAAGCGGAGATCGGCAGTGCTTGTTCGATGGCGGCGGCAGGACTTGCCGAACTCTTTGAAATGGATATCGAACAGATCGAATACGCCGCAGAGGTCGCAATGGAGCATCATTTGGGGTTGACGTGTGATCCCGTACGCGGACTTGTCCAAATTCCGTGTATCGAACGTAATGCCGTTGCCGCTATGCGCGCGATCAATGCGCTTAACATAGCGAATTTTTTGACGTATACTCGTAAGGTGTCCTTGGATACGATCATTCGCACGATGTATGAAACGGGGTGCGATCTTTCCGGTCGCTATCGAGAAACTGCCGAGGGCGGCTTGGCGAAACTTTATCGCGATGAGTAAGAACGGCGTTTCATAACGATTTTTCTGAAAGAACAAGTGAAAAAGGGGAATCATGAAAGCATATTTGATTGCACTCATCGTTATCGGAATCATGAGCGTCGTCGCGTTTTTGACTTATGCGACGGATAAATATCGGGCAAAGCATAATCGTTGGCGTGTTCCCGAAAAGACGCTTTTAACGCTCTCTTTTTTTGGCGGAGCGATCGGCGGTTATCTTGCAATGATTTTGTTTCGTCATAAGACGCAAAAAATCTATTTTCACGTCGTTAA
>CAYRPB010000018.1:0-14323 GCA_964426105.1 uncultured Clostridia bacterium | reverse complement strand
TTTAAGGATGCCGGTTATACGCAGTCCGAAACGCTTGAGGGTATAACGAAGTCTATCGAAGAGCAGTTGGAAGAACAACAGTTGGCCGTGAAATTACACGTATTTAACAAGGATTTAGTCAATACGGCTGTTATCATCGAGTTTAATTCGACGGACGACATGAATAAGGCTGTTTCGGAATCCGATGCATTAAAGGGGTTAGTAAGCGATTTATATAAAGCCGGAGAAGAATGCGATATCGTAAACGGCAATTGCTTATTAGTTCCGCTCGGACTTAACTCGAAATCGATGATCGATATTTTCAAAAACGCCTAACGACGTTTTTAAGACGGATTTAATTCCGTCTTTTTTTATAAAAAAAGTCACGTTCGTGCGCCGATGTTAAGGTAATAAGATTTTCCTTTTGCATAGTGTTGTCGATTTTAATTGTTTTTGTCAAGTTCGGCAAGGTTTTTATTTTGTTTAACAACTAGGAAAAATTGTAAAAGGTATTAAAAAAGGTTATCTAAACAGACAACCTTTTTTAATACCTTTGTGGCAATGTGGTGAAGATAGTAGGATTTGAACCTACGACCTCTTGCATGTCAAGCAAGCGCTCTGACCAACTGAGCTATACCCTCTCGTTCCAAACAAGAATCATTATAACACATTTTTTTATTTTTGAAAACTGTTTGAAAGCATTTTTTTCGATTTTATATTTTTTTTGCTTAAAAAAATGCCGACGATAGAGAGAATGGGGAAAATCGTTGCCGCCAAAAGCCCGAATTTTAATTTTCCCGTGAGATCTGCAATCAAACCGACCATAGTCGGTCCGCCCGAACACCCCAAATCACCTGCAAGAGCGAGTAAGGCAAACATCGTCGTTCCGCCCGACGGATATTCTTTTGCCGCGACGCTGTAAGTACCGGGCCAAAAAACGCCGACGGCAAAACCGCAAATTCCGCAACCCAGTAAAGAAAGCGTCGGAATGGGGGATAGCGACGTAAGCAGGTATCCGACCAAGCATAAAATCGCACTGATTAAAATAATATTTTTGATATCGAACCGCTTGCATACTTGGGCGTAAAGGATGCGGCTGATCCCCATCAATAAGGCAAACAGACACGGGCCGAGCAGATCGCCTAAGGTTTTGGATACGTTGAGTCCGGTTTCGGCGAAAGCCGAAGCCCATTGCGAAACGGACAATTCCGCCGCGCCTGCGCAGAACATTAAGAGGGCGAATATCCAAAACAACTTATTTTTGAATAACGAGCGTAGCGGCGTTTTGTTTTCCGATTCTTGCGAAGAGTAGATCGGGACGAAAAGGAAATACACCGCGTTGAACAGCGGAACGATCGCCCAAAGTCGAGATAATATTCTCCAATTTTCAATGCCGACGGTTAAAAAGAAGACCGTTGATAAAAGAATTACGGCAACTTGCCCCCAACAGTAAAAAGAGTGGAGTAATCCCATAACGGACGATTTTTGTTTCGTCGGGCACGCTTCGACGAGCGGAGAAATAATGACTTCGACCAAGCCTCCGCCGACGGCGTATAAAAACACCGCGATTAAAAGGCCGACAAAGGGGGAAGAGAAGCAATAAGGGAGAATTCCCAAGCCGATTAGCCCCAAGGCGCAACAAGTATGAGCGAATACGCAACAAGGGCGGTATCCGATTTTATCCACGACGACGGCGGCGATTAAATCGACGCATAATTGCGTGAGAAAATTAACCGTAATCAGTACGGTGATCATACCCCACGGAATTTGAAATTCGCTTTGAAAAAAGACGAATAATAAAGGAGCAAAATTATTGACGATCGCTTGTGTGACGTATCCGATCGTCGCGGCACAGATCGTGTGCCGATGACTGTGAAAGCGTTTCATTGGTTTGTTGTTCCTTGTCGGCAAAAAGCCGCTTTTTGTTACTGTCTATTTTATTCGCAAGGAAATTTTTTTGTGCAACTAAAAAGAAAGAAACGAGGTGCGTTTCTTTTCTTTCCGATAGATATTTACTTGTTTGAGAAATTCTTTTAATTTTTATTTTCGTAGATCGCTACGCTTTCATGCTCGATCTGTTCTTTTAACGCGTCGCTGATTTTATCGGACATATGCGTTACGTTGATGTTGAGCAGCGTAGGCAATTCTCTGATTTCGTAATTAAAAAGATATTTTTTATCGTTTTCGATTCCCCAAACCGCAATTTGGTAGTCGCTTCTGGGTGAGCAGTTTTCGTGAGTACGCGCACCATAAAGCAGAATTTTTTCCGCCTTGTATTTCGCGCCTAATTTTGTAATGCCTTTAATAATGATATCGGTCATAGCCATTTGATCCTTTGTTAATTTTTCCTTATACAATATACATGAAAATAAGAAATTTATCAAGCAATTTATTGTTTTTTTTAAAATAATTCGTTTTGCGCTTTACAAAACGAACGGTTCATGATACACTGAATAAAAAAAGGAGAGCGATATGAACGGAGTATATCGCTTTGTCGCAATTGATTTCGTCTATGACGAAAACGTTGCGGGCAATCTTTATTGGTATCTGTGTGACGAAGAAGCCATTACGCTCGGAGCGGAAGTTTATGCGCCGATCGGGCGGCATAACCGTTTGCAAAGGGGCATTGTGCGGCGTATTATGTATTCGGACGCCTTTTATGCTCCGTATCCGACGGATCGGATTAAACGGGTAGAGCGACTTGCGGAATCGGAGTAATCCGATTTTTTCTTTAAATGAATTCAGTTACTTCTACGATATCCGCCGTCGCCTCTTCGCTGACGACGGAGAGAATAAAGTCCTTTATTTTCATCGTTTCGACGGAGATCGTTACTTTTTCTCCTTCGTAGAAAAGATCGTCCCCGTCTATTTTGATTTTTTTCAAGTCGGCGGCGACCGTTCCGGCACGGTATTTTACGAACGCTTCCGCTTTAGTCCAAAGACTGAAAAACTCTTCGGGCGATTCCGCCGTATTGCCGAAGTAGACGTTCGCAACGCGTGAAAATTGCTTCTCTCTGATTTTTTCCACGTCGATTCCGACGGGCTTGTTTCCGACGGCGATGGCAAGAATATCCTTGCTGTGAGAGAGGTTGAAGTGAACGGGGTTCTCTTCTAAATAAAACTTGCCGTAGGGACTTTTTTTCAAATCGCCTTCGGTAGCCGAAACGTTATAATAACGATTCAAGATGTAAAACAGAAACTCGTGGGAGCGCGATTCGTCTCCGTAACAATAATAAATATGATTCATACTTCTATTGTACGATTGTTTTTCAAAAAAGTCAATCTAAAAACGAACATTCCGTATAAACGTTTTAAGATTGGCAATAATCGGGGCAGGAGGTAGGACTATGAATCCATTTCAGGAAAAATCGAAAAATATTGAAAAGACCTATGAAAGTTGGAAAGGACTTGCGCCGTTCAGCTACGATAAGCACGAAACCGATCCTTATACAAAAGTGCGAATTATCTTGATGAACGGGACGGAGTTTGAGGCGGTTAAATTTTCGCATGCGTTTTCGCGGAATTGTTCTAATAACGATCTTCGTCGCGATCTTGCGTTGATGCGCAGAACGGAGCAACAGCAACAGAAAAAATTGAACGCGTTAAAGCCGATTGACGAAACGATTTTGGAAACGACGATCACCTATGAACAACTTGCGGTTGATTTGACGGCGATCCTTGCAAAGCGTGAGAAAGACGCGAACGTAAAAAATCAATTGGATTTCGCTTTGTTGGAGGATTTCGATCACTTATATCGGTTCAGCGATATGCTGGAACAAGATTATGGGGAAATGTTCGACGTTTTGGTTGGGCATTATACGGAGATTATGCCGGGCAGACCGACGATCGCCGAGCACAGACACCCGTTTGACGACGTTAAGCGTTACGTCGATTACGGAAAAGCCGATCCGATCACGAAACTAAACGTCGGAATCATTACCGCGGCGGAACAGCAGACGATGAATTTTTATATGAACGTCGGTGCGTTTTATCCGACGGACGTCGGCAGAAAGATGTACGGCGAAATAGCCATGATCGAGGAGCAACACGTCACGGGATACGGCTGTTTAATGGATACCGAATGTACTTGGCTCGAAAATCTTTTAATGCATGAATACACCGAGTGTTATCTCTATTATTCTTGCTGGAAAGACGAAACCGACTTAAAAGTAAAGCGCGTGTGGGAAAAGCATTTTGAAGACGAAGTTGCACACTTGCATTACGCAAAGGAATTACTTTTAAAATATGAGGGAAAAGAGTGGCAACAGGTGATTCCGGGCGGAGAATTTCCGGAGTTGCTTTCATTCCATGAAAACAAGGATTACGTCCGTAACGTCTTAAAAAGCGTGCGCATGACGGCGTTCCGAGAGGGATTCGAGCATTTGAACGACGTTCCCGACAATCACGAGTTTTTCAAATACCAAAGAATCGTGAACGCGAATTTGAACGAAGTGCCGAGTCATCGCATGATGAAAGAGTATATCAAGAAGAACGGGGAAGACCTGCGATTCGAGATAAAGCCGCATCCCGAAAAGGTATTGCAGAATAGAACGGAAGATAATTACGAAATCGCACGTAAAAAAGGCGTATGATTTTGAGAGAGAAAAGTCGATAAAAAGTCGCCCCGAAGTTTAACTTCGGGGCATTTGTCTATTGTTTCTTTATTTTTTGCAGGGCTTTGAAAGGAGTGCGTTTTTGAAAAAATCAAGCGAATCGCGATCAAACGTAACGCTTGAGAAAAAATAAGGCGCTTTATTTTTTCAAGCCTAAAATTTCGTCCGAAGAAACATTTAAAATTTCGCAAAGATTGGCAAATGTTTCGATTGACGGGAATTTGTCGAGTCGTAAATATTTGCTTACGGTAGACGGGTTTATTCCGAGTTTTTCGGCAATTTCTTTTTGACTGAGCGGACTTGCTTTTATTTCTTCCCGTAATCTTTTTTGGATATCTTTTAACTCTATCATGAAAAAAATATAACACACTGTGCCGTTTTTTGCTTGACAAAGGCACAATGTGCCATTATAATAAAGATATAACTGTATTTACGGAGGAAGTAAGGATGTCTTTATGGAAGAAAATCGTTGGATTGGCGGACAAGATTAACGACACGATGGTTAAGGCTCATGAATCTCAGATTGATCGTGAAGTTGTAGAAAATATGCATGAAGAGAGCATAGGCAGGGCGTTAGACGGTAAAACTTGTAAAAATTGTAAATATTGCGAGAAAAAGTATAATTGGTTTGGTGCGGACAAATATTATTGTACGTTGCATGGCAATGATCTTGAAAACGATGATAGCGGATATTATCGTATATACGATGGCAGGCATTGGTCGGTAATGTCCTCTTGCGATGAGTATTGCGGCTCTATTTGGGAATGAGGGTGAAGTATGAATCCGTTGTTGATTATTGTTATTTTCGTTGTAGGGCTTTTTCTTTTAGGAATTTTGAGCGCCGGGGATGGCTTGATCTCACAGATTGCAAAGGTCGTTATGGCACTTGTGTGGGTGGCGGGAGGAATCTTGGTCGTTGGACTTGGCATTGCTTTTATCATGCCTTTTTTGAGTCATTGCTTTTCTCAGTCCTTTTTTGAGTTAAATAATTTGCCGATGGATTTGTCGTTTTAATCGGTAAATCAAGTAAATGCGGCGGATATGCGATAATATCCGCCGTATAGGATCGGAATTAAAGCGTGAGATTCATAATAAATTTTCGAAAAGGCAGCAAAAGCTGTCTTTTTTAATCGAATAAAAACGGCGAGCGCAATTTTTGCGTCCGCCGAATCGGTTAAAAAATAGACCTGCATATGCCGACGAAAGAGGAAATAAGACCCCGTTTCGTAAAAAACAAGGCTGATCCCGCGCTTGCCGCCTCTGACCTCCTTTTTTAGCGGAAACCGCTCACGACGGCACCAAGGCTCTGCATATCGGCATAGACAAACGGGTTCATAAAGATTATTTGTGGAGCAATTTAACTCTTCCTATCGAACATCGAAGGCCACCTTTATTATAACAGTTCTTGATCCGTTTTGCAAGAAAATAAGTTGACAATTTCAGAAAATTCGGATATCATAAAAGAAACGTACTACGGAGAGAAAAATTACGGCGATGAAATTGACTGTTTTGGGGAAATACGGACCTTATCCAAAGGCGAACGGTGCGACGAGCGGTTACTTGTTGACGGAGGGAAACACGAACGTTCTTTTGGAATGCGGAAGCGGCGTGTTTTCGCGCTTGTCCGAACAGATCGATCCTGCGTTGCTCGATTGCGTTATTTTAACGCACTTACATTCCGATCATTCGTCCGATTTAGGCGTACTTCGTTATTATTTACAGCGTTTCGGAAAGACGTTGGACGTTTATTTGCCGTCCGATTCCGCGCGTTGTTCTGCGATTGAAAAAACGGGAGGACTGAATCTTCATTACGTCGGGGACGGTTTTCGGTTTTCGACGGGGAAACTTTCGTTTTCTTTTTCGGCAATGAATCATCCCGTTCCTACGTTCGGTGTTCGCGCGGAAAACGGGACGAACGTTTTTTGTTTTACGGGCGATACCAATGCGTTTGACGGGCTTACGTCCTTTTTGAACGGTGCGGACGTGATTTTGGCGGACGCCGGTTTTTTGGAACGGGATTGGTCGGATAAAAAGCCGCATCTTTCCGCGCTTCGGTGTGCTAGTTACGCGAAAGAAGCGGGCGCGCGTTGTATTTTAACGCATATCAATCCCGCTTATCGGGAGGAATCCGTTTCGGAAGAAGCGAAGTCCGTATGGAAAGACTGTATTCTCGCGCAGGAGCGCGAAACGTATGAAATCCGCTGAACGAATGATAAACGTCCGACCGTTGGTCGTCATATCCCTGAGTTATCTCTCGGGGATATTTTTGCTTTCTTACGCCGTAAACGGGACAATCTTATGGTTCTTGATCGGCGCGGTCGCGATTATGATAATAGCGGTTATATCTTATGTTTCCCGTAAAAAAGAAAAAAAGAGAGGGACGTTGCTCCTTGCCGCAATTTGCGTTCTCTCGTACCTGTTGGGTGCAGGCGGACTGTATTTGCGCGTTTCTCTTTACGAAAATGCGGCGTTGCCGACGGCGCAATACACCGTGACGGGGCACGTAAAGGACGTCGTTGAATACGATTTCGGCTCGGTGCGGTTGGAATTGACCGATTTGACGTTTGAGGGGTATCAGCAAACAACTTCTTCGTATTCTATGTATTGTTATGCGGACGGGACGTTTGAAATCGGCGATACCGTTTCTTTTACGGCAGCGGTGCAATCGTATCCGTTGACGTACGAAGGTTCGGTACGCTTTGATTTTATGTTGAAGCGTATTCGCTATTCCGCTCAGGCGGAGGAAGACGATATTACCGTGCTCGGGAATACCCGTACGTTGTTTGAAACCATTCGCGCGTTCTTTCGGGATACGCTTTTCGATGGCATGGAAGAGGACGAAGCGGCGATTTCGCTTGCCCTTCTTACGGGGTACGACGATTGGATGGACGAAGAGGTTTTAACGCAATTTCGCCGTTCCGGTGTCGCACATATTTTTGCTGTTTCGGGACTGCATATCGGATTTCTGGCAAGTGCGATTCGTTTTGTGCTGAAACGCGTTCGGATCAACCGCTACGGAAAGACGGGGATTACCGTTGCGGCATTACTGTTTTATGCAGGTATTTGCGGATTTACACCGTCGTCCATGCGTGCGGTCGTGATGTCTGCCGTCATGATGCTTGTGGACGCGTCGGGGGAACGCTACGACGGGCTTTCTTCTCTTATGTTTTCCGCAATCATCGTGTTTGCGATTTCGCCCTTTCAATTGTTCGATATCGGCTGTCAACTTTCGTATACCGTCGTGCTCGGCATCTTATTGTTATCGGGAAGAATTGCACGGCTGTTCTCTTTTTGCGGAGAAAAGATTTCCGACTCGCTCGGCGTGATTCTCTCTGCGCAAATCGCGTCTTTTCCGGTTTCGCTTTTTTATTTCGGAGAAGTTTCGGGCGTTGCGATAGTGTTTAATTTCTTTATGATTCCGTTGATTTCCGTTTTGTTCGTCGTCCTTCTTTTGCTTACGGTCGTCGGCGGACTGTTTTCCGTTCCCGCCATCGCGCTCTTTGTTCCAAAATGGTGCGTTTACGGATTAAAGGAATGTTTGCTGTTTTTCGATTTGTCGCCCCTTTTGATCGGCGGTTTTACGTTGGGTGTCGGCGCGATCGTTTGGTACGGAATCATGATCTTGACGGGCGGAATCGTTAATTTGAAAAGACGCGCGCTTGCCGTTTGCTGTATCGGGTTAGCGGCGGTGTTCGGCGTTTCCGTCGCGTTTGCGAATCTTCCGAGCGATAGCAGTTCGTATGCGTTGGTCGGAAGCGATGCGGTATCCGCCGCGTTGTTGTCGGACGGCGAGGAAACCGTTGTCGTCGTGTCGCATTTCGAACGCAATTTTTCCTTGAATCGGTTGTCGCGCGCATTAAAACGAACGGATACCGAGCGTTGCCGCGTCGTCGTTTTGGGGGATTGCGACGTTTCTTATTTGATTTCGCGGCTAAATGCGATCGTTACGATCGAGTCGACGGATTATTACGGGGAAGAAAAACCGTACGGGGAATATATTCCCACCGTTTCGTTCGCCGCGCATACGGATGAAACGCCGTTTTCTGTCGGGAATACGGAGTTTGCTTATTGCTTGGACGGAGAGGGCGTTTCCGTGAAAGACGTTTTGATTGTCGGAAAGCCGACTTCGTTTGCCGCGCCCGAAGTCGAACCGACATTTGTTTTTGCCGATTCTTTTGCCGATCGCTATGCCGCCGCATATCCGACCGCCGTTGCCGTGTCTTTTTGCGCGGATTCTTGGATGACGGATGCGGAAAGCGAGGGAAATCTCTATCTTTTTGAGTGAGGAACGCTTTGAACGATTGCATATTTTTGAAATTCATGGTAAAATATACAGAGATCGGTTTGGAGTGATACTTTGAAATTCGTCGAGATGAAATCGTCCCTCAAAAACGAGGGAATCAAAAACATCTATCTGTTAGAGGGTGAGGACGCGTATTTTCGGGAAAGCGGGTTAGCGATGTTAAAGGAAACCGTTTCGCAACCCGAACTGAATTATACGGTCTTAGAGGGGGAATCGGCACTTGCCGATCTGCCGTCGTTTCTCTCCGCGCTCGCGAGTTTTCCCTTTATGAGCGATCGTCGCGTGGTTGCGGTACGGGAATTTTACCCGAAAGCGGACGCGTTTAAGGGATCGCTCGGCGCGTATTTTCAAAATCCGTGTCCCGAAACCGTCCTTGTGATTTCCAATGCGAAAGAATGTGCCGCATTGAAAAAGCAGGCGAACGTTATGTCGGTTGATTGCGGAAAAGGGGAACTTTCCGTGTTGACCGAATGGGTTATGAGATCCGTTCGTCGCAACGGGTTAGCGATCAGTCAGTCGAGTGCGGAAAAACTCTGTGAGTTTTCCTTACGGGATATGACGAAAATCGCAAACGAAACGGATAAGTTGATCAGTTTCGCGCGCGAAAATGGCGAGGTATCCGATCGGGACGTGGAAACGCTCGTCGTCAAGGATACCGAATACCAAATTTACGAAATGACCGAACGGATCGGCAGAAAGGACGTTACGGGCGCGCTTACGATCTTAAAGGAAATGCAAGCGAAAGGGGAGTCGTCGCAACGCTTAATGACGAGCCTTTATCTTTATCTCAGAAGACTTTTGCATATATCCATTAGCAGCGAAACGGACGGCGCGCTTTCCAAAAAACTCGGGATCAAGGAATACGCCGTCAAAAAATGTCGTGAGCAAGCGTCGCGGTTTCGCCGCAAGACGTTGAAACGCGCGGTGGACTGTCTGACGGATTACGACTTTGCCGCAAAGACTGGCGGAATCGCCTTTGACGATGCGTTATTTGCGAGCATTTTTTATATTATGACGGAAGGTTAAAAGGATTTTTATGGAAGCGATATTGAATCGATTTTCGGAAGTTTTTGCACGTTTTGCGGATTGGCCGTTTGTTCTCGCCGCGTTGATTGCGATTTCGGTGTTTACGGCGGTCTATTATCAATTGTTTCGATTTTTGAAGAACAACAATGCAATGCTCATTGTCAATATTTTCTTATGCGTCTTTTTTGCGACTGCGTTGATCGTGATATTAGCGGGCGGAACGGTAAACGGAAGCGTCTTTATTTTAGTTCCGACTTTGTTTTTGTGTTTTGTTTCGCTTGTATACGCGCAAGAAATTCGCCGCAAAGTGTTTATGAAAACGAGTATGCGCGCGGAGGAAAAGGACCGTTCGATCAACGAGGAAGAAGCCCTTCGTTGTTCGGATGAAATTATCAAGGCGTTACAGGCAATGTCGAAAAACGATATCGGCGCGTTGATCGTTTTGTCCAACGAAAATATTCCGACCCAGATTTTAGAGAGCGGAACGCGTTTAAATTCGGACATTTCCGCCGAACTGATCGAGGGAATCTTTATTCCGAAAGCGCCTCTTCACGACGGCGCTATGATCGTAAGCGGAACGAAGATCGTCGCCGCAGGTTGTTTTTTACCGATTTCCGATGCGGAAAACATTCCCAAAGATCTGGGGACGCGCCACCGTGCGGCGATCGGTATTACGGAGTTAATCGACGTAACCGTATTGATCGTATCCGAAGAAACAGGTATTATTTCGGTCGTTACGGCAGGCAAGATGAAACGTTATGCGGATACGGAAATGTTAAGAACCACGTTAAAGCGTTTTTATTGGCAGGATATGGGTAAATTTTAAGGAGTCGGCATGAAGAAAAACAGAAAAAGCGTTAAAGAAATTTTATTCGGCAATATCGGATTAAAACTGCTCGCGCTGTTGCTTGCGATTCTCACGTTCGTCGTGGTGCTGTTCTGATGGCTGCGTTGAAAGCGCCGCGGATCTTACTGCCGCGGAATCCGGAATGGGAGAAATGGTCGGTCGTCGCTTGCGATCAATTTACCTCGCAGCCCGAATATTGGGAAAAGTTGGATGCGTACGTCCAAACCGCGCCGTCCACGCTCCGCATGATTCTTCCCGAATTGTATTTGGACGGAAACGTGAACGAACGCGCGGAGGAGATTAACGCCTTTATGGATGGATATCTTTCCGAGGGCGTCTTTGAAACGCTGGAAGAGGGCTTTATTTTGACGGAACGTTCCACGCCGTATCGTGCGCGTCGATTGGGGCTTGTCGCCGCAGTCGATTTGGAGTGCTACGATTACCGAGCCGGGACGAAATCCTTGATTCGCGCCACGGAGGGGACGATCGAGTCTCGTATTCCGCCTCGCCTTGCGATTCGCAAGGACGCGCCGATCGAACTTCCGCACGTCATGCTTTTGGCGGACGATGAACGGAAAGAAATTATCGAGGCGTTATACGATCGCCGCGATATGTTCCGTAAAGTATATGATTTCGATCTTAATATGGGCGGCGGACATCTTGTCGGGTGGCATATTACGGGGCAAGCCGTTAATGATACGATTGCTTCGTTCGAGAGGTTGGCTGCGCCCGATCGCATGGCAAAAAAATACGGTGATTCGAGCGGATTTTTGTTTGCGGTAGGGGACGGGAATCATTCCCTCGCGACAGCAAAGACACATTGGAATAACGTGAAAGAAACGCTTTCGGACGGGGCGGATCACCCGGCGCGATATGCGCTTGTCGAAATCGTGAATTTATATGACGACGGCATTTATTTCGAGCCAATTCACCGATACGTCAAGGGCATCGATCGGAATGGGTTTATCGAAAAATTGCTTGCCGCGGTTTCGGGCAATTATCGGGTTTATAACGGAGAAATGCGCGTAAAAACATCCGATTGCACTTTGCCGCAGACCATTCGCGCATTGGATTCCTTTATCGAAGGATATCTCGCCGAATACGGCGGCACGGTGGATTACGTGCATGGCGAGCAAGACGTTTGCTCGTTGGTTGACGGGGATGATGCGTCCGTCGCCGTGCTTTTGGAAACGTTAAAAAAGGAAGAACTGTTTCCGTTCGCGGCGAAATACGGCGCGTTGCCCAAAAAGACTTTTTCCATGGGAGAAGCGGTTGAAAAAAGATATTACGTTGAGGGACGGAAAATTCGATTATGACGGAAAAATACGTTTGTAAATTCGGCGGCACGTCTATGGCGGACGCCAAAGCGATGTTACAGGCGGCGGAGATCGTAAAGGCGGACGAACGCCGTCGTTACGTGGTGGTTTCCGCGCCGGGCAAGAGAAGCAAAGAGGATACGAAGATCACAGATCTTTTATACGCATGTCACGATGCCGTTGTGCGTACCGGAAGTTGTAAAGAAACGTTCCGTCCCGTTCGCGAGCGGTTTACCGCGATCGTGAACGAATTGGGGCTTTCCTTAGCAATCGGCGAATATTTGGACGCGGCGGAGCGCGGAATCGAAGAAAACGCGGATACGCCCGATTTTGCGGCTTCTCGCGGAGAATATCTCTCTGCGGTCGTGTTTGCCTCGCTGTTGGGGTATGAGTTCGTCGACGCGGCGGATCTGATTCGCTTCGATAGCGGCAACGTTTTGAACGAGGCGTATACAAACGACAAGATTAAGACGAAATTAAATGCGGAGCGCGCGGTCATTCCGGGGTTTTACGGGAAAAATTCGTTGGGTAAAATCGTCACTTTTTCGCGCGGCGGAAGCGATATTACGGGTGCGATCATCGCGCGCGGCGTAGAAGCGAAATTATACGAAAATTGGACGGACGTTTCCGGCTTTTTATTCTGCGATCCTCGTATCGTAGGAAATCCGAAACGAATTCGCACCATTACGTATAAAGAATTGAGAGAACTTTCGTATATGGGGGCTTCGGTGTTACATGCGGAGTCGATTTTTCCCGTCATGAAAGGGAGAATTCCCATCAATGTAAAAAATACGTTCGATCCCCGAGACGAGGGAACCATGATTGTTCCCATTGAAAAATACAGCGGAAAGGACGTTATCACGGGCGTCGCCGGACGTAAGAATTTTACGGTAATTTTTATTGAGAAGTCCATGATGAACGCCGAAGTCGGATTTATCCGCAAGGTGCTTTCGGTATTGGAACATTACGGAATCTGCGTCGAGCACGTTCCGACAGGGATCGATACGCTTTCGATCGTCGTCGGTTCGGACGAACTTTCGGGAGGTGTTTTGTCCGACGTCGTTTCGGAGATTCGGGAGAGCGTGAACCCCGATTACGTACACGTCATCGAGAATATCTCGTTGGTTGCTACCGTCGGGCACGGTATGGCTCGAAAGGCAGGCGTTGCCGCTCGTTTGTTTAACGCGCTCGCAAAGGACAATATCAATATTTTGATGATCGATCAAGGTTCCAGCGAACTTAATATCATCGTCGGCGTCGCAAACAGCGACTATGAAAAATGTATCAAATGCATTTACCGCGAATTTGTCGGTGAAGTATAGAAAAAATCGGAGGAATACAAAATATGGATTACGCAAAAGAATCGTTAAAAAAACATGCAGAGTGGAAAGGGAAAGTCGAAATGATTTCTCGCGTAGAGGTTAAGGATAAAACAGACCTTTCTCTTGCTTATACACCGGGTGTCGCGCAACCCTGCTTGGAAATTCAAAAGGATTACAGCAAATCGTTTGAATTGACGCGTCGTTGGAATACCGTTGCGGTCGTAACGGACGGCACGGCTGTTTTGGGGTTGGGCGATATCGGTCCGGAAGCCGGTATGCCTGTCATGGAGGGAAAGTGCGTTCTCTTTAAGACGTTCGGCGACGTAGACGCCATTCCGCTTTGCGTTCGCAGTAAGGACGTGGACGATATCGTCAAGACGGTAAAACTTTTGGCAGGCAGTTTCGGCGGCGTTAATTTGGAAGATATTTCCGCGCCCCGTTGTTTTGAGATCGAACGCCGCTTAAAGGAAGATCCCGAAGTGGATATTCCCGTGTTCCACGACGACCAGCACGGAACAGCCGTCGTTTGTATCGCGGCTTGCATCAACGCGTTGAAGATTGTCAAAAAAGAATGGAAAGATATTACGGTTGCGTTCAGCGGCGCGGGTGCTGCCGGCGTTGCGATCGCGAAACTCTTTTTGTCGCTCGGCGTAAAAGACGTTATTATGTGTGACCGTAAGGGAATCATCTGCGAGGGTAACGAGGGGTTGACGCCTGCCAAACAGGAAATTGCCGCGTTCTCGAACAGATCGCATAAAAAGGGCACGCTTGCGGATGCGGTCAAGGGTGCGGATATTTTTGTCGGCGTCAGTTCGCCGGGAGTCTTGACGCAAGAGATGATCAAGACCATGAATCCGGGCGCGATCGTCATGCCGATGGCGAATCCCGTTCCCGAAATCATGCCCGATCTTGCAAAA
>CAYRPB010000017.1:2989-20986 GCA_964426105.1 uncultured Clostridia bacterium | reverse complement strand
ATCCTACGCCGTCGCCCAAAAGCGTTCTGGTCAAGCCGGGATCTTTGATTAAATCTTTTTCGATAATCGCGCTGAGGTTCTTGTGATCCGCAATGTGCTGCGCCAACTCAACGATTCCGATCGGGGCGAAGAGAAGTGCGAGATTGCCGATCGCCGCGCCATCTAAGGGGTATTGTCCGTTGGTTTGAATGGCTTCCAAGAACGTGAATTTCGGGTAATCGAAGAAACTCGTAAATCTGATTTCACCGAACGTATCGATAAAGGGTTGGAAGTTGATGATTTGAAGTGGCTCGTAATTTGCGAGATGACCGATTCCCGTGAGCAACAGCGCGAAAAGGTAGCCTGCGCCGATTCCGACGATAAAAGGAATCAATTTTAAGTTTTTGCCGCCTTTAACGGAGGTGAAAACGATTGCAAAGAACGTTACCAATCCGACGAGAACGTACCAAAGACTATATTGAACGGTATCTCCGGACGTGCCGTTGTGCATGATCCAATCTACCGCAGTGCCCGAAAGGCTCAATCCGATAATTGCGACGATCGGTCCGATGATGCAAGCCGGTAACAACTTGTTAACCCAGTTCGATCCCGTGAATTTTATGATCAACGCGATGATTACGTAGACAAGCCCCGCGAATAATACGCCGATGATCAAACCCCAATAGCCGTAATTTTGCGCGGCTGCCGCGCCCATTGCTCCGAGGAATGTGAAAGAACTTCCCAAGAATACGGGACTTCTTCTTTTTGTGAACAGAAGATAGACGATTGTTCCCGCGCCTGCGCCGAACAGCGCTGCGGCGGGATCCATTTTCAATCCCTGTGCCGAGATGATCATGGGAACGAGCAACGTCGCCGCCATGATCGCGATCATCTGCTGAAAGGCAAAGACGAGCGTCTTTCCGAAACTCGGTTTGTCCGAAATGCCGTAGATCAGTTTCATAAGTATATCTCCTTAAAAAATTTTTTCCGAAAAAATCTTAACGCGAACGACGACGGGCGTAAAAAAAGAGCCTCGCTATCCCGTAGATAAAAGGCTCGCCGTAAAATCGTCACGTCATCAGAAAGTCTTGCCGATATCTCCGTATCGCATTTAAAGATTTCTAATTATTATACTATCATATTGCCGCGCATTTGTCAAACTTTTTGAAAAACTTTTCGTTCATTCGATTTGATTTTTTTCGCGCAATATAGTACAATAATAGAAACAAACGAAAAAAGGAACGATTTGCCATGAAAATTCTTGTCAGTAAATGCCTTTTAGGGGAAAACTGTCGCTACAAGGGCGATAATTGTAAAAACGACAAGGTGCTTGCTCTATCGGCAGAGCATGAGTTGATCGGCGTCTGTCCGGAGGTTATGGGCGGATTGCCTACGCCGCGATTGCCGGGGGAACGCGTCGGAGAAAAGGTTTTGTCCAGCGACGGAACGGACGTTACCGCCGCGTACGTATCGGGGGCGGAGGAAGCGCTCTCGATCGCGCAACGGGAGAACGTGGATTACTGTATTTTGAAGGCAAAGAGTCCCTCTTGCGGGAAGGGAATGATCTACGACGGGACGTTCAGCGGTAAAATGACGTCCGGAAACGGCGTCGCCGCCGCGCTTTTGATAAAGCACGGCTTCCGTGTTTTGGACGAAAACGATTTATAAGATTGCGTATAGACCGATGTGAGTTCTTTTTGAGAGACAAAAAGCGTCGTTTTTTGTCGAACGGGAACAGTCGTCGTTTTTTTGCGTTCAATCGGTTGTTTTTCCGCTTTGAGATTGGTATAATAAGATTATCAAGTAGAATTATCAAGTAGGAGGTTTTTCATATGTCATCCGGAAACAATAAAAAAGTATTTAATTTATTTTCTTACATCGCTTTGATTTTGGCGGCGCTCTTGTTGGTCGTATCTCATCTGTTGCCGTTGTGCGGCATCACCGTGAGCGGACCGTTCTTTGCGGTCCTCGATTTAGTCAAGGATATTTTACTCGTCATCATTGTCGGCTATTTCGCTTATTACTTTGCGTACTCCACCAAAGGAAAGGCTTGGAAAGTGATTTATTGGGTATCGCTGATTCTCTATATTGTCGGAGCGATACTCGGTCTGTTTTAAGAAGAGTGCCCGTTCGGGCTTTTTCTTGACCCCTAAAAAACGTAAGAGGAAATTGATTTTATGGCAAAACCCGTTGTGGCGATTGTTGGCAGACCGAATGTCGGCAAATCCACTTTTTTCAATAAGGTGGCAGGCAAACGCCTTTCCATCGTACAAAACCGTCCCGGTGTCACGAGAGATCGCCTTTATGCGGACGCGGAATGGTGCGGATATTATTTTACGCTGGTCGATACCGGCGGCTTGGAATTGAAGTCCGATGACGAAATGTGGCGGCATATTCGAGCGCAGGCGGAAGCGGCGATCGAAACGGCGGACGTTATCGTCTTTTTTACGGACGCAAAAGGCGGACTGACGAGTTCGGACGAGGACGTCGCCTTAATGCTTCGGAAATCGGGCAAGCCCGTCGTGCTTGCTGTTAATAAGTTGGATACGTACGAGCCGGAAAAGTTGTACGATTTTTACGCGTTGGGATTAGGCGAGCCGTTCGGCATTTCCGCCGAACACGGTTCGGGAATCGGCGATCTTTTGGACGAAGTTGTCATGCTCTTTCCGGAAAACGGCGAAGCGGAGGAGGATAATTCGATCAAGATTGCGGTTGTCGGGAAGCCGAATGCGGGAAAATCCAGCCTTTGTAACCGTCTTTTAGGGACGGATCGGACGATTGTTTCGGATATTGCCGGGACGACGCGCGACGCGATCGATACGCCTTTTACGTATAACGGACAAGCGTATACGTTGATCGATACTGCCGGAATCCGCAAGAAAAAGAAAGTAGAGGACGACTTGGAGTATTACAGCGTTCTTCGTGCGTTCGGCGCGGTTCGCCGCGCGGACGTCGTGCTTGTCGTCGTGGATTCCGTCGAGGGACTTACCGAGCAGGACGTCAAGATTTTGGGTTACGTTCACGAGCAGGGAAAACCCTCCGTCGTCGTGATGAACAAATGGGATCTCGTCGAAAAAGATACGCATACGGTTGAACGCTTTAATGAGAAGTTGAACGAAGATTTGAAGTTCATGGATTATTTTCTGCCGATTTATATCTCCGCAAAGACGGGGCAGCGGGCGGAAAAGGTGTTGTCCTTGGCGAAATCCGTCTACGAGCGTTCTCGTTTCCGCGTTTCGACGGGAATGTTAAACGACTTGATTTTGGACAGCGTACGCGCAAACGAGCCGCCGTCCATGAACGGCAAGCGACTGAAAATTTTATATGCGACGCAGGCGGACGTTTGTCCTCCCACGTTCGTGTTTTTCGTGAACGAAAGCGCGTTGATGCATTTTTCTTACCGTCGGTATTTGGAGAATTGTCTGCGTCGCGCGTTTGATTTCAAGGGCACGCCGATTCGCCTTGCGGTACGCGAGCAAGAAAAGCAGGACTAAAACAGGGACGCGTTTTTAAATCGCGCGTTTATTGATTTGTTAAGTTGTTAAATAATCATTTCGGAACGGATTTATGGAGAAATACTGGTTATTGCTTGCAGGGCTGGTTGTCGGTTCTTACTTGTTGGGAAACGTCAATTTTGCGCTGATCATATCCAAATATAAAAAGTCCGACGTCAGAACGCTCGGCAGCGGGAATCCCGGAACGCTCAACATGAGCCGTAATTTTGGGCTTAAAATCGGACTCTTGACGCTCTTTCTCGATATGATGAAGGGCGCGATTCCCACGCTGATCGGGTATTTTGCCTTTTACGGCGTTTATGTCGGAGAGGGCGTTCCGCAATTTTATTTTTCCGATTTGGCGAAATTCGCTTGCGGTTTTGCCGCCGTTCTGGGGCATATCTATCCCGTGTTTTTGAAATTCAAGGGAGGAAAGGGAATCGCTTCCACAATCGGCGTTTTTTTGGTGGCTATGAGCGTGAGCGGCGCTTGGGCGGTCGTCACGCTTATGTCCATGGTTGCGGCGGTTCTGTTTATTTATTTTACCGAATACGGCGCTATGGGCTCGTTTATCGCGATTACGCCGCCTGCGATTGCGGAGAGTATTCGTTTTTTCATTGCCTATAAAGATAACAACAAAATCGTATTTTATTATATCGCGGCGAATATGCTGATTTTTTTGATCTGCTTTTTCACGTGGTTTGCTCATCGGAGAAATATCGAACGAATGTTGGCCGGGGAAGAACACCCGACGTCGATTAGGGAGATGCTGATGAAATGGAAAGCGAATCGAAGAGAGAAAAAGGAGAAAAAAAAGGAAAATCAATTTAAATGAAAGAAAAAGAAACATATCGAGTTCCGCAGAAGAGAAAACCGTTTTTTTGTTGTTTTAAGCAATTTTTGAAACTGTTTATCCGAAAGCCGAAGATCATTAGTCTCGGCGGCATGCAGGAAAAGCGCGCGATCGTCGTTTCCAACCACAGCGCGGCAAGCGGTCCTTTGACCTTAGAACTTTATTATCCTAATTTTTTCATTCCGTGGGGCACTTATGAGATGTGTCAAAATTACCGCGGACGTTTTCGTTATTTAAATGAAATTTATTATCGGAAGAAAAAGAAATTTCCGGCGCCCGTTTCCTTTGTGTTTGCCGCGGTTGCGGCGGCGGTGACGCGAGGCGTTTATAAGGGCATGAGTTTGTTGCCCTCTTATCCGGACGCGCGCCTTTTGGGAACGGTTCGCAAGAGTATCCGAATTTTGGACGACGGAAAAAGCGTTTTGATTTTTCCGGAAAATTCTTCGGACGGTTATAAAGAAATTCTCACCGAATATTATCCGGGGTTTGCGTTTTTGGCAAAGACCTATCGTCGGCTAAGGGGGCGTCGATCTTCCCGTCTATAACTGTTATTTTCATAAGAAAAAGCGGATTTTGATCATCGATCGTCCCGTCTTTTTGAAAGAATTGTTCGATCGCGGAATGAACGAGCATGAAATCGCCGTGTATTTTAAGGATCGCGTCAATGCTCTTGCACGGGGATATTTGGGAAAATAACGTGCGAATTTCATAAAAAATTCATATCGGAAAAGAACCTCTCATATAGTAAGTAATGAACGAACGGGAGGTTTTTTCATGGAAAAATACGATATTTACAAGGACATCGCGAAGCGAACCGGGGGCGACGTCTACATCGGCGTCGTAGGTCCCGTCCGCACGGGAAAGTCCACTTTTATTACGAAGTTCATGCAAGAACTTGTATTGCCGAACATTACGAGCAAATTGCATAAGCAGGTTGCTTTAGACGAACTTCCGCAGTCTGCGGACGGCAGAACGGTTATGACCACGCAACCGAAATTCGTACCGGCAAACGCCGTCAAGGTGCAGTTGCGCAGTAAGGTGAGTTGTAACGTGCGCTTGATTGATTGCGTCGGTTATCTCGTCGAGGGCGCTGCGGGACACGAAGAAAACGGCGTTCCTCGTCTTGTCAAAACGCCTTGGAGCGAAGAGGAGATCCCCTTTGAAAAGGCGGCGGAAATCGGCACGCAGCGCGTGATTCGCGATCATTCCACGATCGGGATTTTAGTTACGACGGACGGTAGCATTACGGAAATTCCGCGTGCCAGTTACGTGGCGGCGGAGGAGCGTGTCGTTAAAGAGTTAAAAGAGATCAAGAAGCCCTTTATCGTGGTGTTAAATACGAAAACGCCCGAAGCAAAGGAAACCGTTGCGCTTCGTAATGCGTTGGAAAAGAAGTACGACGTTCCCGTTCTCGCCGTCAACGTGGCGGAATTGGATATGAAAGGAATCGCCGGGATTTTGGAAAAGGTGTTGTTTGAATTTCCTATGCAGTCTTTTGATATCGAACTGCCGAAATGGATGCAAGCGTTGCCTGCCGAATCGAGCGTCGTTGCGGAGATTCTCGCAGAAGTGCGCGGACGGGCGGAAGAAATGGAGCGTATGCGTGATTTCGATCGTATCGTCGGGCTGTTTGACGGGAGCGATAAACTTTGCGCCCCCGAATTAAAAGAAGTTAAGTTGGGCGAGGGGACGACTAAATACGAAATCGAGGCGCAAAAGGGGCTGTTTTACGAGGTTTTGTCCGACGAATGCGGAGACGAGATCGAGGACGACTATCAACTGATGAGTTACGTCAAGTCGCTTGCCGTAGCGAAAAAACAGTATCGTAAATTAAAAGACGCTCTGGCGGCGGCGGAAGAATCGGGCTACGGCGTGGTTTCGCCGTCGGCTGAGGATATGATTCTGGAAGAGCCGGAACTTGTGCGTCAGGGCGGCAGTTACGGGGTAAAACTGCGCGCCACCGCGCCGAGTTTGCATATCATGAAAGTAGACGTGGCGACCGAGGTTAGTCCCATCGTCGGAACGGAACAGCAGGGAACGGAATTTGTCGAATATCTCGCAAAGGAGTTGGAAACCGATCCGCAGGGGATTTGGAGTACGAATTTTTTCGGAAAATCGCTGCATGATTTAGTCAGCGACGGCATGGCTGGAAAGGTCGGAAATATGCCCAAGGAAGCGCAGACGAAAATGCGAAAAACGCTTTCCAAGATCGTCAACGAGGGACGCGGCGGAATTATTTGTATTTTATTGTGAAAAATACTTGACTATTTTCCGCAAATATGTTAGTATATTATCAAATACTAATATAAATGAGGAAAGACATGACCGATTGCAAAGAAAGTTCGCATGAGAAGATCATTCAAGCGTTGTCCGAAACCGTCGGGTATGAGGAAACCGTACGCAACATGGCGGAGATTTTCGGTGCGCTCGGCGATCCCAGCCGCATGAAAATTTTGTTGGCGTTGTTGAAAGGCGAGTTGTGCGTATATCACATTTGCGAACTGACGGGGGCGAAACAATCCGCAACCTCCCAGCATTTGAGAAAACTCAGGGATCTTCGCATCGTCAAAACGAGAAAGTCGGGCAATCAAGTCTTGTATTCCATTGCGGACGATCATATCAAAATCATGATCGACGTGATATTGGAGCATTTGCATTGCGGATAAAAAGAGGGCGGAAAAGCCCTTTTTAATCACTTTATATATTAGTATATTATAATATTCTTATTTACCGATATTCGGCAGGAGGCTTTATGGAAACGGAAGAAAAGAAGAACGAACGTTGTCATTGTGCGGAGTGCGCGGGAAAGCACGCGCATCACGATGAGCGTCAACACGGAGAATACGTGAAAATCGGTTGCGGTTGCGGCTGTTGCGAACATGAATCGCATTACGATAAAAGCAAAGGAAAATTCGCGAATTTTTTGGGGGAGCACGGCAGTATGCTTTTATGCGTAATCGTCGCACTTGCGATCGGGATCGTTTGTAAAACGGTCGCGATGAACGGCACGCTCGCGCTGATTTTGAATATTGCGGCGATTCTCGTCGTCGGCGGCGAGGTTGTAATCGATGCCGCAAAAAATCTCGTTCACGGCGAATTTTTGAATGAAGATACCCTGATGATTATTGCCGGCGTCGTCGCGTTTATCATAGGCGACGCGTTTGAGGGGATTTTAATTATCTCGCTGTTTCGAGTCGGGGAGATGATGGAGGACGTCGCGACGGGAAATTCTCTGCGCGAGGTTGCCGGTTTAATGTCGTTAAAGAGCGAGGTTGCACACCTTGTAAAAGAGGACGACGTATCGGATGTTTCGCCCGAGGACGTTCTCGTCGGAAGTTTGATTCGCGTGTTAAACGGGGAAAAAATTCCGTTGGACGGAGAGGTCGTCGAAGGATCTTCTTCGCTGGATACCGCCGCGTTGACGGGGGAAAGCCGCTATCGCGAGGTGGAAGTCGGCGATTCGGTTGTCAGCGGTGCGATTAATGTAGGAGGCGTTCTCGTGATTCGTACAACCAAGGCTTATAGCGAAAGTACGGTCAAAAAGATATTGGATCTCGTTTCGGACGCAGCGCAGGGAAAGACGAAATCCGAACGCTTTATTACAAAATTCGCAAAGTATTATACGCCGATCGTCGTCGCGCTCGCGGTACTTATTGCGGTCGTTCCGCCTCTCTTTGACGGCATGAATTTTACGAAGTGGATTTATTCCGCGCTGTCCTTTTTGGTGGTTTCTTGCCCGTGCGCGCTGGTAATATCCGTTCCGCTTTCCTTTTTCGTTTCCATCGGTTCTCTTGCGAAAAAAGGAGTTTTGGTAAAGGGGAGTAAATACTTAGAAAACCTAGCGATTTGCGATACGATTCTGTTTGACAAAACGGGTACGTTGACCAAGGGGAATTTCGCCGTAAAGGCGGTTGTTCCGATGAACGGCTTTACCGAGGAAGAAATAACGGCGTTTGCGGCGAGTGCGGAGCGTTATTCCAATCATCCGCTCGCAAAAGCGATTTCCGAACTTTCTCATCGAGAGGTTGTGTTGACCGACGTACAGGAGATTGCAGGTAAGGGTGTTCGCGCCGTTGCGGAAGAAAAGGCTCTTTTAGTCGGCAGTCGCAAACTGCTTGCGGATTTCGGAATTTCCGCTGCGGCGACGGAAGACGCTTCCGTTTACGTCGCGGTGGACGGTGTGTTTGCCGGCTATGTCGAGATTCGCGACGAAATTAAGCCCACGACCAAAACAGCGATTGCCGCGCTTCGTCGGTCCGGCGTTCGTAAGTTGGTAATGCTTTCGGGGGATAATCGGCGCATTGCAAGCGAGGTCGCGGAGTCCTTGGGACTAGACGGTTACGAAGCCGAACTCTTACCGGACGCCAAGGTGGAAGCGGCGGAAAAGTATCGCAAGGAATCGTCCGGGAAAACCGTCTACGTCGGCGACGGAATCAACGACGCGCCCGTGCTTGCGCTTGCGGACGTCGGCGTTGCGATGGGCGGATTAGGAAGCGACGCGGCGATCGAGAGTGCGGATGCCGTCATTATGAACGACGATTTGACAAAGTTATCCGTTGCGATTCGCGCGGCGAAAAAGACGCGTCGAATCGTAACCGAAAATATCGTGTTTTCGCTTGCGGTAAAAGTTATAATCATGGCGTTGAGTTTGGTGATTGCGTTGCCGATCGGGGTTGCGTTGTTCGGGGACGTCGGCGTAATGCTTTTGGCAGTGCTGAATTCTTTCCGCAATTATCGAATCAAATAAATTTCTTTAACGAAAAAAGGGGGCAAGCCCTCTTTTTTGATTTTATTCGTCTTGATTTTCTTTACCGACGTGCGCTTTGGAAAAATATGTGTTATAATGATGGCATTGGTTTAAGTAATTAAACCGAAGAGGTGAAAATGGACGTACGGAATAAAGTAACGGAATTGGCAGAGGGATTTTCGTCGTGTTCAAAGTTGTTGACGGCGATCGGCGACGAGACAAGACAGCATTTGATTCTTGAAATGATTAAAATCGGCGATTGTAACGGTGTCCGCGTCGGGGCGATTACCGAGCGAACGCATCTTTCTCGTCCTGCCGTTTCGCATCATTTGCAAATCATGAAAGACGCTGGAATCGTAAAGGTGCGCAAAGAGGGAACGAAAAATTATTATTATTTCGATCCCGAAATGCAATCTTTTGAAAAATTCGTTTCGACCATGCAACTTGTCGTAGAAATATCGAAAGTATTGCCGGATAGAAGCGGCAAGGAAGAAAACTAACGAAAACGGAAGTTCTTTTATCGGAGGAAAAACAGAATGGAATTATTAGAGATAATGAAACAAAGGCATAGCGTGCGTCGGTATGCCGATACGCCGATCGAGCAAGAAAAACGCGCGGAATTAAACGCGCTTACCGAAAAAATCAACGCCGAAACGGGGTTGCATATTCAAATCGTCTACGACGAACCGAAGTGTTTTGATTCGTTTCCGGCGCGTTACGGCAAGTTTAGCGGCGTTTGCAATTACATCGCGCTGATCGGGAAAAAGTCTGCTGATTTAGACGTGAAACTTGGTTATTACGGGGAAGCATTGACGTTAAAGGCGCAAGAGTTAGGGTTAAATACCTGTTGGGTTGCCATGACGCACGGAAAAAGCAGTGCGGTCGTCAACAAGGGGGAGAAACTTCTTTGCTTGATTTCTCTCGGCTACGGAAAAACGCAAGGCGTGGTTCATAAAAATAAGCCCTTACAAGGGGTATGTAATTTTACCGATCATATGCCGGAGTGGTTTTTGCAAGGGGTAGAAGCGGCTCTTCTCGCGCCGACGGCAATGAATCAACAGAAATTTTTCTTTGAGTTACAGTCGGACGATTCGGTAAAGTTAAAATGCGGCAGAGGCTTTTATGTGAAGTTGGATCTCGGAATCGTAAAATATCATTTTGAAGCGATATCGGGAAAAACGTGCGTCGTTGATTGAAATTGTTGATTGATAATATTACCGTTTGCGGCAATTTTGGCGTAATAAAAGAGGGAAAGTCCCTCTTTTTTATTGTCGTTTTTGGTAAACTTGATTGTAAAAAACAAAATTTTTTAGTCGTTTTTGTAATTTTTTTAATATCGCATATTATTTTTCGTAATATCGAATAGAAATACTTGTGTTTTTTTACTAATGATGATATAATATTAAAAACTAGATAATAAAATATTAAAAAACACAAAAGGACGGATTTGTTTCAGTATGGATATTCAAATTGTGACGGACGGTGCTGCCGATATCACGAAAGAGGAAGGCTTAAAACGCGGAATTACGGTAATTCCGTTTTACGTATACAACGAGCGGAATATCGACGCCGCGTTTTCGGGCGTAACCGAATTATATGAAGAAATGGTAAAAAAGCCGAAAGATATCTTCAAAACGGCGTGCCCGTCGCCCGAAGAATTTATTAAGCCCTTTCGGGAAGCGATAGAGCGGGGAATGGGGGTAATCTGCGTGACGATCACGCAAAAATTCAGCGGTTCTTACAGCAGTGCCGTGCTTGCTCGGGCGCAGATTTTAGAGGAATTTCCGAATGCGAAAATTTGCGTTATCGATTCGCAGATGAATTCTGCTTTACAGGGTTTGTTTGTCAATGAAATTGAAAAAATGGCGCGTGCCGATCTTTCGTTCGACGAGATAGTCGCAAGGGCGGAGACTTTGATTCCGAACGGTAAAATCATGTTTACGGTCGGTAATCTCGATTATTTGCGCACAGGCGGACGGATCGGTGCGTTACGGTATGTAATAACCAAGACGCTTTCCGTGCGACCGCTCATTACCATGCAGGACGGAGACATAAAGTCGGGCGGACTCGGAATCGGCGTTCACGGCGCGATGAAAAAGGTGGTTTCCAACGTGGCGGATTTCTTTGCGCGAACGGGAGATAATATGGAAGATTATAATTTTGTCGTCGGTTATGGTGCGGATCGCTCGTTGGGGGAACGAATCGCGGAACTTTTCCGCAAGGCTTTTCCTCAGTTTTCGGGTGAATTGCCGATACGGCAGATTACGGAAGTTTCCGCCGTGCATACCGGGCCGAGCACGGTCGGGTTCGGCTTTTTGAAAAAAGCGTTAATTTGAACGCATATTCGGTAAAGATATTTTGAAAATAGGCACGCTGTAAAATTTTTTAAGGAGAAAGGGGCTGGCGAAGCCGAATGGAATCGTGTTTGATTCTCGTGGTTTCGTTCGTCCCTTTGTTTTTTGCGCGTTTGCGTAAAAAATCCGACGCTTAAAAACGTCGGATAAAGAGTAAATATCGTTTTTGCGAATACGTCAGATCACTCTGATGCGGATAACGCCGTCGATCGCGTTGAGCGCGTCGAGCGTGTGTTCGGTCGGAACGGTGTTGACGTCGAGAATACTGTAAGCGTAATCGCCGCGACTTTTATTGACGAAGTTTTCGATATTCGTACCGTTTTCGGCGATTGCCGAGGTGATTTTTGCAATCATGCCGTTGAGATTTCGGTGATGAATGGTGATTCTCGCTTTTCCGGTGCGCGGCAGTTGGCAAGCGGGATAATTGACGCTGTTCGCGATGTTTCCGTTTTCCAAATAATCGCGCAATTGTTTTGCCGCCATAACCGCGCAGTTGTCTTCCGCTTCCGCCGTGGATGCGCCCAAATGGGGGATGCAGACGGCGTTTTCTGCTCCGATCAACGTTTCGGACGGGAAGTCAGTGAGATAGCGTCCGATTTTTCCCGAAGAAAGGTTTTCTAAAAGCGCGTCGCAATCGACCAATTCGCCGCGCGCGAGGTTGACGATCACAATGCCGGGTTTCATTTTTTCAAACGCGCTTTTCCCTAACAGATTGCGCGTTTCGTCCGTAAGCGGAACGTGTAGCGTGAGGTAGTCGCATTGCTCGTATAGGCGGTCGAGATTTTTTGTCGCTGAAACGTGACGGGAAAGAAGAAGTGCATTTGCAACCGATAAAAAGGGATCGTAACCGTAAACTTCCATGTCGAGAGAAACGGCTGCGTTTGCGACTTGTACGCCGATCGCACCGAGTCCGATTACGCCGAGTTTTTTTCCGTAAAGTTCGTTTCCGGCGAATTGCGATTTTCCTTTTTCCACGCGTTTTTGCAGATCGTTCGCTCCTTTTAACGTTTCTACCCATTGAATTGCAGGGATAATTTTCCGCGATCCGAGAAATAACGAGGCAAGCACGAGTTCTTTGACGGCGTTTGCGTTTGCGCCCGGCGTATTGAATACGACGATACCGTCCTTTGCGTAGCGTTCGACTGGGATATTGTTCGTTCCGGCGCCTGCTCTCGCTACGGCAAGCACGCTGTTCGGAAGGGTATACTCGTTCATATTGAAACTGCGTACTAAAATTCCGACCGGAGTTCGAGCGGTTGGGGAGATCGTGTAGTTTTCGTCAAAGACTTCTCCGATTGCCGCGCTGATGTTGTTTAACGTTAAAATTTCTTTCATAACGCCTCTCCTTTGTGTACGATTTCAAACCGTTTCATAAAGTCGACGAGTGCTTTTACGCCTTCTATGGGCATGGCGTTGTAGATAGACGCTCTCATGCCGCCTACTAAACGGTGTCCTTTTAGGGAAACCAACCCTTCTTTTTCCGCTTCCTTTACAAACAGCGCGTCTAACTCTTGCGACGGCGTTGTAAAAGGCACGTTCATTACCGATCGATCCTTGGATTGGACGGGGTTTTGGTAGAACGTCGATTGATCGATAAAATCGTATAAAAGTTTCGCTTTTTGTTCGTTGATTGCTTGAATTGCCGATACGCCGCCGAGCGACTTCAACCAACGGAAAACGAGCATTGCCATATAGATAGAAAAGCATGGCGGTGTGTTGTAAAGACTGTTTTCTTTGGCTTGCGTTTCGTAACTGAGCATGGTGGGACAGAGCGGAGATTGATTTCCTACTAAGTCTTTCCGAACGATCACGATGGTGACGCCTGCCGGGGCGATATTTTTTTGCGCGCCGGCATAAATTAGCCCGTATGCGGAAACGTCGATCGTCTGACTTAAAATGCTTGAACTCATGTCGGATACGAGGGGCGCGTCCGTTTTCGGAAGTTCCGTAAAGCGCGTTCCGAAAATGGTATTATTGTGCGTAAAATGAACGTAATCGATTCCCTTGCGGAACGATTGCTCGTTTGTATTCGGAATATAGGTAAAATTGCGGTCTTTCGAGGACGCGGCGATTGCCATATCGCCGTATTTTATTCCTTCTTGATAGGCTTTGTTTGCGAAATTACCCGTTATGATATAATCTGCTTTTCCGTTTTTCAAGAGATTGAGCGGAACGGCGGAAAATTGTTGGGAAGCACCGCCTTGAACGAATAATACGAAATATTCATTCGGAATGGATAATAATTCACGCAAAAGTGCTTGTGTTTCCTCGTTGATTGCCATAAAAGATTTGGATCGATGACTCATTTCCGTTACGCTCATCCCCGAATTTTCGTAATTAAGCAGGGAGGATTGGGCTGTTTTTAAGACTTCCAAGGGAAGCATGGATGGTCCTGCCGAAAAATTATAGACGCGCATAAAAATTCCTCCAAAAAAATATTTAATCAACATTATATATGATTTTATATTATTTTTCAAGTAAATGAACGCGGTTGTTTGTAAAAACGGTAAATTCTTTTTTCCAGTTCTTTACTTTTTCGTAAAAAAACGCTATAATAAATAAAAAATGCTAAGAAGGAGTTATTCTCTTGAAGAACGATAAACAATTAAAAGTCCGTTTTTTGGGCGGTGTGGGGGAAATCGGCAAGAATATGACCGCGCTGGAATACGGAAAAGATATTATTATCATCGATGCAGGGACATCTTTTCCGTCGGATGATATGCCGGGGATCGATCTCGTTATTCCGGATATCAGTTATTTGACGGAAAATAAAAGTCGGGTGCGCGGCGTAGTGCTTACGCACGGTCACGAGGACCATATCGGGGGGCTTCCCTATCTTTTGAAAGAGATCGATTTGCCCGTATTCGGTACGAAACTTACCTTGACGTTGGTGGAAAACAAACTGAAAGAACACAATCTAAACAACGTCAGTTTAAATTGTATCAAACCGGGCAGCGTGGTAAAATTGGGTTGCTTTACGGTGGAATTTATCAATGTCAACCATTCGATTGCGGGCGCGGTCGCGCTTGCGATTAAAACGCCGGTCGGCGTCGTGTTCCATACCGGCGACTATAAAATCGATTTTACGCCGATTAACGGCGAACACACCGATCTTGCACGCATTGCGGAAATCGGCGGAGACGGCGTATTGCTGTTGTTGGCGGAATCGACTAATATCGAGCGCGCCGGTTGTACGATGAGCGAGCGCGTGTTGGGAGAAACGTTCGATCATATTTTCTCGGACAATATCGGCAGGCGGTTGATTATCGCGACGTTTGCCTCGAACGTTCACCGCTTGCAACAGATTTTGGATATGGCGGTGAAGTATAAGAGAAAGGTCGTGTTTTCGGGCAGAAGTATGATCAACGTTGCGGACGCGGCGTCTAAGATCGGGGAATTGAAGATTCCGCAGAATCTCGTCGTAGAAATCGATAAAATTAAAAACTTAAAGGATAGCGAACTCGTCATTATTTCGACTGGATCGCAAGGCGAACCGATGAGCGCGTTGACGCGCATGGCGTCGGGCGAGTTTAATAAAATTAAAATCGGTAATACCGATACCGTCGTTATCAGCGCGTCGCCCATTCCGGGGAACGAAAAGATGATTTACGGCGTTATCAATAATTTATACCGCTTGGGCGCTGAGGTCGTTTACGAATCGTTAGAGCCTATTCACGTGTCCGGGCATGCTTGTCGCGACGAACTGAAGATTATTCATACGTTGACCAATCCGAAATTTTTCATTCCCGTTCACGGCGAATACCGTCATTTGAAAAAACACGCAAACCTTGCGGAATCGTTGGGGATGAAGCCGGGGAATATTTTCATTGCGGATGTCGGCGATACCGCTTTGGTTACGTCGAAGAGCATTAAACGGGGCGAGCGATTCCCGTCCGGAACGCGGCTTGTGGACGGCTTGGGAATCGACGACGGCGAATCCGTTGTATTACGGGACAGAATCCATTTGTCGGAGGACGGAATTATTATCGTCGTTGCGTGTATTGACGAAAGCGGACATCTCGTGTCCACCGATCTTGTCAATAAGGGGATTGTTATGGATGAAACGACGTGGGCGGAAGCGAAAAACAACGTTGCGACCGCGCTGTCGCATTTGGACGTCAAGGCGGACGGGGATAAGAGCGAGATCAAATATGCCATTCGCAGAAGTCTGAAAAATTATATTTTCAAAAAGACTAAGAAAAACCCGATGATTTTGCCGGTTATTATGGAAGTATGAGCGACGAAGATCGGTTAATTCGGTTGCGTTCGGACGCGTTGGCGCGGGGAATTCCCGTCGCGCGCCCCAAGACGTTTGCTCTTTTAAGGGAAACGGTTTTTGCCGTGCAACCGAAGCGAATTTTGGAGATCGGAACGGCTGTCGGCTGTTCTTCGGTCGGAATGTTGCTGTCGGCGGCGAATGCCCGTTTGACGGGAATTGAATTGCGAGAGGATTATTGCGAGGAAGCAAAGCGCAATCTTTGCTCGTTCGGCGTTTCTTCGCGCGCGTTGATCCATTGCGGAGATGCATCCGTGATTCTTTCCATGCTGACGGCGGAGTATGATTTTATTTTTTTGGACGGTCCTAAGGGGCATTATTACGAATATTTGCCTGTTTTAAAAGAATTGCTTTCGAGCGACGGAATTTTATTTGCCGATAACGTCCGTTTTTTAGGGTATATTACGGGGGAACGCAAAGTTCCTCATCGGCATAAAACGATATGGAACAGCATGACTCGTTTTATTCGAACGCTTACGGAAGACGGGCAAATGGAAACCGCCGTGCGAGAGATCGAAGACGGCGTTTTGATTGCGAGGAAGAAATGAAGTTTGAACTGTTGGCACCGGCAGGGGATTTTGCAAAACTGAAAACCGCGCTTTATTTTGGCGCGGATGCCGTGTATGTGGGGGGCAAGCGATTTAGTTTGCGTGCGCTTGCAGGAAATTTTTCGGAAGAAGAACTGAAAGAAGCGGTCGGGTATACGCACGCGCGCGGAAAAAAACTGTACGTTACCGTGAATATCTTTGCGAGGAACGCCGATCTTGCCGCCGCGGAGCGGTATTTTATCTTTTTGGAATCCGTCGGTGCGGACGGTGCGATCGTGTCCGATCCGGGCATGGTTGCTTTGGCTTTGCGGTGCGCGCCGCGCTTGCCTGTTCATTTGTCAACGCAAGCAAATACGACGAATCGCCTTTCTGCCGGTTTTTGGGCAAAAACGGGTGTGAAACGCGTTGTTTTGGCGCGCGAACTTTCATTTGCGGAAATCGGGGAAATCAGTCGCGATAATCCCGAGTTGGAAATCGAAGCGTTTGTTCACGGTGCGATGTGCATTTCTTACAGCGGTCGCTGTCTGTTGTCGAATTATTTGAACGGACGGGACGGAAACCGCGGAGAGTGCGTGCAGGCGTGCCGTTGGAAGTATGAAATTCGGGAATGTAAGTCGGACGGAGATTATCTGACGATGGAAGAGGATGCGCGCGGAACGTATCTTTTGAATTCCAAAGACTTGAATATGCTCGATTATCTGGATTGTTTTCGCTGTTCGGGTGTTTCTTCTTTGAAAATAGAGGGGCGCATGAAGAGTGAATATTATTTGGCGACCGTTGTTAACGCTTATCGCCGCGCGATCGATTTATACGAGGCGATTGGGGAAAAGTATCGCGAAAACGGCGTGTTTCAAGAGGAGTTGAGAAAGACCGCGCATCGGGATTTTACGACTGCTTATATGCTTGGTAAAAACGATAAGACGGTAAATTATACCGATTCGCAGAGCGTCGGCTCGCATCGGTTTGTTGCCGTCGTGCTGGATTACGATCGGAAGCGCGGCTGTGCTTTGGTAGAAATGCGCAATCGTTTTCGCAAGGGGGACGTATTAGAGGTTTTGTCGCCGTCCGAATCGTTCAATTCGAGTATTTTGGTCGATCGGGTGGAGAATGAAACGGGTGCGCTTGTGGAAGACGCGAAACTCGTGCAAGAGCGTCTTTGGGTTTGGGCAAACGTTCCGTTGGCGGCAGGTGATATTTTGAGAAGAAAAGAGTTGTAAACGGTGCGAAGAATTCGCGAATTTGGGAAAAATGCGGTAGGGAACTGCCGCGTTTGGTTTTGTAGCGATGCTTTGACGGGAGAAATGCTGAAAGAGTAATGAATTATTTGTTTTTTGATTTGGAATGCGCAAGTTGTGCGGGTGGCGGCAAGGTGTGCGAGTTCGGTTACGTTTTGACGGACGATCGGCTAAGCGTCTTGGAAGAGGCGAATCTTTTAATCAATCCTGCACTGTATTCGGGCGAGTGGGACTGGTATGCCTTGAAAAAAGTTCTTACCCATTCCCGTTACGAATACGAGGCGCAGAAAAAATTTCCCTTTTATGCAAAAAAAATTCGCTCGCTTTTCGACAATGCCGTTGCGGTCGGGCACACGATTGACGGCGATGCGCAATATTTGTTGGATGAGTGTGCTCGTTATTCGTTGGGTGCTTGGGATTATCGTTATGTGGATTTGAAACTCATTGATATGATCATTCATGCGGATGAAAGCGGTCGTTCGCTCTCCAAAATCGCAGAGGAGTACGGTTG
>CAYRPB010000017.1:0-2889 GCA_964426105.1 uncultured Clostridia bacterium | reverse complement strand
CGCAGGGAAGTCTTCGGGAAAACTGAGGGGAAAAGCGGTTTGTCTTGATTCCGACTATACCGATTGTCATTATAAAGAAAGCCTTTATTTGGCAAAGCGCATAATCGATTGCGGCGGTAGAATGGCAAACGGCGTTGCGCATTGCGATTTGTTTGTCGCATTACCTCATAATTTATCGTATAAGCCGTCCGTTGAGGGCGAGGGGAAAACTTTTGAAATTCTCCCGTTTGCGGCGTTTTTAGAATGGATCGGAGAGAACGAGGATCGCTTGGAAGAGGTGTCTGTTCCCGATTTGGGCTTTTTGAATCGTTTTGCGACGATTCGCACAGAAGAAGAAATAGAGATGTTTTTAAAAACAAAAAATCGTCAGAAAAATAAGGTCGATTTTTAACTAAATTATTTTAGACATAATATGAGTGAAAAAGAGCGAAATTATCGATTGAATTTTGAATTAGTGCCGGATAGTTGTTGGTACTCTAATCTTAGGAGCATTCTTTCTTCGGCACAGTGGGATTTTGTGCGGAAAGATGCTTACGCGCGTGCAAACGGGCATTGTATGATTTGCGGGCGTGCTGTCAAGCGGCTGGAGGCTCACGAGCGTTGGGAATACGATGAGGAACATTGCGTGCAGAAATTGGCAGACGTCGTGGCGTTGTGCCATTGCTGTCACGAGGCTGTTCATATCGGCAGGGCGCAACTGACGGGGCGCGGTCGAGCGGCAGAGGATTGGTTTATGAAGGTGAACGGAGTCGGATATGCCGAGTTGCGAGTCGCACTCGGAGAGGCGAACGAGGCGCATCGCCGCCGTAATCAAGTTTCTGAATGGAAGTTGGATCTTACGTGGTTAAGACGTTATTTATGAAAAGGGAAATCGTTTTAAATGGTGAGTGCGTCGTTTATGAATTGACGGCGAAGCGTGTAAAGAACGTTCATATTCGGATTCGTCGAGGGGGAATCGTAACCGTTTCCGCGCCCGTCGGACTCTCCGTTCAAAGCGTCGAATCGATTTTGCGTAAAAGGGAAAATTGGATTTCTGAAACGTTAAATCGCGTTCGTTCGCTTTCATCCGAACGTATGCAAACGGGTTTTGGGAAAACGGTTTGGTTGTTCGGAAAGCGCTATCGGCTTTTGCTTTGTTTCGGGTCGGATGAAAAATCGAAGATTTACGGAGATACACTCTATTTAACTGTGCCAAAAGGGGCTGATGAAGCGGCTTGCGAACGCGTTTATTTAAAATGGCGAGAATGTTTTTTTCAAGATACCGTTCGTTCGCTTTGCGAAAAAGCGTTTCTTGCGTTTCGTGGAAAGAATATTTCTTATCCCGAAATCGCGTTTCGTACCATGAAAGCGCGTTGGGGAAGTTGTTTGTTTCGGAAGAAAAGAGTGATTTTTAACCGTCGATTGATTGAAGTGCCGATCGACGGGGTAGAGTACGTTGTTTATCACGAGTTTGCACATTTGTGTGAACCGAATCACTCTCGCCGATTTTATGCGGTGTTAGACGAGGTTTTGCCTGATTGGCGTGCAAAAAAGAAAACTTTGGAAGAATAGTCGATTTGTGAGAAAACGTATTTCTTGCAATGTGGTTGTAAATGTAATCTTTGCGGTACTGCTTTGCGAAAGGGCATGATTAAAGTGTTGTGTTTTGCAGTATGAGGGAATAAAAAGAGAGGTTTTAGATGATTTCGATCGCCCGTTTGAGAAAAATAGCCCGTATGTTTAACGCGAAAGGGATTGTGATGAAAGAATTGCTTGACCCTAAACGCAATAACGGCGTGTTTGAATCGTATAAATTTTCAAAACGCCTGAAAACGGAGTCTGTGTCGGTGGATGGCTTTGCTTCCGTTACCGTTTGGGGTGAAAATTTTCGCGGAAAGCACGTTTTCTTTTTGCATGGCGGTTCGTACGTTTCGGAGGGATTGGTTTTTCATCGCCGAATCGTTGAAAAATTGGCGTTGGATTACGGATTTCGCGTAACTTACGTCGATTATCCGCTTGCGCCCGAGCATAATGCGGTTCAAACGCACGTCGTTGTGCGTCGTACGTTTGATTTGTTGCGCGAACGTTTTTCCGAGGATGATTTTATTATTATGGGGGATTCTGCCGGAGGTGGCTTGGCTTTGGCGTTTATGCAAACGTTGGTAAAATGCGATTATAAGCCTTTACCGAAAATGCTTGTTTTAATTTCTCCGTGGTTGGATATTTCGATGTCTAATCCGCATGCGTTTATTTACGAGCAGAAAGATCCTACGTTGTCGGTTGCCGGTCTTTTGTATGCGGGGAAGCGTTATGCGGGGGAACTTGATGAAAAAGATCCTCTTGTATCTCCGATTTTTGGCGATTTGTCTCACCTCGGCAGGGTATTTGTTTCGGTTGGAACGGATGAACTTTTTTATCCGGATTGTCGTGACTTTTTCGAGCGTTGTAAATCCGCAGAGGGGACTACGGTGGAACTTTTGGTTTTTGAGGAGATGTTTCACGATTTTGTCATGATGCCGATTAAGAAAAGCAAAGAGGCGCTCGATCTGATTTTTCGCTTTTCGACCGGTGCGTCCGTTGCCGGGGAAAGCGGGGTTCGCGTTGTTGGTGAAAATTTGAAAAATTGTCAGTAAATTATTGATTTGTTTTATATTTTTATGTCAGACATAATTACTGTAAAGACGCGCGGTTTTGCGCGTTTTTTTTGCGTTGAATTTGTTTTTTCATTTGCATGACGGAAGAAGCGTATGATTTTTCTTTTTTGTTTTTTTTTGTTTTTTGAAAAAACTTTCTTCAATCGTTTGACAAATGACAACGTGTTATTTATAATAAAAATAAAAAATGACAATATGTTATTTTTAGGAGAGAATATGCCGACAGAACTGTTTGATCGCTTGTCGCTTGAAAAAC
>CAYRPB010000016.1:0-21143 GCA_964426105.1 uncultured Clostridia bacterium | reverse complement strand
CTCCCGACCCCATGGTCCCAAACCACGTGCGCTACCAACTGCGCTACACCCCGTTGCTTTTTAATCAACGCTTGTATATAATATAATAATTTGAAAAAAAAGTCAACGATTTTTACTAATTATTTTTAAATTTTTTTTCTAAATATTTTTTTTGTGATTCGACAAGAAAAAACACCTATTTTCAATATTCTTTATTTTTCTTTGTAATCCTTGTGTTAAACTTATTTTACAATTGTTCCGAGGTGAAAGATGGACGTTAAGTACAAGAATGCAGGCGGAAATATGACGGTGTATTTAAGCGGAGAATTGGACGAATTTTCTGCAGGACAATCTAAAAATATTTTAGATCGGTTAATAGACGATAATTTAAATTTGAAACGTTTTGTATTTAATCTGTCCGGATTAGTATTTATGGACAGCACGGGGATCGGTATGTTGATCGGCCGATATAAAAAATTGAAACGTTTCGGGATTCCTGTTTTTTTATCCGGCGCATCCGTTGAAGTGGAAAAGATAATTGAAATTTCCGGATTGTACGGCATTATGCCGAAATATTGATAGAGGTAATGTATGGAAAACAATGAAATGAAAATTGAATTTTTATCCCTTTCGCAGAACGAAACGTTTGCAAGAAGCGTGATTTCTTGCTTTTGTTTGCAATTGAATCCGTCAATTGCAGAACTTTCGGATATCAAAACGGCAGTCAGCGAAGCGGTGACGAACTGTGTGGTGCACGGTTATCCGGATACTCCGGGCATTGTAACGATGGAGGCAGTTGTTCGCGATCACTCGATACATATTAAAATATCGGATAGCGGAGTTGGAATTGAAAACTTAGAAAAAGCCGTTCAGCCGTTTTATACAACAAAACCGGATGAAGAGCGATCGGGAATGGGCTTTACGATTATTCAATCGTTTATGGAGGATGTAAAGATCGTGTCTGAGTTGAATAAAGGGACGGTGGTTTTCATGAAAAAGACCATTTCTCCGTGTGCGGATTGAAGGAAATATGGAGCGCGACGAAACACTTTATTACATAGGAAAAGCAAAAAACGGAGACGATAAGGCAAAGCAGATATTATTAGAACGAAATGCGCCTTTGTTGAAGAGTATTATTAGGAGATTTCGGAACAAAGGAGTAGAATACGATGACTTGTTTCAGATTGCCTGTATCGGTTTTTTAAAAGCGATCAATAATTTTGACGAAAGTCACAATGTTAAATTTTCAACGTACACGGTTCCGATGGTTGCCGGCGAAATCAAGCGTTACATGAGAGATAACGGCGCAATTAAGGTTTCCAGAACGTTAAAAATATTAGCGAACAAAATCAATCGATATATTGATTTTTACCAGACAACGCACGATTCGCCTCCGTCAATCGAGCATCTTGCAAAAGCAATGGGAGTAGATTCGAGCGAAATCGTAATTGCGATGGATTCTTCTAAAATGCCGATTTCGTTATTTGAACAGTCGAAAGACGACGATAACGATTCGGAATTGATTGATAAAATTCCGTCAAAAGAAACAGCGGATGATTTAATTGATAAAATTCAACTTAGCGCATTGATCGAAAGTTTGCCTGAACGTGAACGGAAAATTATCATTTTACGTTATTTCAGAGATCGAACGCAAAGCGAAATTGCAGAAAGCATGGGAATATCGCAGGTTCAGATCAGTCGTTTGGAAAGTAAAATTCTTGAAAAAATACGGTTAAAATTCTAACCGTATTTTTTGCATGAAAAAACATGTTTGGGACATATTAACAATATGAAAAACAAAGAATTCGAATACTTGAAAACAAGTGCTGAAAGAGAAAACGTTGTGAAGCCTTTTTTGAAAAGAGAGGTGCGGAGATGAATACGAAGAGCAAAACGTACAATCGAAATTATAATGAGTATGTTGCAAGGATTGCCCCGAAGTCGCATGAAATTCGTTCTCTTTTGCGTGCGTTTTGGGTGGGGGGAACGATTTGTTGCATCGGGCAAGGATTTCGGTATCTACTTGAATTCGTGTTTGGGTTGACGGGAGATGAACTTGCATCTTACGTATCGGTGATTTTGATTTTTCTCGGAGCGTTCTTAACAGGACTCGGAATATACGATCGGATCGGAAAATATGCCGGCGGAGGATCGATCGTTCCTATTACGGGTTTTGCGAATTCCGTCGTTTCGCCCGCAATGGAATTTAAATCCGAGGGGTTTATTTACGGCTTAGCGGCTAAAATGTTTGTAATTGCCGGACCGATTATCGTATTCGGTGTAGCAGGCAGCGTTGCGGTCGGATTGATTTATTATTTTATTAACGTAATATTTTGATGGGAAAGCATACTGTAATTTTTAAAAATAAGCCGACGATTATCGGCACGCATACGATAGCCGGTCCGAAAGAAGGAAACGGAAGCATTGGCGCTTGTATCGATACGGTTTTAGAAAACGATCGCTTTGACGAGAAAACATATGAAAAGGCGGAGTGTAAGATGCTGTCGCATGCCATTCGTCATGCGATTGCAAATGCAAAGAAATCACTTTCGGATATCGACGCGATTCTTGCCGGCGATCTTTTAAATCAAATCATATCGGCTAGTTTTGCGGCTCGTGATTTCAGTATTCCGTTTATCGGCGTATATAACGCTTGTTCTACCATGAGCGAATCATTGGCGCTTGGTGCGGCATTGGTTGATGGAGGGTATATGAATCAGGTCGTTTGCGCGACGGGAAGTCATTTTTCAACGGCAGAACGGCAATATCGCTATCCGCTTGAACTTGGTTCTACCCGTCCGCCGCAAGCACAGTGGACAGTAACAGGCGCGGGAGCGACCGTTTTATCTGCTTGCGGAAAAGGACCTAAAATAACGATGGCGACTTTCGGAAAGGTTGTGGATTACGGTGTTACGGATGCCAATAATATGGGGGCAGCAATGGCTCCTGCGGCAATGAGTACGCTTGTTTCTCATTTCAAAGAATCGGGGAAAACTCCCGAACAATACGATTTGATCGTCACGGGCGATCTCGGTGCGTTCGGTTCGAGAATTTTAAAAGATTTAATGTGGGAAAAAGGGTTTGATATTGAAAGGCAGCACGTAGATTGCGGAGAAATGATCTATAACATTAAAGAGGACGAATATCAAGGCGGTTCCGGTGCCGGATGCAGTGCCGTTGTGTTTAATTCGTATCTCTATAAAAAATTGAAAGAAAAAAAATTAAATCGCATTATTTTTATGGCAACCGGCGCATTGCTTTCTTCCGTTTCCACGCAACAAGGAGAATCTATTCCGTGCGTGGCGCATGCGGTGGTTGTGGAGGCGTAACGAATATGGGAATCTTTTTGATGTTTTTGAAAGTTTTTGCCGTCGGGGGATTTATTTGTACGATTGCGCAAGTTTTGATCAATCTGACGGAATTGACGTCCGGAAGAATTTTAGTCTATTTTCTCCTTTCGGGATTGATTTTGCAAGCATTCGGACTTTATCAATATTTAGTCGATTTTGCGGGGGCAGGGGCGACTGTTCCGATTTCAGGGTTCGGGTATTTGCTTGCGAAGGGCGCAATGGAGGGGGCGAAAGAAAGTCTGTTTAAGGCTCTTACAGGCGGAATTACCGCCGCCGGAGCAGGAATTACCGCCGCCATTGTGTTCGGGTATTTTTTTGCTTTGATCTTTAAGGCAAGGTCTAAAAAGAACTGACGAAAAATATAATATAGCGATGTATGCTCCGTGTTATCGCCGAAAAAGGTCGAAAAAAAGGAGAATTTTTCGATTTTTGGTATTGGTTGGTATAGTGCTTGTCGGCTATTTTTATTTTAATCGTTGTGTCGTCGCGTCGGTAATCGAAGTTAGCGAAGCCAAGATCGAGGCGTTAATGACAACGGCGGTCAATCAAGCCGTTTTTTTAACGTTGGACGGAACGAATTACGAAGACGTAGTTGCCGTTACTAAAAACGGTAACGGCGATATTCAATTATTGGAGGCGAATTCTGTTAAGATCAATTATATTAACCGTTTGATCTCTCGTGCGGCGCAGGAATGTTTGGAATCGTATTATAAAGACGGATTGCCTGTTCCTGTCGGTGCATTGACGGGAATTCATGTGTTGACCGGCTACGGAAAAGAAATAAAGTTGGATATTGTTGCCGTCGGCAACGTGGTTTGTCGGTTTTATTCGGAATTTGACGAAGCTGGGATCAATCAAACAAGGCATTCCGTTTATTTAAGTGTACATGCGGAAACGGAAATTGTAATTCCGACACGTTCGGAAACCGTATGTTCGGAAACGAGCGTATTGCTTTGCGAGGCTGTTATCGTGGGAAACGTCCCTGAAATTTATCTGAATCAAAGTATTTTCGCTTCTTAATGGCAAAAGGATTTGACAAGTGCGTTTTTTTCCTTTATAATAATATAAAACGATGAAAAAGACAGACGCACAAGTCGAACTTTTCAGAGAGAAAAATCCGTTGGCTGAAAGATTTTTTACTGTTTGCGTGCGTTATTCCCTTTGGAGTTTCACACCGAACGGTATATTCAGTAGGCTGTGACGGTTGCGCCGTTATCGCACAAAGAGGCCTCGTAAGAGGTGAATTAGGTGGTATCGCGAATATTTCGCCCTATGTTTCATAGGGCGTTATTTTTTATCGGAGGAACTATGCAGGATAAAATTAAGGAATTGTTAGAGAGAGCAAAAGAAGAGATCAAAAGGTTGCGCGCGCGGAGAGAATTAAACGATTTGCGCGTTAAACTTTTGGGAAAATCGGGCGAAGTCACGGCTCTGTTAAAAGGAATGAAAGATATTCCCGGGGATCAGCGGGCTGCGTTCGGTAAGCGCGTGAACGACTTAAAGTCGGAAATCGAAAACGAACTTTCCGCCATGGAAAAAGAACTGAAGAAATTAGAATTAACGGAACGGTTTGATGCGGAAAAGATTGACGTTACGCTTCCCGGCTCGCCTGTTTGTTTGGGAAATCTTCATCCGCTTAATCTTGTGCGAAATCAAATTTTAGACGCGTTTTGCGGCATGGGTTTTGAAATTTTCGAGGGACCGGAAGTGGAATACGATTATTATTGTTTCCAAGCACTCAATATCCCGAAAGATCATCCTGCCAGAGATATGCAAGATACGTTCTATATTTCTGACAACGTTGTTTTGCGTCCGCATACGTCGCCCGGACAGATTCGTACGATGGAAGCGAAAAAGCCTCCTATAAAAATATTGAGTCCGGGACGCGTTTATCGTGCGGACGATGATGCTTCTCACTCTCCGATGTTTCATCAGATCGAGGGACTTGTCGTGGATAAGGGTATAACGTTATGCGATTTAAAGGGCTTATTGGATACTTTCTTTAAGACTATATTTGACGAAGATACGAAAATTCGTTTGAGACCTTCTTATTTTCCGTTTACCGAACCGAGCGTAGAGGTAGACGTTAGTTGTACCGAATGTCACGGAAAGGGGTGCAAACTTTGTAAAGGGACGGGCTGGATCGAAATTCTCGGAGCGGGAATCGTCAATCGCAAGGTTTTGGAAAATTGCGGCGTAGATCCGGACGAGTATTCGGGACTTGCTTTCGGATTGGGAATCGAGCGTATTACGATGATCAAATACGGTGTCCCGGATATCCGTACGCTTTTTGAAAACAATACGCGCTTTTTGCGTCAGTTCGGACAGAAATAATAGGAGGAGAATAAAAATGAAAGCACCTTTATCTTGGTTGAAAGATTACGTGGATATTGATGTGACTGCAGAAGAATTGGAAGCAAAATTGTTCTCCTGCGGCTTTGAAGTAGAGGATATCGTTTGGGTAGGTAAGAATATCGATAAAATCGTTGTAGCAAAAATTCTTTCCATCGATCTTCATCCCAATGCCGATAAATTAAGCGTTACGAAAATCGATGCCGGTTCATACGGAATTTTACAGATTGTAACGAGTGCGAAAAATATTTCCGTAGGCGATCTTGTTCCCGTTGCGTTGGACGGATCTACTTTGGCGAACGGAGAACGTATTTTTAACGGTGTTCTTCGCGGAGCGGAATCCAACGGAATGTTTTGTAGCGGAGAAGAACTCGGTATTACGGACGATTTTTATCCGGGAGCAAGCGTAAACGGTATTTTGATTTTGAAAGAAGAATATCCGCTTGGCGCGGAAGTGAAAGAGGTTCTCGGAATTTCCGATGTTATCTTTGATATTAACGTTACTGCGAATCGCCCCGATTGTCAAAGTATTCTCGGCATTGCTCGTGAAATCGCAGCCGTTTTGCAACGTCCGTTAAAAATGCCGAATACCGATTATAGTACGCATTCGGAAATAAAAACGACGAAGACGATCGAGGTTAAGAACGAAGCTAGGGATCTTTGTCCGCGGTATCTGTCGCATTACGTCAAGGATATTCAACTTGCGGAATCGCCGCTTTGGATGAAACGGCGATTGGCGAGCGTCGGAATCCGTTCCATCAACAATATTGTCGATATTACGAACTTTGTCTTGATTGAAATGGGGCAACCGATGCACGCTTTTGATCTTGAAACGATCGGCGGACGTCGGATTGTTGTGAGAAGAGCGAAAAACGGAGAAAAAATAACGACGCTTGACGAGAAGAATTTTACGCTTGACGAGAAGAATTTGGTCATTTGCGATGCGGAAAAGCCGATTGCAATTGCCGGTATTATGGGCGGCTTGAACAGCGAAATAAAAGAAACGACGAAAAACGTCGTGTTTGAATCGGCAAAATTCGCGCGCGACAGCATACGAAGAACTTCCCGTACGTTGGGGCAGTCTTCCGATTCTTCCTCTCGTTTTGAAAAGGGCGTGGATGCTTATACTTGCGAAATCGCTATGAATCGTGCATTGCATTTGATTGAAGAATTGGATTGCGGCGCGATTGCTTGCGATCGTTATGATTTAGGCGACATCTTAACAAAAAAGACCATTCGGACGAAAATCTCAAAAATTAACGGCGTGCTTGGAATCGAAGTTCCGACAGAAGAAATCAAGGGAATTCTCGAACGTTTGCAATTTGACGTTCGGATCGACGGCGATAAAATCGATGTAGACGTTCCGCTTTATCGAGAAGATATCGATAACTATCCGGATTTGGCGGAAGAGGTAATTCGAGAATACGGGTACGATCATATTGATTCTACCTTGATGAAAACTGCGGAAATTACAAAAGGCGGAAAATCTCCCTTGCAACGTTGTGAGGACGATTTTAAGAATACCCTTTGTGCAATGGGATTCAACGAAATTATTACGTATTCTTTTGTTTCGGAAAAAGAATATGATGATTTTGCGTACGATAAAACGCTTTCGGAGCATCGTTTCGTTAAAATCGTAAATCCGTTGGGAGAAGACCTCGGTATTATGCGTACGGTTTTGATTCCGTCGATTGTTCGGATTGCCGCAAAGAATATTAATCGTAAAAATCTTAACGGCCGGTTATTTGAACTTGCCAACGTGTATCTTGCAAGGGACGAAGGTGAACTTCCTAAGGAAACGAAAAAATTAAGTTTATGCGTTTACGGGGACGGGGAAAATTTCTTTACCTTAAAAGGCGTAATCGAGGAAGTTTTGGCAATCTACTGCGCCGCTGAAAAAGTAGAGTATCGTCCTACAAATGTCGGAACGTTACATTTGACGCGTTCGGCTGAAATTTTAGTTGACGGGGTGTCGATCGGGCATTTCGGAGAATTACATCCTTCCGTTGCCGATAAACTCGGAATCGATAAAAGAATTTTGGTCGGAGAGTTAAATTACGAGGAATTTACGCGGTTTTTCCGCAAGAAAATGCTTTGTAAACCGATTCCGAAATATCCTTCCGTCGAGCGTGATTTGGCTGTTATCGTGAACGAATCCGTATCCTGCGGAGAAATTATTGATTGTATTCGTGCAAACGGACCGGAATGCTTGGAGAAAATTGCGTTTTTCGATCTTTATCAAGGAAGCCAAGTGGCAAAGGGGAAGAAAAGTTTGGCGTTCAATTTGATCTTCCAATCGTCTGAGCGTACGCTCAACGTGGAAGAGGTGGACGATTATATTAAAACGATTCTTGCGGCGCTTTCACGCGCTTTCGCTGCCGAATTGAGATAATTGCGGGCGGAAGAAAAACTTCCGCCTTTTTCCTTTTCAAATTATGAAAAATGTAGTAAAATAAAAATATGTTGGAATTGCTTGCTCCTGCAGGGAATCGGGAATGTTTTTTGGCTGCCGTCAATCACGGAGCGGATGCCGTTTATCTCGGCTTAAAAAACTTTTCTGCTCGAAAGTCTGCCGGAAATTTTACAATAGAAGAACTTGCCGATTGCGTGCGATACGCAAATTTATTCGGGGTAAAGGTTTATGTCGCAATCAATACGGTAATAAAAGATTGCGAACTTTTCGATTTTTTTCAGACGGTCGGTTTGGCGGCAAGCGTTGGCGCGCATGCTTTTATTTTGCAAGACGTTGCATTGGGGAGAGAATTGAAGCGCGTTATGCCCGATCTTACGTTGCATTTGAGTACGCAAGCCGGTATTTGTAATCGTTACGGAGCGGAATATGCGAAGAATGTCGGTTTTTCTCGAGTGATTCCGGCAAGGGAAACGTCTATTTCCGATTTGAAACAAATTGCTTCCGTGATAGAAACGGAAGTTTTTATTCAAGGGGCTTTATGCACTTGTGTTTCCGGACAATGTTATATGAGCAGTATGATCGGAGGAAACAGCGGAAACAGAGGTTTGTGCAAGCAACCTTGTCGCAAGCGTTATTCTTATTACGACGGCTTGGAAAAGTTGACGGAAGGGTATTCGCTCTCTTTGGCGGATCTTTCCGTCGGACAAAAGATCGGTCGCTTGATTCAAGCCGGAGTGTCTTCTTTTAAGATCGAAGGGAGAATGCGTCGCCCGGAGTATGTTGCGGCAGCAACGGGATACTATAGAAGTTTGTTGGACGGTTGTGAAAATTCAGATTATTATCGCGCTATGGTTCGTTCGTTTAATCGGGGAAACTATACGCAAGGGCTTGTATTCGGGCAAGACCGTTCTTTCATATCGGCAAAAACACAGGGGCATATCGGCGAGGTTGTCGGAAAAATAGTCAAAATCGATCGAAAGACTTTGAAATTTCATTCTGCGGATTGCCGAACGGGCGATTGTTTTAAGGTTTTACGAAACGAAGTTGAAACGGGAAACGGCATTGTTGTTTCAAATACAAACGGGATGTGTGTGGCGGAATATAACGGAAACGGTTCGATCGGAGATTCGATTGCCGTTACGACCGATCGAACGCTTTCTAAACTTCTTTCTGTTGAGAGGAAAATGAAAATTCCGATACATATTCGATTAAAAGAGAGAGAATACGGCATTTTTTCGATGATGGTCGGCGAACGTTTCTGTCAAATTAAAACCGATTTTTTATTAGAACGAGGGCGGACAGCCGCTTTAACTGAGTCCGATATCAAAGCGTGCTTTATGAAAACGGACGGATTGCCGATCGAGCCCGTAATTTCGGTTGAAACAGATTGCGTTTTTTTGCCGAAATCGAAATTGAATGCGTTTAGAAGAAGTTTATACGCGCTTTTATTACCGTTCGAGTATATCGAAGTGCCGAACGAGTTGCAATTTCATTATGATGAATCTAAAACGTTGAACGAAGAGGAAAAACGGCTTGCCGTAATAACGGGAATTCCCTATGCGTTTCCTACGTTCGTTTCGGATGCAATTTTTGCTCCGAGCGATTATGCGGATCAAAAGGCTTTACTTTCGTTTGTCCAAAAGGCGGAGAAGCAAAAGAAGTATCTTTACTTACCTGCTTTTTTCAGTGATAAAGATGCTGTTTTATTGAAAGAGGCAGTACGGTGTTTTGACGGTTTTTATTCGGAAACGGTTAACGGCATTGCTTTTTCGGAAGAATGTGGAAAAGAATGCTTCCTTGGGACGGGCTGTAATTTAACGAACGGATTTTCACTTCAAAGTTATTTGACGTATAAACGGGCATTATCGAGAGAACTTTCCTTAAAAGAAGCCGGTCGTTATCCGAACGCTTACGCGTTTGTGTTGGGAAATATTCCTGTGATGCAATTGGCGTACTGTCCGTTCGGGAAGCATTGCGATACCTGTAAGATTAGCGATAAAGTTCTTTTAAAGGATGCGGACGGACGACTGTATAACGTTAGGCGTTATCGCCTTTCAACTTGTCGTTTTGAAATTTTTAATCCGCAAGAACTTATTGTCGAGAATAAACTTTCGAAGCGAATATTTGATTTCAGAAACTACGACGGTCGGACGATCGATGCTTTGTTGCAGACGAACGATATTGTTCGCTTAAAAGAAATTTTGCCGCAACACACCGTTGGCAATGCGATAAGAGGAATACTGTAATGACAAGCAGCCATGTTTTGAATTCATTGGAATATAATAAAATAATCGAGCAATGCGTCGAATATGCCGTGTTGGAGGAAACGAAGAGCGAACTTCGTTCACTCCTTCCCGAAACGACGCTTTCCGCCGCGACGTATTCCTTAAATAAAACGACGGAAGCATTCTTATTGCTTTTTCGGTTTAATGCGGCTCAGATTCCTTATTTTGACGATGTAAAAGAGGAACTCTCCCGTGTTTCGATCGGCGGCGTTTTGTCGATGGAAGAACTGTTAAAAATTGCGGTATTATTGCGTGCCGCTCGTTCTGTTTACGGGAATATTCTGAAAATTGATGCGGAAGAGATTGTTTTGTTGCGAGAAATTGCGCAAAATTTATTTTTTGACGAGCGTTTTGAACGGGAAATTTTTTCAAAGATTTTATCCGAAAATCAAATGAGCGACAGTGCGTCGACGCGGCTTTCCGATATTCGTCAGACAATCAAACTGTTAAATAACCGTATTCGCAATAAATTAAATTCTTATCTTACGGGAGAGAAGAGTAAATATTTACAAGACGCCGTTGTTACGGTGCGAGGAGATCGTTTTGTTCTTCCCGTAAAAGCAGAATATCGCAGTGCTGTAAAAGGATTAATTCACGATCAATCTTCTACGGGCGCGACTCTTTTTATTGAGCCGGAGCAAGTCGTTGAATATAACAATGCGTTAAAAACCGCTCTTTTGGACGAGCAGAATGAAATACAGCGTATTTTAGCAGAATTTTCCGTGCGTGTATCGGAAATTGCCGATCGTTTGCTTTCCGATATCGCTTTGCTTGTGGAACTTGATTTGTGCTATGCAAAAGCGAATTACGGTTATCGGAATCATTGTACGTTGCCGATATTAAATCAATCGGGAATCGTGGATTTTAAGCGCGGAAGACATCCGTTGATCGCGAGGAATAAGGTGGTCCCCGTTAGCGTTCGACTGGGAAAAGATTATCGTTTTCTCTTGATAACGGGACCTAATACGGGCGGAAAAACGGTAACGTTAAAGTTAACCGGATTGTTTTGCGCGATGGCGGCGAGCGGCTTTTATCTTCCGTGTGAAGAAGAATCGCAAATTGCCGTTTTCGATTCGATATTTTGCGATGTCGGAGACGAGCAAAGCATTGAACAAAGTCTTTCCACCTTTTCTTCCCATATTAAAAATATTATTGAAATTACCCGAAAAACAAACGAGCGATCATTGGTTTTGATTGACGAAATAGGCGCGGGAACCGATCCGGAAGAGGGCAGCGCGTTAGCGTTGGCGATTATCGAGAAAATGTTGCAGACGGGGTGTGCAGGGATCGTTACGACGCATTATTCTAAATTAAAAGAATTTGCAATGACGAATCGATCGATTGAAAATGCCTCTATGGATTTCGACGCTAATACGTTCGAGCCTCTTTATCGTTTGAATATCGGAACGCCGGGAACTTCCAATGCGATTGAAATCGCGCGTCGGTTGGGACTTGCGAATGGTGTCATCGAGCGCGCGACCGAATATTTGTCCGATCGAAAAATTTCCTTTGAAAACGTTTTAAGGGAGGCTGAGCGCGCGCGGCATAATGCGGAGGAAACGCGAGTAAAAGCGGAACGTTTTTCGTTAGAAAAAGAAAACGAATTGAACTTAATTCGGGAAGAGCGGAAAGCGTTGCAAAGAGAGCGAGAGCGTATTCACAATCAAGCAAAAGCGGAAACCAGAAAATTGGTTGCAGAGCGCGTTTCGGAAGCGGATGAGTTGTTGTCTGCTTTAGAAGAATTACTGTTAAAGCAAGATCTTTCGCAGGGGGACGTTATCCATGCTCGCACGTTAAAAAATAGGATTGAAAACAGTCGTTATTTGCAAGAAGACACGCCTGCCGTTTTACCCGAATATATTCCTGCGCGAATGGACGGGATTAAAAATGGTGATACCGTTTACGTGCAAAGTCTGGAGCAGTCGGGTACAGTTCGAAAAATATCGGGGAATAAAATTATCGTTTGCGTAGGCGGAATGGAATTGACTACCGGAATAGAAAATCTGTATTGTTTTACAGAAAAGAAAAAGTCCGAAAAAGATAAATCCGTTCGCGTCAAAAAAAATATTTCGATCGGGGTGTCTGTGCCGTTTGAGGTCAATCTTTTAGGAAAAACAGTTTCCGAAGGAGTGTCGGAAACGGAAGCGTTGATTGATCGCGCCATGGTTGCCGGGATCAAGGAAATAAAAATTATTCACGGATTCGGGACGGGACGGTTGCGTGCAGGAATTTGGAACTATTTGAAAACAAATCGAAACGTTTCCGAATTTCGCGGCGGACATTACGGCGAAGGTGAAATGGGCGTTACAATCGTTACTTTAAAATAATTAAGGTGAAAATTCTTGAAAAATCATAAAAAATATGATATGATTGTGTCGTATAATAGAGGTGTTTATGCAGGAAATTTTTTACGAAGAAACTACCGCGTTGGTAAATGAAAAATCGGCAAAAAGAAAGTATAACATATATCGCGTTATTTCTATCATTGCTTACGTGCTTGCCGCGGTTATGTTCTTTTTCATGTGGTTCGGTTCACTTGAAAACATTTGGGCATTCGTATTATTTTGCGTTGTTCCGCCGATATTGATGCTTGCTTTCGGAATTTTGGCAGGCAGATTAAAATACCGTGCTTACGTTGAATATGACTATACGTTTGTTTCCGGATCGTTGCGTATTGCGAAAGTAATGTATCACGTCAAAAGGAGGCCTCTTTTGAAATTTGAGGTTGCCGATATTTTTCAACTTGGAAAAATTTGCAGCGAAACGTACCAAAAATTATCCGAAGCGCCCGATATCAAGCGTGAAATCTACACTTCTAACGATGAACCGGGCGAGGGAAAAGATTATTATTATCTCGCCGTGAATTTGAAGGACGGGAAGAAGTTGCTTGTCTTGGAATGTACGGAAATGCTCTTAGTTAACATTTTGAAATTTGCTAAAAAAGGAATCGTGGAAAAAGATTTTAAATGATTTATCTTGACAATGCGGCGACTACGCGCCCGAACGGAGTTGCGTTAGAGTCTGCGAAACAATTTAATTATGATGTTTTTTTCAATCCGTCCGCTTTGTATCGGAACGGGATTTCCGTTCATAAAGAAATAAACGTTGCGCGAGAATTTCTTTGTTCCGCATTGGGAACTTCCGAGCATGAAGTTGTATTCACCTCGTGCGGCTCGGAGGCCGACAATCAAGCAATTTTCGGGGTTGCAAAAAGAGGAACGGTTATTACGACGGCGGGAGAACATTCCGCCGTGTTTAAATGTTTTTCCGAATTGAAAAACAGAGGAATAAACGTCGTTTTTGCGCCCTTGAAGAAAGACGGAAGCGTAAACGAAGAGAGCCTTCTTCGTGCGGTTGAAGAAACGAAAGCAACCTTTGTCAGCGTCGTACACGTCAATAACGAAACGGGTGCGATCAACGACGTGGCAAAGTTGTCTGCGACGATCAAAAAAATAAATCCGTCTTGCGTTTTTCATAGTGACGGTGTTCAAGCATTTGGGAAAATTCGGTTTGTTTTGCCGAGGACGGTTGATCTATATGCCGTTAGCGCACATAAGATCGGCGGATTAAAAGGAACGGGGGCACTTTTTAAGCGGAAAGGCTTTAATTTGCCGCCGTTAATTTGGGGCGGAGGTCAAGAAAACGGGCTTAGAAGCGGAACGGAAAACGTATACGGCATTAAGGTGTTTGAATATGCGGCGAGAGAGAGGTATTCTCATTTAGAGGAATATTACGGACATGCGTTGCATTTGAACCGTGTTTTGCGAGAGTTGTTGGATCTTGATTGCTTTCGGATTCTGTCTTCGGAAAACGCTTCGCCTTATATATTGACCTTATCTGCAAATCCCTTAAAGGGAGAGGTTTTATTGCATTTGTTGGAAGAAGCGAATATTATTGTCGGAAACGGCTCTGCTTGTTCTTCTCGGAATCGTTATAGTCGCGTAATCGAGGCGTGCGGTTATCATAACGACGACGGCATTATTCGGATTAGTTTTTCTCCCGATAATACGGAAGAAGAAATTCGGATTGCCGCACGGAAATTAAACGAATGTGCGCAAAAATTGCGCAAAATCATGCTATCCTAGGAGAGAAAATTATGGAAAAAGCAATTATTATACGCTATTGCGAAATTCACTTAAAAGGGAAAAATCGGAGTTATTTCGAGCGAATGTTGCAAAAAAATATCGAACATGCGATTAAAGATATTCCGCATCGTTTTATTCCCATGCACAGTCGTTACGTAATCGAGAATTTCGACGAAACGGATTACGGAAAAATAACCGATCGCTTAAAAAAGGTCGCCGGGATTCATACATACAGTTATGCTAGCATCGTTAACAGCGACTTGGAAGAAATAACTGTGGAAGCGATTGTGATGTTTAAAGAAAAAAGCGGAACGTTTAAGGTGGAAACCAATCGCGCGGATAAACATTTTTCTCCCGATTCGATGGGGGTTTCCCGTTTGATCGGCGGAAAGATATTGACTGCTTACGGCAATAAGTTAAGTGTGGACGTAAAAAAGCCGGATACTGTTTTATACATCGATATTCGTGAAGACGGAAAGACTTTTTTATATACCGAAAACGTAAAATGTTTGAGCGGTATGCCGACGGGATCTGCGGGGCAGGGGCTTCTTTTGATTTCAGGCGGAATCGACAGCCCTGTTGCCGGTTATTTGATGGCGAAGCGCGGAATGAAAATGTCCGCTCTTCATTTTCATAGTTTTCCTTATACGGGGGAAGCCGCAAAAGAAAAGGTAATCGAATTATCTCGTCGCGTTGCTGCGTATAACGGCGGTTTGGATTTATATGTAGTTTCGTTTACACATATTCAAGAGGCAATTCATCAATATTGCCCGGAAGAGTATATGATTACGTTAATGCGTCGTTTTATGATGCGAATTGCCGAACGACTTGCAAAACAAATCGGCGGTCAGGCAATCGTGACGGGGGAAAGTCTCGGACAAGTTGCTAGTCAAACGATAGAGAGTATAACTTCTAGCAATTCGGTTGTAACTATGCCTGTTTTAAGACCGTTGATCGCAATGGATAAACTTGAAATTATTGAGATATCCAAGCAGATCGAAACTTATGAAACGTCTATTCTTCCGTATGAAGATTGCTGCACGGTGTTTTTACCTAAATTTCCGGCAATCAAGCCGAATTTAGAGCGCGTTAAACGAGCCGAAGCTTGTTTGGATATCGAAAATTTAATAGAGGAAGCGTTTGGGAAAATAGAAAAATATTCTTTTTAATCATCTTCCCACCATTGATCGGGCGTCGATTGATTCGGCGTCTTTATTTTGGGAAGAATAATTTCGTTTCCCAAGTATTCGAACTTTCCGTCAAAATAATACGGGACTACGCTGTACGTGTATTCCGTATTCGGTAAAAGATTTTCATCTGAAAACGAATCGACTTCGCACTTGACGGTGTCGAGTACTAATTTTCCGTTTTTATAGATTTTGTAATTATAAAATTCTGTCCGGCATAATTTAATAAAAAAACGATTGTCTTCAAATGAATATCGGTCGATTTCGACTTTTGGCTTCGAAAAGCGTTCTGATTGTTCCGATAAACTAAAATCGCTTTTCGCCTTACAAGTGAGGGTATAGCGTTCGGGTGCAATCGGATCGGCGAGCATTAGGACGTGCTCTTCTTCGTAAGTGATTTTATCGAGTTTTAATTCTTTAAGCGTTACGGGCGAGGAAAAGAAATTCGGTTCGTTATTTCCGTATAATTGTTCCCAAATTTTCGCGCTGAAAGAAGTCGGTAAGCCTCCGCCTGTTATGCGGTTTGACATTTTTGAGCAATCTTGATTTCCCAACCAAACGCCTACCGTGTAATCGGGAGAGTACGATATGGAATAAGCGTCCGTGTTTCCGTCTTCATATCCTACCGTGCCGGTTTTTCCGCAAAGATGATATTCGTTAAAACTTAATTTTTTCGCAGTCCCGTTTTTTACTGTCGATGCGAGCATATCACTGATTAAATAAGCCGTTTCTTCTGAAAAAACGCGCTTTTCGGTTTTGTTTTGTTGATAAATTACGTTTCCGTCGCAATCTTCAACCCTTGATATGAAAGAAGACGGCATAAAAACGCCTTTATTTGCGAGTGCGGAATATCCCGTCGCCAAGTCGGATAACGAGACTCCGTTTTTCATTGCGCCGAGTGCAAGCGCGAGCGATGCGTCTTCGTCGGTTGCGATATTGAGTTTATTCAGATATTCGGTTGCACGATTGATTCCGACGTAATTGAGTATTTTTACGGCGCAGACGTTTGAACTTTTTTCCAAACATTCTCGTGCGCTTTGATAGCCGTAATAAATGTCTTGATAGTTATGCGGACAATATCCTCCGAAATCGGTAAGTTCGTCCAAAATCGGAGTTTCTGTGCAAATTTTATTTTCTTCTATGGCGGGAGCGTAGACGAATAAAGGTTTTAAGGTCGATCCCGGGGATCTCGTATAATCGCCGTTCGGGGCGTAAAATGCTTTAATTCCGTGTGTTTTGTTGTCGATTACGATTCCTTTTTCGTCGTCGGACGCTTCGTTTTGGGAAAGTATTTCTTCAATTTCGCATTGAAGCGTTTGGTTGAAGTAAGTGTAAATTTTTGCATTGGAAAGCAAAAAGAGATGATCGGAAAAAATTTCTTCCAAATCTGCCGTCGCAAAGGTTAAATAGTTGTTTTTGTTCTCTGTTCGGTCAAGAAAAAGATCTGTTTTTTGTGCTTCTTTGCATTTTGAATCTGAAATATAGCCTTGTTCCGCCATGCAGTTTAATACGACGTTTCTTCTTTCGATGCATTTTTGCGGATGCAGGAAAGGGGAGTAGATAGACGGGGCTTTGATCATGCCGGCAAGCGCAGCGCTTTCTTCTAACGTCAATTCAGAAGCGCTTTTGCCGAAATAAACGTTCGAAGCCTCTGCGATTCCGTAAGCATTAGCACCAAAATAGATGGTATTTAGATACATCTCAAGGATCGAATCTTTATCGTATTTTTTCTCTAATGCTCTTGTGAGTTTCCATTCGATCAATTTGCGCTTAATTGTTTTTTCGTTAGTTAAGTGTGTGTTTTTAATCAATTGTTGACTGATTGTGGAAGCCCCCTCTTTCAGAGAGAAACTTTTGAGGTTATGGAGAAGAGCACGACCGAGCCCTTTATAATCAATTCCGTTATGTTGAAAAAAACGTTTATCTTCAACGGCGATAAATGCGTTTTTTGTGTCGTCTCTTAATTCGGCAAAACAAACGACTCCGACGTGATCGGATATGTTTGCGAGTTTGTTGTTTTGATCGTCGAAAAAACAATAGGCGTTTTCAACGTGTTTTAATCTTGATTCGTCTAACCGATAGTCGGCGGTGAGAAGAATATAATACAGAAAGAACGACGTTAGCAAAATGCCGCAGGCACATAGAGTGAATCCTGTAATTTTCAGTAATTTTTTCATACATTTTAGTATAGAACTTTTCGGGATTATTATACGAATGGATTTGACAAAATTCGCCTTTTCATATTATAATATTTATATGGAAAAAAAGTACTTTATCACTACGTACGGATGTCAAATGAATCTGCACGAATCTGAAAAAATAGCCGGCATTTTATCATCGAGAGGCTATATTGCGGCACAATCGGAGACGGAAGCCGATATTATCGTTTTTAATACTTGTTGCATTCGAGAGAATGCCGAAGATCGTGCGTACGGGAATATCGGTGCGCTAAAAAAATTAAAGAAACAGAAGCCGTCTTTATTGATTGCAGTCGGCGGTTGTATGACGCAACAGCCGGATGCTGCTCGTAAATTGCATGAAAAACTGCCGTTTGTCGATATTATATTCGGGACGTATAACCTCGAATCTTTGGGGAATTTGATTGATCGAAGAATAGAGGAACGAGCCGCGGTAATCGAGATTCTTGATCATGAAATTTCCGATATCGATAAGGGGGAGCAACGTCGAAACAGTTTTCCGAACGCATGGGTTAATATTATGTACGGTTGCAATAATTTTTGCACGTATTGTATCGTTCCGTATGTGCGAGGCAGAGAGCGTAGTCGTAAACAAAGCGAGATTGTCGCGGAATGTAAAGAATTGATTGCCGCAGGATATAAAGAAATTACGTTGTTGGGACAAAACGTCAATTCGTATGGGAACGATTTGGGGGGCGGTTCGGATTTTTCTTCGTTGCTTCGGGAGATCGGCGCGATCGAGGGGCGATTTCGTTTGCGTTTTATGACTAATCATCCCAAAGATTTTTCTGAAAAACTCATTTTGACGATGAAAGAAACACCGCATGTGTGCAAAAGCATTCATTTGCCCGTGCAGGCCGGATCGAATCGTATTTTGAAGTTGATGAATCGGAAATATACAAGAGAGGATTATTTGGAAAAAATCGATCTTCTGCATAAGTATATTCCGGATTGCGCCGTGTCGACGGATATTATGGTTGGGTTCCCGACGGAAACCGAAGAGGATTTTTTAGAAACGCTTGATTTAGTTGAAAAGGCGCGTTTTTCAGGTGCGTTTATGTTTGTTTATTCTCGCCGTTCAGGAACGAAGGCTGCCGTTATGGACGGACAAATATCGGAAGAGGTTTCAAAGGATCGCATCGTTCGGTTGATTGCCAAACAAAACGAGATGACGCGTACGCTGTCTAAGGTTTATCTTGGTAAAACGGTAGAGATTTTATGCGAAGGATACGATGAGAAGAAGCGAAAATATCTCGGCAGAGATGAATACGGACGTATGGGGTATTTTTCTTGCGATCACGATCCGATTGGAAATTTTGTGACGTTGAAAATTACTCGAACAGGCGGAATTTCTCTTTACGGAGAAATTGTAGAAGAGGAGAGGTAAATTATGGCTCTTTCACCGATGATGAAACATTATCTCCAAGTTAAGGAGAACCATAAGGATTGCTTGATTTTTTATCGATTAGGCGATTTTTACGAATTGTTTTTCGATGATGCGAAACGCGCTTCCGAATTATTGGGATTGACGTTGACTGGTAGGGATTGCGGCTTAGAGGAGCGTGCGCCGATGTGCGGAGTTCCGTATCACGCTGCGGAGACCTATATAGCAAAGTTGGTCGAACAAGGCGAAAAGGTTGCGATTTGCGAGCAGTTAACCGAGCCGACGAAGGGTGCTTTGGTAGAGCGAGACGTGATCAGGATCGTAACTGCCGGCACGTTGATTGAGGATGGCTTGTTGGACGAAAAATCTAATAATTTTATTGCTGCGGTTTACCGTAGCGATAATCGTTGCGCTCTTTCGTGGGCAGATATCACCACGGGGGATTTTTTTGCGCAGGTATTCGCTGAAAAAGATGCTCTTTCCGGACTTATGGACGCGTTGGTTCGTATTCATCCGGCGGAAATTATCTCTAATCAGCAGGCGTTTGAAACGGTTGGGAAAAGTCCTTTGGTAGAACATAAGGTGTTGCCGAAATTTCACTGTTATTCGGAGTGGGAGTTTAATGATCTTTCTGCTCGCAATACGCTTTTATCGCAATTCGGCGTGAAAAATCTGACGGCGTTTCGTTTGGAAAATGAACCGCTTGCGATTTCTGCCGCCGGGGCGTTGATTGCGTATTTAAAAGAAACACAGAAAAACAGTCTTAAAATCATTTCGAAAATTAAGTTGGAAACCGCGGAAAACTACATGGTTCTCGATGCTAATGCGATCAAAAATCTTGAATTGACGCATTCCCTTAGAGAAAATAAGCGTTATGGGACTCTTTTGTGGTTGTTGGATAAAACGAAAACCAATATGGGTGCAAGAACGCTTCAAAATTGGCTGTTGAATCCGCTTAATAATCGCGATCAAATAGAATATCGTCTGGACGGCGTGGAAGAACTTTATAAAAACACCTTGATTAGACAAGGTTTAGCGGAGCAATTTCGTTCTGTTCGTGACATCGGTCGTTTAGCAGGGAAAATTTCAAACGGAAATTTAACGCCGAGAGATTGTTTGGCGTTGGCGACTTCGTTGGAAGTTTTGCCAAATCTCAAATTTCAATTGACGGGGTTGACTTCTTCGGTTATCAGAGATCTCGTTTCGAGAATCGGAGATTTTACGGAGATTGAGAAACTGCTTTTTTCTGCGATTGATCCGGATGCTCCAAACACGACGAAAGAGGGCGGATATATTCGGGAAGGATATCATGCGGAACTGGACGAATTTCGTTCTCTCAGCAAAAATAGTCGTTCGATTATTTTAGAGATGGAGCAAAGAGAACGGGCAGAAACCGGGATTAAGAACCTAAAAATATCGTATAACCGTGTTTTTGGTTACTATATCGAGGTTACGAATTCATTCAAAAATTTAGTTCCGTATCATTATATTCGCAAGCAAACACTTGCAAATGCCGAACGCTATATTACGGAAGAGTTGAAGTCGTTGGAAGAAAAAATTTTGAATAGCGACGAACAATCGATTCGATTAGAAGCACGGTTATTCGCTGAAATTAAAGATAAACTGACGGACGAAATCGATGCTTTTTCCGCAGCGTCGGAGGCAATCGGAATATTGGATTGCTTGAATGCCTTTGCTATGGTTGCGCGAGAAAATCGTTATTGTCGTCCGAATATGGTTGATGAGGGGAACTCTCTTAATATCGTTGATGGCAGACATCCTGTGGTAGAGGCACTTTCAAACGAGCAATTTATCCCGAACGACACCTATCTCGATACGGGAGATCATCGTACGATGATTATAACCGGACCGAATATGGCCGGTAAAAGCACGTATATGCGGCAGGTAGC
>CAYRPB010000015.1:0-22043 GCA_964426105.1 uncultured Clostridia bacterium | reverse complement strand
CATATTGATATTCACAGACGAAAAAGTCATATTTTTGACAACACCGCCCGATCCGATATACCCGAATAAGCCGAAATAACTCCGATTAGCGGAATTTGTATAGATATAATCCGTTCTCTTTAAATTTGAAATCGTTTTACTGTTTCCGTCTAAACTCCCCGTAAACGCATACTCTTTATAAAAGCCGCCGAGCGGAGTCCATTGAGAAACAGAAGATAAATCGATATTATTTCCCAACTTATAATAAGCGCGCATACTGGTCGTTTCAATCGCCCGAAGTTGCGTCGCGTTCGCAATTACAAAAGGATTTGTCGCGGTGCCTGCCCCTGATTGAAAATTCGGATTGGTTTTCTGCCCGAATTCGGAGCGGAAAAGCGCTTCGTTCTCGTCATAATAATCGAAAAACTCACTCCGCATTTCTTCCGCAACGGAAGCGTAAGAATCGGGAAGAATCTCCCATAACGGAACTAACCCGTCCGACGAAAAGCCGATCACCACGCAATTGCTGTTATCGGAGAACGAATTGCACCAATTTGTATAACTACTCTGAAACGAACTTTGCAGTCCGGAAACAACGCTACCACCCTCTGTCGCAACAGAAAAAGCGGTTTTTACCGTAGACGCCGATACCGCAACGGATAAACTTTGGCTCATTGCCGAACAAACAGAATCCACCGTAGCATTTTGAATATTCGCAAACGAAACAACGCCGTCCAACGCCGTTTTTACGTCTGCGTCGATCATTGCAGTACTAGATAAAACAGAATAACTCGCAGTCAACTTTCCGCCGTAAATTGCAGAACCGACGATATGCGTGCCGTACCGATTAAAAAACGTTTCATAACTCAACGTATCGTTGGCAAGGCGATCCAAATCACTTAAAAATGAAGAAGAAAAACTATCGGCGTATGTACTTTTTAACGCATAATTATTGATACGAAGCCGATAACGCTCTACAGTATGCACAAGCGTACTATAATATTTATAACAATAATCGTTAATATCAACGTTAATTCCGGCTTCTAATCCGAGTTCTAGTTTTGTCAACAGCGTTCCTGTCTGTCCGCCGGCTTCCAAATCAAACGAATAACTTGCTAAAAGAGAATCTTCGTTAATCGTCGATTCGTTTACGGCAATACTCGAATTCAACGTAACCGTACTCGTTGAAAAACCTTGAATCTCGTCGTTATCGAATACCATATATCCCAACTTAAAATCGTTGAAATTCTGCGCCGTAACGACGTTGATTCCGAGTCCTAAGCCCGTCTGTTGCGTTACGCTCGTCACAGAAGGCGTATCTGCATACGTTTCACGCGGCGAAGACGAAACGGTTGTTGCCATGCAAGCAAATGCAAGCACGCATACGATTAAAGCCGCAAAAGCAACTTTCTTTTTGTTTAAAGTTTTCATTTCGTTTCTCCTTTTTTATTTTTTCGCCCGAACAGATCGAACGGGTAATGATCGCAAAATAATCCAAAAAACTCAGTCAGTCTTTTTACCGTTCAGCAACACGCTTAAATAATATTCGTCAATCGGCGTATCTCCGCGTTCTTTTGCCATATCTTCACGGGAAATCTGCTTCACCACGCGGTGATCGTGCAAGAAGCAGAACGTAGTCGCGATTTTTTCCAACTCGTCCAAAATATGGCTGGAAACGATCATCGTCGTCTTTTGCTCTTGATTGATTTTCAGCAAAATATTTCTGAAATCGTGAATCCCCTCGGGATCCAAACCGTTGATCGGTTCGTCCAAAATCAGCAAATCGGGATTGCCGACCAACGCCAATGCCAGACCAAGCCGTTGCTTCATTCCCATCGAATATTTCCGAACGCTCTTTTTCCCTGCCTCCGTCAAGCCGACCAAATCGATCAACCGATATAATTCTTCTTTTTCGCAACGATACCCCATGCAAAGCGTTTTCGCTTTCAAATTTTCATAAGCGGACATATCCGTATACAAACCGGGGTTTTCAATCAACACGCCGATCCGCGTATGTTCTTTTGCAAACTCGACTTTCCCGGAAGTTTCCTTTAACAAACCGCAAATAATTCTTAAAAGCGTTGTCTTTCCCGCGCCGTTATTCCCGACCAAGCCGAAAATATCACCTTGCTTCACTTCTAAATTCACGCCGTTAAAAATAATCTTTTTCCCGAATTCTTTCGATAAATCCGTTATTGTAAGAAAGTTTTGCATAATATCTCCTTTCATTTTTATATGATTCAATCAATCTCGCATAATTCAATCATTCTATATTATAATTATAGCACTTAAAAATCAAATGTCAATATTTTTTAAAAAAAATATTGACAATGACACGTGTCATTGTCCACCCCCTAAAAAACGCTTTATTATTCGGTTTTCGTATAAAAAAACGAGCCCGTTTCCGAGCTCGTTTCCAAACGAATTTCGTTCTTTTTTTAGTTTTCTTTCGCGTAAACGCTGACTTGCTTCTTGTCCCTGCCGACTCTTTCAAATTTAACAACGCCGTCAACGAGGGCAAACAGCGTATCGTCGCTGCCGATTCCCACATTGTTGCCGGGGTGCATTTTCGTTCCTCTCTGCCGTACAAGGATGTTACCCGCCAATACAAACTGACCGTCCGCACGCTTAGGTCCTAAACGTTTCGACTCACTGTCTCTTCCGTTCTTCGTGCTGCCGCCGCCCTTGTGGTGCGCAAATAACTTAATGAAAATCATTCGGTTTATCCTCCTAACTTATTTTGCGGCGATTTCCGTAATCTTTACCGCGGTGAAGGGCTGTCTGTGACCCTGCTTTTTTCTCACGTTTTTCTTCGCTTTATACTTATAGACGATGATCTTCTTGCCTTTGCCCTGTTCCAAAACTTCACCGACCGCTTTGAACGCTTTCGCGTCCGCCGCTACCTTAACGCCGGTTTCGTCCGCAACCAGAACCACGTCGAATTCCACTTGATCGCCTACGTTTGCATTCAGCTTTTCAAACTTGATGACAGAACCGATTTCCGCCTTGTACTGCTTAGAACCGTTTTCTACGATTGCATACATGTTAACACTTTACCTCCTCTTTCCAGTCTCGCCGAAACTTAGGGTGGTGAACGGGATACCGTACACACTTAAAAAACCACTTTCGAGCGGCTCATGGTGTATTTTACCTCATTTTTGCGCGAATGTCAAACGTTTTTACACCGTCTTTTCTATATTTTCCCTCATTCCGCATAATTTCCGACGGCTTTCCCATACTAGCGAAAAAGGAGGCATTTATGCAAGATAAAAAAGTCAACGAGGAAGCCTTGATCAACATTTACAAAAACGCGCATATCGCGTTACAATCTCTATCCAACATTACCCCCGAAGTAGAAGATCTCGACTTAAAGCAAGAACTTTTGGACGAATACGAGGGGTATGAAAAAATGATCGGGGAAATTTCCCGTTACATGAAAGAAAACGATATCGAACCAAAGGATATCAATCCGTTAAAAAAAGCCATGCTTTGGAGTTCGATCAAAATGAACACGTTAACCGACCGTTCCAAAAGTCACGTGGCGGATATGATGGTTCAAGGTACGGTGATGGGAATCGTCGAACTGACGCAATTAAAAAGCGAAAGCGGAAGCGTTTTGAACGAGGACGTTCTCGATTTTGCAGACCGTCTTTTAAAACTGGAAGAGGGTTACGAGGAAAAATTAAAGACCTTTTTATAACAAAAGGACGTTTTCAAAAAAAACGGTTACGCGTAGGATTTTTTATGAAAGAGCAACGCTGTTTTTATTTCCTTTGCGTTTGCAAAAAACTTGTTTGCAAAAATCTTATTAAAGTTAAAATCGAAACGCTGTTTTTATAACGGGTTTATAAAAAACGCGCCGCCGAAAAGCGTTATGCTTTTCGGCGGCGCGTTTGTTTTTCAAAAAAGATTCTCTTTTTAAATGCTTCTACTCGCGCGCAAAAAATACGAAATTAGTCCATGTTGTACTTTTTCAGCATATTCTGCGTGAACGTCAACAATTCCTTTGCCGCTTCGTCCAAACGCTCTTCCGTGGGATTTTCCAAAATCGGTCTCCACACGCGAATGTCGTAACCGACCTCGTCACCCATCATCAAGAACGGTTCGGAAACGATGTTCTTCTTATAATCGATTTCCTTTAACGCGCCGAAGATTTCGTCCCAATCGATATGACCTCTGCCGGGGATATTCCGATTGTTTTCGCCCGTGTGGAAATGACGTAATCTCTTGCCGACCAATCTGATCGCGTCCCCGATGCTGTTTTCTTCGATATTCATGTGGTACGCGTCCAAATGAATTCCGATATTCGGACTGTTTACCATGTCCGCATAGCGAATCGCTTCCGCCGCCGTATTGATCAACGGAGATTCAAAACGGTTGACCGCTTCCACGCAGACCGTTACGCCCTCTTTTTCCGCCGTCTTCATTACTTCTTGCATGGATTCCACGCTGCGACCGAACAACGCCTCTTTTTCCGCTTCGTCTACGAAATAGTTGGGCAAGCCCCATCCTGCAAACGTAACGCCGGAGAACAGTTCGCCCTCCATCACCGCAATCTTTCTCACGATATTTTTCAGATATTCCACGCCGCCCTTTCTGACTTCTTTATCCGGACTTGCGACGTCGTATTTGGGATTCAATCCCAAACTGTACGACAAGTCGATTCCTCTTTCGTCCGCATACTTTTTGATCGAACGACATTCGTCGTCGCTCATATCCAACAACGGCTGCGCTTGGAATTCCAAAATATCATAGCCGAGGCGTTTTACCTTGTCGATATAATATTTGTGATCGACCGCCCATTTCTTTTCCCAAAAGTTTACGAAGATACCTAACTTATTCATTTTCCATTCTCCTTTCCTTTTTTATGATCAGACGATTTTACACCGTTTCGATCTCATATCCCAAATATTTGGACAGTGCTTCCTGCACCGCTTCGCCCCAATTGCCTTTCGCAATCGCAACGTGATGACGATAGCCCTCCGTGGACATATAGTTCAACAGATCTTCCGCCGTTCCATTCTTCTTTTCAAACACCGTTCCGCAACCGAAGAACGCTTCATCAATCGGATCGTCCGTCAAGCGACCTTCCGTCACGAACGCCCACAACTTTCCGTCTTCCGTCTTCATGCTTCCGAGCGTCGTTTCCGTTTCGATGATCTTTCCGACGTTTAAGCCGACGCCGCTTCCCTCGCCGAACGTCTTTTTGAACATCAAATGCTCTTCGATATGGCAATCGCCTTTCATCATCGACTTCGGAGCAGGTCCGCAATGGAACAAAATGGCTTTCTTACGATCTTCTCCGTAATTGTTGTTTACGTCAAAGAGCATGACCGGATGATCGGACGCGCTTTCCAACGCTTTCATCATTACGGCGTTATTGATATCTAATTCACACGCAGAGTTGATCCCCTTTTCGTTCAAATCACCCAAGATCACGCACGGCGCGATTCCGTAACGCTTTTGCAATTCGTCCCAGCAACGGATCGCGATACTGTCTAACGCGTAAGCCTCGATCAATTCGTCAAGCGCGACGGCAAGACGCGCGATGTTTTCCAACTTGATCGCGGGATAGTTGCCGAAATCGGATACTTCTCTCAAATGCGCTTTCTTCGCTTCGAGTTTTTCTTCGGACGCATTGTCCATCATCGTAAACACCTGCGACAAATCGATGGTTTCGATATTGATATTCTTCCGTTGGAAAGCGATTTCGTCCACGCGAACGGTCTTAAACGCCGTCGTACGCGCGCCGATCGCTCCCACCGTAAAGTGCTTCAATCCCTTTACCGCTCTGCAAATTCCGCCGAAAATTCTCAAATCTTCCGCAAACTCGTCGCTCAACGGGCTTACGGCGAAATGCTTCGTCAACGTGTATTTGATTCCCGCTTGACGGAACACGTTGCACATCGCGATCTTACCGCACACCGCGTCTCTTCTGTGCGCGAAATCCATTTTGCCGATTTCGTCCGGATACGCCTGCACCAAAATCGGAACGCCTGCGTCTTTCAACGCGTAATACGCGCCGTTTTCATCGCCGAAATTCGGCAAGCAAACGACAACGCCGTCATATTCGCCGTGATGCTCGGCTAAGAACGCCGCATACTGTTTTCCTTCCGCGATCGTTTCGACCGCACCGTAACGCGTCAAACTTGCGTCCATCTCCAAAGCCTCGAAACCGGCTTTTTCAATCGCGCTCTTCATTTCCGCTCTCGCGCTCTCGATTACCTCTCCGGGGAAGAAGCCCCGATTTCCATAATATACCGCTAATTTCATACCTTTCCTCCATTCTGAAAATAGATTATTAATTTTTATATATTGCTCGCATTATTTGCTATGCGCAAATAACAGCCGTTCGTCGAAATACGGCGTTCGCAAACCCTTGCAAGCAAGTTTGTCCCTTATATTATAACGCAAAGCGTGCAAAACAAGTTTTGCCGCGACCGACGTCGCCTCGCGTTTTGCTAACGCAAACCGCCGCTTTTCGTTGAAATACGGCGTTCGCAAACCCTTGCAAGCAAGTTTGCTCACTTGTATTATAAATCATTGAACGCTCGATTTCAATATCTAATTTATCATAAAAATTATCTTTTTTGCGGCAATTGATAAAAAACAACGATAATATCTATAACAATAATATATAACGTTTCTATTACCGAGGCTTACAAGCGCCGACCTTTGCGCCACTTACTTGTATTCCGCCCGAAAGCCGTCTTACGGGGATTTTCGACTCCTCGCTTGTATTATATCAAATTACCGCTCGCAAAGCAAATACTCTATCGAATATATTTTATATAAAAAAACAACTTTATATAAAATAAAAACGAATTTATATAAAATATTCCGACACGGCGTTCCGCTTCTTTCTTATCTTTTAGCATACCACAAAAATCGTTATTTGCAAGACATATAATGACGAAAAGCGGACATTTATTGCCTTTTCCGTTTTCAAGAGATTCTATCTTTTAAGCGATTTCGGTTAAATAACGTATCCGTACGCATTTCCGCCGGCACCGTAAGCGTCGAGTTTTGCCCTTAACGCGGCAATGCTCGTCTTTTTCAGCGAGGAAATGTCCGCATTCCCGAACGTCTGCAACATATTCGCGATCGGCTCGACGTTTGAATTGGTAATCCACGGAAGCCATACGCCGTTTTCCGCCGTAACGAAATAGAAGTTGGAGATATCCGTCGCTTCGACGGCAAAACTTCCGTAAACATACCCTAGATTACTCACGCAACTGAATGTTTGGCGAGAATTGGTCTGCACGAAATAAGCCGCGTCGAAATAGAAATCCTTTTCCGTCCAAATCCAAAGTTTGAACAACTCGTAATAAGCCGCCGAGATAAACGTATCGACCGAACTATGCCCGGTTGCAATCATGCTGAGTCCGTCGTTTTTTCCGTCTTCCAACACGTTCCCGGCGAGATTATCATCGGGATTCGCAACGTTAAACTTATACGTATACATCCAAGAAAGCGTAAACACCGCCGCCTGTTCCGCATAATAAAGATACGTTTGCTCCTTTGTCGCGGAATACAGCGCGTTAAACGCATACATCGCATAAATACCGGCTTCCCGATCGCACGTGTTGGCGTTATCCGGCGTTCCGCCGACATACTTACCCTGCGAAGCGATTTGGTCGATCGTGAACGCTCCTGCCTTTTTCGCCGCTTTCAAATACGCCTCGTTTCCCGTATATTCATACATTCTCACAAGATAACGAATGGCAACGGGGGTATTCAGTTTACTGTCCGCAAGCGTGGTCGTTTCTTCGGACAAGCCGTACGAATTATCGGCGGAGAAACATTTCCCGTCCAATCCGTATGCACGATACCAACTGCCGTCCTCGTTTTGCGCGTTCAATAAGAAATTCGCATAAGAAGTAACGGCATTTTCCCAACCGGACAAATCAATATCCTTCCGTCCCTCTTCTTTCATCAAACGGAGCGCGTCCAAGATTCCCTCCGCGCCGTCCGTCATCGTACGAAGATAACACGGATGCGACGTAAAGCCGCCCTTCGAATACGACCAAATGCGAAACACTCCGGCACCGGTGAGCGCGTATTCCGTCCAATAATCGATAATCGAAATCCCGTTTTCATAACTCGTTGAATCCGTATGTTTCAAGCCGTAACGAATCATCTGATGCGCGAGAGAAGTCTGCATACCGATAAAGCCGATTTGATAACTGATATCTAAATTTTTTCCAGATTCCACGTAAGTCGCGAACGGAACTCCAGCCGCGCCGCTCGCCGCGTCGTAAGAATATAACGCTTTCAAATCGGAAATCGAAATATCGTAAAGTTCGGACAAATCGACGTCCGCATAAGTTTTTTCTTGATTATCGAATTGTTCTTGATAAGCCGAAACGAATGCGTCCGTGTAATTTTCCGTGACGTCTGCATAGATTCCCATCGTAAAGGCGACGGAATTTCCCTCTTTACATTCGGCGAACCGCTTGGTTACGCCTTTGTTAACGACATACCCCTGCGTTTCGTGGTTGGGATAGCAGAACACGACCGAAGGACTGGGATCTCTCACAATTCCGATCGAACCGCATTGAAATTCATCCGAAACGGTGAATGCGGAGTAATTGCGTTCGTCCGGAGAAGAAAGTTTCGGATCGCGATGCGCGATCGACACCGTCGCTCCCGATTGTTTTTCTCTCAGCATCGCCATGGGCAGTCCCGTACGCGTTTCTTTTACCAAAATAGATTTTGCACGCGTAGACGCGCCGATCGCGCTCGAAACCATGTTTTGATTATCTTTATATAAAATACTCGGAATAAAATACTCGCAATCGGAATAATCGCCCGTTCCGTCCGTTTGAATCGCGCTCCGCAAAACGAACTCCGAACGGAATCCGGTATCTTTTTCCTTTGCCGTAATCACGCGAACAGAGCGAGAAACGTCTACGCTCTTTCCCGAAAAGGAAAACGTATCCACGACGTCCAGTTCGCTTCCCTCGGAAGTTTTTACCGTAGCGACGGCGACGGGAAGTCCTTTTTCGGAACAATAAAGCGCGTCGTACGTCTTTTGATAAACGGTTTCGTCCGCACTCATCGAAGAAACGCGCCCCACAACGTACAACTTGATCGGATTTTCTCCGATCGCAAGCGTTTTTCCGTCCTTTTTCAGAACGAGAGAATATCCGTCTTGCTCTTTTTGCAGAATAAAATCAAACGCCGTCGCGGACAAAACGAGATCGTCCCCCGAAAAAGCGATGCGCGTATTCAAAGCGTCGTCAATCTCCGTACCGTAATTTCGATTTCCCGAAGGCGACGGTTTCCGATCCTCTTCTCCGCCGCAAGCAACCGCGGAAAACAACAACACAGCCGATAAAATCAACGTAATCAATTTTTTCAACATTTTATTTACTCCTTTTTCCGCCGGCTCCGTAAGAAGCCAGTTTTTCCAGTAAAACGCTTCTCTCGTATTCTTTCAGTTCCGAAACGTCCGCTTTTCCGAAAATATCGGTCGCTTCCGCAATCGGCTCGACTACGGCGTTCCCCGACCAGGGTAGCCATACGCCCGTCGTTCCGGCGGTGAGAAAGCCGAATTCCGAAAGATACGTTCCTTCCAAACAAAATCCCTCTTGCGCGAAGCCCATTTTGTTATTCAAATTCAACGTCTTTTTGGTGTTGTTCTGCGCGAAAAGGGCAAAGTCCGAATAGAAGTCGTCCTCCGTCCAAACGTACAGTTTAAAGAACTCGCAATAGACGTAAGACATGAAATTATCCACGCCGCTATGTCCCGTACTGATAATGGAAAGTCCGTCCGTCAAAGCCTCTCGAACGAAATTTTCCCCTGCGGCAACCCCTTGCGCGTCCGCGATTTTATAAGAATACAAAACCGTCCAACTCGCAACGTAAGTCGCGGCGCGTTCGGCAGATCGCAAATAATTCTCGTTGCCGGTCACGGCGTACAGAGCGTTCATTCCGTATAAAACAAAGCACCCCGTTTCGCGATCGGTACGATCGTGTCCGTCGCAAGTCGCTCCGCCGAATTTTCCTGCCGCGAAAAGCGTATCGATCGTATATTGCGCACCTTTTTCGGCGGCGGTCAAATATGCTTCTTTTCCGGTCAACTCATACATACGAACCAAAAAGCGAACGGGAATGGGCGTAGAGTTTTTACTGTCCGCCATGACGTTTTCGATATCGGCGACCTGCCCGTAGCCGTTTTCGGGCGTAAAGAGTCTGCCGCCGTAATCGTAAGCGCGATACCAACTGCCGTCCTCGTTCTGCGCTTTTACCAAAAAATCGGCATAACCGACAATCATTTCGAGCCAAGCGTCTTTTTCGACTTCCTTATTCGCTTGATAGCGGTAACAAGAAAGCAATCCCTCCATGCCGTCCGTCATTCTTCTCAGATAGCACGGCATCGGATAAAAACTGCCGTCCGCGAGCATATATACTTTCACGACGCCGTTATCGGTCGCCGCCTGCTCCGCCCAAAGATCGGCGATCGCAAGTCCGTTCGCGGTACTTGTTTCATCGCCGTAACGATCGCCGTACCGCATCATTTGATACGCGATGGAAAGTTCCATTCCGACGAATCCCATTTCCATGGTCAAGCCGGATTCCACGTGCCCGTCCGAAACGAACGCGCCGTAAGGAATCCCCGTAATCGTCCCGTACGTCGTATTCGCCGAATAACAGTAGGCGTTCATGGTTTTCATACACGCCTCGTAGGCGGCTTGCAAATCGACGTCGTAAATTTCCTTTTCCTGCAACGCGTAATGGCTGCGGTAAGTTTCCTCCATCGCCGTCCAATAATCGTCCGTTTGCGACGCGCGCAATGAAACGCAGTAAGACGAAACAAACGATTCCTCGACGGGATGATACCGCCGAACGGCAGGATAAGAGGATTGATAAACGACCGGTTGTTCGACCGTCGGATAAACAAAGGAAAGCGTCGGCGACGGATCGCGCGTAACGCCAAGCGAGCCGCACCGATAATTTCCGTTCGTCAACACGGCGGAGGAAAGAACGTCGTTCGTATCCGAAGAAATTTGCGGATCGAAGTGGCAAATAGAAAGCGTTTCCCCCGTTTCCTTGATCCGCCCCATGATCAACGGCAAGCCCGTTCGCGTTTCTTTTACGAAAATCGAACGCGTACGAGTCGCGGAAGCGATTCCGCCGCTTGAATTCAAAGAAGTATCTTTATACCAGATTCCCGGAATAAAATATTCCAGATCGTCGTAACTGCCCGATTCGCCGCCAATGGCGGAACGCATGGAAATGCGAGAAGAAAATCCCAAGTCCGAAGCGGAAGCCTTTTCCACGGTAACCGTTCGCGCGCAGTTCAACACGTCGCCGACAAGCGTATACTCGTCTTGCACGGAAAAGCGCGAACCGTTTTTCGTTTCGACCGTTCCGATTGCCAGAACGCCGTTTTCGCCCGCACCGATCTGCTCGTAGCAAGCCGTATACGTTTCTTCGGTATCTCCCTTTAAGCGCACGGACAGACTAATCGGCTCTTCCGCGCGGTAAGAAACGGCGCCGTTTCCCGGAAGCGCGTCTTTTTTGCTCAAAGAAGAACCGTTAACCGCCCTGAGCGCATAGCCGTTTTCCGTTCGATATAAATCAAATCGGTGCGTTCCCGTCAAAAAGCCAACGCCGTCCGATCCGTCCAATAAAAAGACGAAATCGTTCAACGCCTCTCCGACGGGCTTTATCGTTATAGAAACGTCTTCCCCCGCACACGCGAGGAAAGACGTCGCCATAATAACGACAAGAAGTAATGCCGTTAATTTTTGTTTCATTGTTTTTTCGATTTCAATACGAACGCCGCAGAGGCTAACGCCATAACCGCCAATATCAAAGATCCGACGGAAAGCGTGCTGCCGCAACCGCCCTTTTCCTCGTCCTTTCCGGGGGTAGAGGGCTGATCGCCGCCTTGGTTTCCACCTTGATTGCCGCCTTGGTTACCGCTGTCGCCCTTATTCGCATCTTCTTCGCCCTGTGCAGACAGCGCGGAGAACAGATCGAAAGAAACGTCGGACAACTCAGCCTCGGTACACATCGCGCGGAAGCCGAACGAACAAGCGGAAAGTTTACCCATATCGAAATCAAAAATCACGACTTTCCAAATTTCTTCGTCCGTATAGAAATTAACGTTTTCCCCGTAATAAACACGGATTACCAACTTCGCGGCTTCCGTTTCGGTTGCGTCTTGTAACGTATAACGGATATGGAATCGATGTCCTTCCTCGCTTCCCCAATCGTTTAATTTCGCAACGGACGGCACTGCCATAACGCCCGAGAATTGATAGGTTACGTCCGTAAACTCGACAGAGGATTGACCGAACTTCTCATAGGTATAACCGCTGACCTTATATCCAGCGTTGGAAAGAACGGCGGAATTCGTCCACACGTATTCGTTGGAAATCGGCTGACGGAAGAAACCTAAACCGATATAGTTTTCGTTTTTATCCACGAGATCGAACCACAAACTCATTTCGCGATCCGCTTCTTTCATGGAAACGTCGAACCCGATTACGACGTCTTGCTCGTTCGCATAAGCGACGTCGCCGGCAAGCGCGTTCATGCCTGCCGTAATCGCCGGCGTTCCGTAGGATACCGCGGAAGAATTAGAATCGTTAATTTTGATCGAATTTTCACCGAACTCGTAAGAAGCAGCGGGCAGATCGGGGTTAACCGTCCAAATACCGGACTCGCCGACGACGTTCGGACCGGTCTTCAATCCGTCAACGGATTTTTCCAACTCGGCAATCGCAATATTCGTAACCGAAACGTCCGCGTTAAAAATACGCAAGCCGAAGTACGCTTCCTCGAAACTCCAATCGGTCAGATCGATTTCAAACATCGCCTGATAAATCGGCGTATCGTTCGCGTAGTCGATCTCGTTATCGCCTTTCAAATAAATTCTCTGCCAAACGCCCTTTCCTTCGATCAAACTGAACCGCGTGACGAACGTGCGTTCTTTTCCGGCAGTACCGCTCAAAAGTCCTTTCAAAGCAACGGCTGTTTTAGAAATTTCATTACTGAGTCCACCGCCCATCGCGCCGCTTCCGCTCTTGCTCACCGCATTATAAGCCTTTCCGTCCGACAACGCATACGTAAACGCGTTTGTCCACATTCCGTTATACTGGAACGCAGAGCCCATATTCGTATTATCGTTCAAGTACAAATAGAACCAGAATTGCGTTTCCGTTGAAGGCGACGTTCCGATTTCGCTTACTTTAATCGTCGTGGTTACGGCGTAATCGTGCGAATCGTCCGCGGTTTTTCCCAACAGAGAAGACAACTTAGCGATCGCCTGAGGATTTTGGAATCCGGCAATCGGCGCGTTCTTATCGTTAATCTTAATCGAAGAATCGGTTTCAAACGAAGAGAAATCCGCCGACGCGCCGTTACCGTTGATCAACGACCAAACGCCGTTTTCGTCTTCGCCGGGGTTCTCGCCCGGATTCTCGCCCGGATTCTCGCCCGGATTCTCGCCGGGGTTTTCACCGGGATTTTCACCGGGGTTTTCGCCGGGGTTCTCGCCGGGGTTTTCTCCGCCGGAAGTCGCGTTCGGATCGAAGCAAGTCACGTTGGAAAGCGTGAAATCGGATTCATAAATCTGGAAGCCGAGGAAAGAAGAACCGACGCTCTTCGCAGCTTCGCTTACAATGTCCAACGTATAGAAAAGAGTGCTGTCCGTCAATTCCGTTCCGTAATAAATCCGTACCGTCACGCCCGTATCGGTCACCGTTACGCGAACGATAAAGTCGTGTCCTTCCGCCGCGTCGATCGCCTTTAAACCAACGCCGTTGATCGGAGCGATAAACGTACCGAAGCCCAATTGCTCTCCGGACATCGGACCGACGGGCGATTGTCCGACAATCATCATCGTATAAGTAGCGCCGAAATTTTCACCGCCGCATACCGCATTCATCCAACCGCGAGGTTGATCTCCGACGGTTTGATAATAAAAAGTCATGTTAACCTGTCCGCCGCCTAAAATACCGTAGTTAAAAGTAATCGGCTGATCGATGGCATTATCCGTGACGTTCACGTGGAAACGGTAAGCAAAATCCGTCCCGATCGGCATCGTATACCCTGCCTGAACAAAGGGGGCATTCGTTCCTTTCGTGCTGACCGTAACCGATCCATCTTCGTTCGGGGTGAACGCACTCGTAAAGCCGGAATTAATCCAACTTGTCGCGAGAGGATTTTCGCTACCGAAAGTCGCGTTCGGGTAGAAACAGGTTACATCGGAAAGCGTGAAATCGGATTCATAAATCTGGAAGCCGAGGAAAGAAGAACCGACGCTCTTCGCAGCTTCGCTTACAATGTCCAACGTATAGAAAAGAGTGCTGTCCGTCAATTCCGTTCCGTAATAAATCCGTATCGTCACGCCCGTATCGGTCCCCGTTACGCGAACGATAAAGTCATGTCCTTCCTCTGCGTCGATCGCCTTTAAGCCGACATCCCTGATCGAAGCAATCAGTTTATCCCAGCCGATATCGGCAACCCCGTTCGGACCGATAGGATTCTGCCCGGCAACCGTCATCGTATAGGTTACGCCTTCTTCTACTGCGGTAAAATCTTGTACAATTACCGCATTCGTCCAACCACGATAATCCCCGTCGGTCTGATAATAAAAGATCATATTTACTTGCTTACCACCGAAAATACCATAGTTAAAGGTAATCGGCTGCTCGCCTCCGTTATCCGCGGTTTTCACGTGGAAACGATAAGCGAAATCCGGCCCGATCGGCGTCGTAAATACCGCCTGATTAAAAGCGTTTCCCGTTGTCTTCGTGCTGACCGCAACCGATCCGTCTTCGTTCTGCGTAAATGCGCTTGTAAAGTCGGATTTAATCCAACTTGTCGCAGTCGTTCCGTCCGCAAACGCGGAAAACGCACCGATCATGCAGACGGCGAATAACGCCGCCAAAACAGCAATCAATTTTTTCATCTTGATCCCTCCAAAAAAATTTTTTATAGTTTCCCTCACGGGGAATTACCCTTTTAAGCCCTCTACGCTGATTCCGCTTCCCATGAAATACTTCTGCGCAAACGAGAAAAGCAAAACGCTGGGGAGCAACGCAAGAACGCACGCCGCCATAACCTGTTCGATCTGACGAACGTTTGAACTGTACATACTGTAAATCGTCAACTGAATGGTATACCATTTTTTAGATGCGCCCACGTAAAGAAGCGGGCCCATAAAATCGTTATATCCTCCGTTGAACGCCAACAAAAACTGCGCGAGAATCGCCGGCCAAGAAATCGGAAGAATGATGCGGAAGAATACGCCGCCTTTACTCAATCCGTCAATGATACCGGCTTCGTCTAATTCTCTCGGCAACGCGAGCAGCGACTGCCTGAGAAAAAAGATGACTCCGACGCTTCCGCACATGCCCGGGATAATAAGAGGCAGCGGAGAATCCGTCCAACCGTATACGCGCGCAAACATGATATACGACGGAACGAGCGTAATCACGCCGGGAATACACATCGTCGCAAACAAAATGCCGAAAATCTTATCCCGTCCCTTAAAATGCAAACGGGAAAGCGCATACGCCGCCATCGCCGAAGTCAATACTCCGACCGTGCACGGCAAAATCGAATACCAAATAGAGTTGAAAAAACTTCCGAGCAAATTCGTTTCCGTATTCGTCAACACGTATCCGTAATTATCCAAAACAAATTCGGTCGGGAACAGTTTCGGAAGATATACGTCGCGCCCCGTTTTGAAACTCAGAAAAACCGCATACAAAAACGGAATGAAAATACACGCCGCAACCGCCACCAAAAAGGTGTATCCGAAAATCGCAAGCGGAATTTCGCGCACGCCCTTTCGGTAGCCGATCGGGGAAAGTTTCCCCTTTGCCCTTAAAACGCGGCAGATCGCAAAATCAATTCCGTAAGCCGCGACGATCGCGGCGATTATAATCAGTATCTTATACATCGTAACCCACCCAATATTTGGATAATTTGAAATTGATCAACGCAATCACACCGACAAACAAGCCGTAAACCACACCCATCGCGCACGCATAACCGTAAAGCGTTCCGTAGCCGTGCCCTGCGTACTTGTAAATCACCAGAACGGGGGTGTAATTATCCAACCCGATGGACAAGAACTGCGAATATGCCTGCAAGTTTCCGATCAAGCCGGTCAACAACAAATAAAACGTCGTCGGGGACACCATCGGAAGCGTAATTTTGAAAAAGCACCGAAATCCGTTCGCGCCGTCGATTTCCGCCGCCTCGTAAAGATAGGACGGTATATTTTTCAACGTGGCGAAATACAGCAACATACTGCCCGAAAATCCGCCCCAAACGCACATCAAGATCATAGACGGCATGGCGTGCGTCGGCGAAAAGAATTGATAATCGAAAACGCCGAAAAACCGCAACAGTTGCGTAATCGGTCCGTAATTATCGTTATACATCCAAGCCCAAATCGCCGTGGTCGCAACCGTCGAACACACCATGGGGATATAATAAATCATTTTAAATACCCCGCTTCCGTGCTTAACCCGATTCAGCATGACGGCAAGCACAAGCCCGATCCCGATGCTGAGTACGGTTACGATTATCGCGAAGACGATAATATTGCGGAAACTCGGCCAAAACCACTGCTCCATTTCCGGATTAAACAGGCGCTCGTAATTCCTCAAGCCTCTCCACACGGGCGCGTTGAACAAATCGTATTTGGTAAACGACAAGCCGATCGCCGCCAATATCGGAACGAGAACGAAAAGAATCATACCGATCGTGATGGGCGTTAAAAAAATAATCGCCCATTTCACGTCTTCGTTTTTCCGTTTTAATTTAACGTTCGTCATTTTTTATCTTCTTAGTACGTATACTCTTCAAAATCGACTCGTAAAATCGAATTGACGGCATCGTTCGTTTCTTTTAAGAAATCGTTTACCGACTTATAATAAGGATCGTTTTCCTGCAAGAAGATATATCCGGATTTCGTATCGATTTCCGTCACCCAACGGAAAGAATACGAAAGATAGGAAAGTCTGTTTCTGCGCTGATGCTTCGCCGCGTTTACAAAACACATCGTGTTGGAAGGATATTTTCCCGCATCCGCCGCCTTCAACGCGTTAACCGCTTCTTCGGTATCGTAGAACGGCACGCAGAACCCGGCTTTCGTTCCGACGATCTGTCCTTCCAAACTCGCGCAATATTCGACGAATTTCCACGCCCAATATTTATACTGCGAATTTTTGTGTACGGCAAAGCCGACGCTGCCCGAACTGCTGTTCAATTCGGGATTGTCCGAAAATCCCGGAACGGGACAAACGTCCCACTCGAAATCGGATAAACGGTAAGAGGTTACCGCCCAACGTCCCGTAATCATGCAAGCCAACGTTCCTGCTTGGAACATTGTGGAAGGATCTGCGGTAGAAGTCGCAGAGCCGTCCGGCATCAAGCCTTCGTTTAACATATCGAGATAAAGTTGGTATGCCTCGCGAACTTCCGGCGTATCCAAAGTCGCCTTCGCGGGCGTCGTGGACATATCGATAAAATCTCCGCCGTTCGACCAAACCAAGCCCTCGATCTGAACGTTCCCGACCGGATAAAGCGTTGCGTCCGCCTTTTTAATATCTCTCCACATTTCACGCGCGATTTCGATATCGAACGTGTCCGTCGCGGTAAGATACTGCTCGTACTTATCGTAAATGCTTTGCGTACCTGCTTTCAATTCCTTTAACAGGTCCTTATTGTAATACATGACGTAAGGTCCGACGTCTTTCGGAAGCGCATAGATATTTCCGCTGCCCAACGCGTAGGTCGAGGGGTTATACATATAACGCTCCATCGCGCTGCTGTAAATCGTTTGGGGATCGACCAAATCGCTTTCTGCGACGAAATCGGTCAGATCTTCCATAACGCCGAGCGGCGCCCACGTTCCGAAATATCCGTCCGGCACTAAAAACACATCGTATTTACTGCTTCCTGCCGCCATGTTGTTCTGAAATTGATTGACGTAATCGTCTAAAATATCGATTTCAAACGTAACGTTGGGATACTTTTCGGTAAACGCTTCCGTAAAACATTCCGTCCCGGCAAGCTCCAACGCATGACCGGCACTCGACCAGTTCGCGATATGAAGCGTCACGGGCGTGTTGTCCGTCGGGCCTAAACCGCTATCCGGTTCGGAATTGCAAGCGACGCCGAACGCAGCGACAACCGTAAGCAATCCGGAAAGAATTGCCGCTAATAGTTTTCTCATTTTCTTAACCTCCGTTTTATTTTTTATAACGTATCAGATTCCAAGATTCGGGTGCCATCACGATCTGCCCGTCCACGCGTTCTTCTTGCGAACGAACGCGATTCGGATCGGTCAACGAATTTGTTTCGTCGCCGCCGATCATCACGACGCGACTTTCCACATGATACCCGTTCTCCTGCAACGAGATCGAAATTTCTTCTTTTGAAAAATTACAAATCCAGAGATATGCTCCCTCTTCCCCCTCGACGAACGTCGCCGTTACGCTCGGAATATCGCCGTATTTCCCGGCATTCATCAAATCGCAATCGATTTTCAGATCGTAAACCTTACCGGCAAGTTCCCGATTCGCATAATAGAACGGATCGAAAATCGTCTGTTTCATCGCGCCGCCATCGTTTGCCGTGTAAACGGGTGCGATTACGTTCACCAACTGCGCCAGACAAGCGATATCGACGGTCTTTGCGTGATTGACGATCGTCCCCAGCAACGAAGCGAACACAACCGCGTCCGTCGCGCTGTAAATATTTTCTTCACGCTCCGCGCCGACCGTCCATAAATGCGAAAGATTCGTTCCTTCCCCCATATACCAGACGTTCCATTCGTCCAACGCAATACCGACGCGCTTTTCCGATCCGAGTTTCTTTCTGACGCGCTCGATCGTTTCTTCCACGATACGAAGTCCGCGATCGAAATCCACGCTCGCCCCCAAAAGTTCCGCCTTTTTTTCGGGATTCTTTTTATCGTAAGAATAATAACGGTGGCAGGAAATATAATCGATCTCGTTAAAGCACGTTTCGATTACCTCCTCGTCCCATGCGGGGAAAGTCGGCATCTCGAAAGAACTGCTTCCGCAAAAGATCAATTTGACGGACGGATCGTACAATTTCATCATCTTCGCCGTCATCTTGGCGAGTTTGGAATATTCGGCAGCCGTCTTGTGCCCGATCTGCCATTCTCCGTCCATTTCGTTGCCGATGCACCAATACTCGATGCCGTAAGGCTCTTCGTGTCCGTTTTTCTTTCTCAGTTCAGCCCAATAACCGGAAGTGCCGTTACAGTATTGTAATAACTCGAACGCTTCCTGCGGCGTTCCCGTTCCCAGATTCACCGCCATGATCGGTTTTGTTCCGACTTTTTCCGCCCACTTCATGAATTCGTCTACGCCGAACGTGTTCGGCTCCATTTGCATCCATGCCAAATCGGGCAACGTCGGACGAGATTCTTTCGGTCCGATCCCGTTTTTCCACTGATATCCGGAAACGAAATTTCCGCCCGGATAGCGAACGTACGGAACGTTTAATTCCCGAACCAAATCTATGACGTCCTTACGGAAGCCGTCTTGATCCGCCGTCGGATGATCGGGTTGATAAATACCGCCGTAAACCGCTCTGCCGATATGCTCCACAAAGGAAGAAAACAGTTCTTTTTTTACAACGCCAAGTTCGTTTTGCCGATTTACTTGAATCTTTACTTCTTTCATACTCATTGTCCTTATTTCGATTCTCTTTCCGCACTCTGCGTTTCCGATAAATCCGTTTCGCTTTTTTTAGAAAAAAGCGACGAAAATGCCGGCATTTTCGGTTCACGCAAAGGTACGCGACGTTATAGTTGAAACGCCGTTCCCGTTAAAAACGGCTCAAACGGAATTTTTTTTCCTACTAATTCCATCATCATACCTATTATAAAACAAAAAAACACCGATTTCAATATGTTTTTTCTCTTAAAAATTGCTTTTTTTCTAAATAGCCTTTCAAAATCATTGACATTTCGCCCGTTCTTTATTATCATTAAAGTGTAATTGATTTACAATTAGGATGAGTAACAAAAAAACAATCATGTACGAATTTAAGAACCTCACAATCTTAACCTATAAAATGGAAGCAAGCAATTTTGAAGCGTTTTGCGAAAGCGGAAGACAGAATTCCTATCTTCTGCTCCTTTTCCATACGAAAATTCGCCTTTCCTACAACGGAAAAGATTATTTCCCGACGGGGAAAAACAGCGTCATTCTTTACCGCCCCTATCAGTTACAAGCTTACCGCAGCAACGATACCGATTTTTTAAACAGTTTTCTTGCGTTTTTAGTGGACGAAAACTATTTTAAACGGTTTTCCTTTCCGCTCGGAACGGTTTTCACCGTTGACGAAACGTATATCGAAAAACTCTTGAAAAAGATGGATCGCGTTTCCTTTTTGCTGAATACGCACTACGAAGAGCATAACCGCAAAAACGTCCCCGCGATGCTGGACGAAATCTTCTGCATCTTAGACGAGGCATATCAAAAATCGCACAACAAAGTGCCGAACGCCGAAAACAATTTGATGATCTTTTCGGAAATAAGAGAAGAAATGAAAAAATCTCCCGTCGAAAATTCCGTACAAAAAATGGTAAACCGATCGGGTTATACGGCGACTTATTTCGGAATCTGTTATAAAAAATATTTCAACGTCAGCCCCTCGTACGATCGCCAGCAACAACTCGTAAGGGTAATCAAGGCTTATTTGGAAAACACCAACTACTCGCTTGAAAAAATCGCGGAACTTTGCAAATTGCAAAGCGTTTCGTATCTCATTACGCTCTTTAAAAAACACGAAAATATGACGCCGCATCAATATCGGCTGTCTATTCAAAAAAACGATAAAAACAGGAAGTAATCATTATGGAAACAAACTTAAAAAGACAACTCGGAAACAAAGAACAACTTTGCAGCGCAAGAAAATACGTTTTTGCAGATGGCCCGGAAAAGGGACAGGAAATCATCGAGGCGGATAACGGAAAACTTCATTTCATGATCAACGCAAGCCGCGCAATGGATCTCGGTCAACTGCGCTATCGCGGCACGAACGTCAGTTTTCTCTCTCGTAACGGTTTTTACGGCGAGGAAGCGGAGTTCGGAAGCCGTTTCCCTGCCGGCATGCTCTATACGTGCGGTTTAGATTCTCTCAGCGTTCAGGAAAACCACGCGGTTCACGGGCGTTTCCATTCCATTCCGGCAAAGGTCGCAACCGTTCGAGACGGCGAATCGCTTGAAATCACGGGAACAATCCGTCAAACCGCGCTCTTCGGCGAGTCGCTCACCGTCACTCGGACCATTCAAACGGACTATCTTTCAAACGATCTGAAAATTACGGACGTGATCGAAAACGACGGTTTTATCGACGCGCATTACGTTTTGCTGTATCACGTCAATTTCGGTTACCCGTTCTTAACCGAAAAGACTTATATCGAAGCCCCCGTTCTTACCACAGACGCCATTACCCCCTATGCGGAAGATGCAAAGGATCGCGCGTTATCGATGGAATTCCCCTGTGACGACGCATTGGAAAAATGCTTCTACCATACCGTCAAGGAAGGAAAAGTGAAAGTAATAAGCCCGTCCACCGGTTTGCAAGCGGAAGTCGCATACGATCACACGACTTTGCAGCATTTGGTCGAATGGAGAAGCATGGTAAGCGGCGCATACGCTTTGGGAATCGAACCCTCTACCTCTCGCTTTTTCGACGAGTTGCAATATCTGACCTTAAAACCGAGAGAAAAGAAAGAGTTGACGTTGACGCTGACCATTAAAGAATTATAAAAGAGTCCGCCGTTTACGAACGACGAACCGCAATATTCGGCTTAACCAAGGGAAAAAAGTTGACGCCCGAATTATTATAAAAGCGTCAACGATATCCAAACACGTCGATATCTCTTTTTCGCTATCGACGTTGCACTTCGATTTTTTATTTACGAAAATAAAGCGTCGAGCAGAGAGATTCTCTGCTCGACGCTTTTTTGAACCGCACAAAAAGCTCGGTTTCGTAATTTTGGTGGACCAGACGGGTAACGCTCCCGTGTCTTACGAAGTTTGCCT
>CAYRPB010000014.1:0-23872 GCA_964426105.1 uncultured Clostridia bacterium | reverse complement strand
ACACAAATGAAAAGGAACCACGGGTTCGACCGCGGTTCCGATTGGTGGAGATAAGCGGGATCGAACCGCTGACCTATGCGTTGCGAACGCATCGCTCTACCAACTGAGCCATATCCCCTTGCGCATTTTATAATAACATATTTTTTTAATCTTTGCAACTGTTTTTTTGAAGAATTTTAAGATTTCCGAATATTTTTCTTGCGTGGTTATTTTTTGTTGCGGCAGTATGAGAGGAGAGAATTGTTTTATCTTGATTTTTTGTTTGAAAAAAGGCGGTTTTGTTCATTGCGTATATTTCCTAAATGAAAATAAAAAATAAGTTTGTCGTGGTTGGTAAACCTATATAAAGTATTTCGTTTTCGATTTCGGGTAGGTTTATCAACTTTTTTTAACAAACCTATTGTAAATCTTACGTTTTTTTCGTTTTATGCTTGATAAAAGGAACTGAATATGGTAAAATCTTTTCAAAGAAAAGAATTTGCGAGGTGGCAAAATGAAAAACGTATTCGATACATTAAAAGAACGCGGTTTTATCAAACAAACCGTATATGAGGAAGAACTGTATCGACTGTTAGGGAGTGAATCGGTTTCTTTTTACGTTGGGTTCGATCCGACGGCAGATAGTCTTCATATCGGACATTATATTCCCATTATGGCGATGGCGCATATGCAACGGGCAGGGCATCGTCCGATCGCTCTTTTGGGGGGCGGAACGGCGATGATCGGCGATCCGTCCGGAAGAACGGATATGCGTTCCATGATGACGAAAGAAACGATCGCGCACAATGTCGCTTGCTTTCGTGATCAAATGTCTCGTTTTATCACCTTTGAGGGAGAGAATGCGGCGATCATGGTAAACAACGGCGATTGGTTGTTAAATCTCAATTACGTAGACTTTTTGCGCGATATCGGCGTTCATTTTTCGGTCAATCGGATGTTGACGGCGGAGTGTTTCAAGTCGAGAATGGAGCGCGGACTGTCCTTTTTGGAATTCAACTATATGCTCATGCAGGGGTACGATTTCTTGCGTTTGAATCAAGATTACGGTTGTAAACTGCAAATGGGCGGAGATGATCAGTGGAGCAATATGCTTGCCGGGGCGGATTTGATTCGTCGTAAGGAAAGCAAGCCTGCTTATGCCATGACGTTTACTCTTCTTTTGACAAGCGAGGGTAAGAAGATGGGGAAGACCGCAAAGGGCGCGTTATGGTTGGACGAAAACAAGACGTCGCCGTATGAGTTCTATCAATATTTCCGTAACGTAGAGGACGTTAAAGTCAACGAATGTATGAGACTTTTGACGTTTATGGACTTAGAAGAGATCAACGAGTTGACTGCGCACATGGACGAGCGCATGAACGCGGCAAAGGAACGCCTTGCATTCGAGGTAACCAAACTCGTTCACGGAGAAGAAAAGGCGCTTGCTGCGCAACGGCAGGCGAGAGCGGCATTCGGCGGCGGTTCTGTGGAAGATATGCCGTCCGTGACGATTGCAAAGGATACCGCTACGGTTGCGGACGCCTTGGTTTTATGCGGACAGGCAAAATCGAAGGGGGAAGCGAAGCGCTTGATCGAGGGCGGCGGCGTCATGGTTGACGATCAAAAAATCGCGGACGCGTTTTGTTCACTGGATTTTGTCAGGGGAAAGGGCGAATTTATTTTGCACAAAGGGAAAAAAGTGCATATTAAAGTAACGCTCGCATAAATGAAAGAGAATTATTTTAGCATTTCGGGAGAGTTTGAAAATCTTACGATCATCGAGCGTTCAAAATTTATCTGCCATTTGCGCGGCGTGGAAGACGAAGAGGAAGCAAAAAATTTTATTGCGGAAATTCGGAAAAAACACGCGCTTGCAACGCATAACTGCTATGCGTTCGTTGCCGATTCGCTCGGGAACGTTATGAAATATTCGGACGACGGCGAGCCGCAAGGTACGGCAGGTTTGCCGATGCTCGAAGTATTGAAAAATCGAAAAATTTTTCATACGGCGGCGGTGGTAACGCGTTATTTCGGCGGAATTAAACTAGGCGCAGGCGGTTTGGTGCGCGCATATGCGGACAGCGTGGCGCGTGCGTTGGACGGCGCTTCCGTGGTGTTGAATCGTTTGGTAAAGGCAGGAACGCTGGTGTTGTCCTATGAGCAATATCCGAAATTTTTGCAATTGGCGGAGCGTGAGCCGATTCGGGTCGAGCGGACGGATTTTTCAAACGAGGTTTTGTTGACGATTGCTGTTCCGATACGGGAATACGAGGCGTTTTGCACTCGTTTGACCGAATATTTTTTGGGAAAAGTTTCTTTTTCGGCAGATACCGAACGGTATGCCGTTTTTTCGGAGGGCACATGGCGGTAATTACGGCAATTACGGCGCAGGTAAAGAAGAAAGATCGTTGCAATATTTACGTCGATCATGCGTTTTATTGCGGATTGCAGACCGAAACGGTTTTACAGTATCGGTTAAAGGTTGGTTCTGCCATTACGGCGGAAGAGTTGGAACATATTCAGTTGGAGAGCGAGCGGTTAAAGGCATTTGACCGTTCGCTTGATTATCTGTCGAAATCTTCCAAAACGAGAAAACAGATAGCGGAATATCTGAAAGGAAAGGGTTATCTTGATGCTGTGATTTCGTATTGTTTGGAAAAATTGGGTTATTACGGTTACGTTGACGACGCGGTGTATGCAAAGGCGTACGTTGCGGCATACGGCGGCAAAAAGGGCGAACTTCTGCTTCGCAACGAATTGCGCGCAAGGGGATGTGCCGATGACGTCGTTGCTTGCGCGTTGGCGGAAACCGAAAATCGGCAACTTGACGGGGCGATCGAGATCGCAAAAAAATATTGTGCGAAAAAGACGGGTGATCCGTCTGCGATCCGTAAAACCTACCGTTACTTGCTTTCGAAGGGGTATTCTTACGAGATTTGCAAGCAGGCGATCGGTACGATCGGGGGGGGAACATGCGAAGAATTTTAACCGTTGCGGAAATGCGCGAGAGCGATCGTTACACCATCGACCGTTTGGGAATTCCCGAAGACGAGTTGATTCGGCGTGCAGGAGAGGCGCTTGCTTCTGCAATTGAAAAAAAATTTCGCGGCGGACGGATTTTGTTTGTTTGCGGAAAGGGAAATAACGGAAAGGACGGCTTAGCCGCGGCAGATTATCTGCAATCCGTTCACGGGTTTCGAGTGACCGTTTTTCGTGCGGACGAATCCGAAACGGGTGTGTTTCAAGGCGTTTATGATATCATTGTAGACTGTTTGTTCGGCGTGGGATTGAACCGTCCGCCCGAGGGAAAATATCGCGCGTGTATTCAAGCGATCAATCATTCGGGGGCTTACGTTATCGCTTGCGATATCGCGAGCGGCTTAAATGCGGATAACGGACTTCCGATGGAATGTGCGGTAAAAGCGAAAATGACCGTCGCGATGCAAGAATTAAAATACGGGCATCTTTTGAACGACGGAATGGATTATTCGGGAAATACCCGTGCAGTCGATATCGGAATTAGTCAGTGGGGAGATCAATACGGCTATTGTTTGGACGGAGAGGACGTAAAGGAGTTTTTCCCCGATCGGAAACGCAACGTACACAAGGGCACGTTCGGAAAGGCTTGTTTAATCGGCGGCAGTTTGCCTTTTTCGGGGGCTGCGCTCTTGGCGGAAAGCGGACTTGCCGCTTTGAAAACGGGGACGGGCTATACAAATCTGGCTGTTCCCGAAAGCCTTTATTCTTGCTATGCGGGAAGAACTGCGGAATGTACGCTTTCGGTACTTCCGGACGACGGGAAGTATTTACGCTTTAATGCGGCGGCGTTGGATTTGCTTTGCGATCGTTATCAATCGATTGCGGTCGGAATGGGAATGGGAGTTACCGAAGATACGGTAAAAATCATTTCTTATTTGGTTTCGCATTTTCGAGGAAAGTTGCTTATCGATGCGGACGGTTTAAACGCGCTTGCAACGTGCGGAGCAGATTGGTCAAAGAATCGCGTCGGAGAGATTTTACTGACGCCTCACGTCGGGGAGTTTGCTCGTCTGACGGGGAGAAAAACTTGCGACGTTATAGAAAACGGCGTGGAATACGCAAAGGAATTTGCCAAGAGACACGGAGTAACCGTTTTGCTGAAAAGTTGCGCCTCCGTTATTACGGACGGCGTTCGTATATGCGTCAACGTCGAGGGGAGTGCCGGTATGGCGAAAGGTGGGAGCGGGGACGTTCTTTCCGGATTTCTTGCAGGCTTGGCGGCGCGTGGGCTTTCGCCGTTTGACGCCGCTTCGGTTGGAAGTTGGATTATGGGAAGAGCGGGAAAGTTTGCGGAAGAAAAATTGACCGTTTACGCCATGACACCATCCGACGTCGTACGAGAAATCGGAGCGGTTATCCGTTCGGTTATGGAGTAAAAAGAGAGGAAATATGAGCGTCAATCAAAGAATGTATTCGTTGGGAAATCAACGGTCGGTTATTCGAGAAATTTTTGAATATGCAAACGTTAGAAAACGGGAGATCGGGGAAGAGAACGTCTATGACTTTTCCCTTGGAAATCCGTCCGTTTCTCCGCCCGAATCCGTAAAAGACGCGATCTTGTCTTTGTCGAAAAACGAGAGTCCGATTAAACTTCACGGTTATACTTCCGCGCAGGGGGATTATTCGGTCAGAAAACGGATTTCAGAACATCTTTATGCCACACATAATTACGCGGTTTCGCCTGATTTTATCTATATGACGGCAGGTGCGGCGGCTTCGTTGTCTGTGTGCCTTTCGGGACTTTTGGAAGACGGTGAGGAGTGCGTCGTATTTGCTCCTTTTTTTCCGGAGTACCGCGTTTTCGTGGAGAATGCGAGAGGGAAACTCGTTGTTTCCGCGCCCGACCGCACGACCTTTCAAATAGATTTCGACGACTTCGAGCGAAAACTGACCGCGCGTACCAAAGCGGTGATCGTCAATTCGCCAAATAATCCGAGCGGCGTCGTTTACACGGAAGAAAATGTTCGCAAACTTGCGGCATTGCTGACGGAAAAACAGGAGGAATACGGACACCCCGTCTATTTGATTTCGGACGAGCCTTATCGCGAACTTGTTTACGGCGGCGTAACCGTTCCGTTTTTGCCGCACTATTATAAAAACACGTTGATTTGTTATTCTTATTCCAAAACGCTTTCATTGCCCGGGGAAAGGATCGGTTACGTTATGGTGTCGCCGCAAGCGGAGGATGCACAAGCGGTTTATTATGCCGTTTTAGGCGCAGGGAGATCGCTTGGGTACGTTTGCGCACCCAGTCTTTTTCAGTTTGTCGTACGAGAATGCGTCGATCAAATTTCCGATCTTTCCGTTTACGAGCGGAACGGCAAACGGTTATACGACGGATTGCGTGCGCTTGGCTATCGTTGTATTCGTCCGGACGGCGCGTTCTATTTATTCGCGGAATCGCCCGAACCGTCCGCAACGGCATTTTGCGAACGTGCGAAAGGGTATGAGTTGCTCTTCGTTCCGTGCGACGGTTTCGGTGTTGAGGGATTCGTTCGGATTGCGTATTGCGTTTCGTCCGAACAAATCGAGCGCGCGCTTCCTGCGTTCGAGAAATTGATACGAGAATATCGTTGAGCCGTCGTATATTCTGGGAAAATATTTAGAAGTATAAAAAAGACCGTTTTCTCTTTGGAATTTTTTTCCGAGAGAAAGCAGTCTTTTTGATTTTTAGACAAGTTCTAATTTGCGGTAATTGAATTTTACGACCGTCGTTTCGAGCGGTGCAGTCTTTGTTTTTTGTTCGATCTCTTCCGTTTTTATTTCCACCGCGTCGAGATCGAGTTCTAAAATACGATTTTGATCGTCGATCAAGAATTTTTTTCCGTGTAACGTCTTTGTTTCCACTAAAACGTTGCAAGAAAACTGAATAAGATTATTGTCGTTGTCGATGATTTTTCCTTTCAGATCGACGTAATTCGTGATGTCGTCCAAGGAATAGCAAGTAAAAGTGCGGCAGTTTTTTTCAAAAATTTGTTTCGGGGTGAAAATGACGTCCGAAACCTTATCGAGAAACCCCATAAGATACCTCCGTGTTTTTTATCTGTTTTTATATTATTATACCATTTTTGCGAAAAATGTCAACGTCTGTCTTGACCTTTTGGAAAAAGCGTGCTAAAATCATGTTATGAGAATGAGAAAGAAGAAACATCTTGACGAACGGCTTTCGGCTGTCGGCGATTTTATAATCGTTTCGGAAGAAAAGGGATTCTATTATGATCTCGCGCGCGATCGTCGGCAGTTGATTGATTTGAAATCTGTTTTCGGGAATCGCCCCGTCGATTTGGAGATCGGTTGCGGAAAAGGCGCTTTTATTGACGCAATGGCGGAAAAATATTCGGACGCCGCTTTTTTGGCTGTGGAGAGGATCGGTAACGTAATTGTATGCGCCGCGGAACGGGCAAAGGAGCAAGAGAGAAATAACGTGCGTTTTCTTAACGTCAGCGCGGAAAATCTTTTATATTGGATTCCGCCGCACGCGATTCGCACGGTTTATCTTAATTTTTCTTGTCCGTATCCCAAAAAGACTTATGCGAATCACCGCTTGACGCATCCTAAATTTTTAGAGATTTATCGGTCGATTTTATCAGAGAACGGGCGAATCGTTCAAAAGACGGATAATCGGGATTTTTTTGAATATTCGTTGGAATCTTATTCCGCTTGCGGTTATCGGGTGGATTTTGTTACGGAGGATTTGCATCGTTCGTCCGTTTCGAGTATTCCGACCGAATACGAAGAAAAATTCGTCCGTGACGGCAAGCCGATTTATTATGCCGAAATTTCTTTAAAAAAATGATTCAAACGCTTGACAATACGGTAAAAAACGATTATAATAATGATAATCGTTATTATTTAGAGGTTGTTATGCGTTATTCTCGACAGAGAGAACTTATTTTGAATCTCGTAAAATCGAGTTGCGAGCACCCAACGGCAGAGGACGTTTACGAGCAAGCGAAGCGGATCGAGCCTTCGCTTAGTTTAGGTACGGTTTACCGTAACTTAAAGAACCTTGCTGACGGAGGAGTCGTTACGACGTTGGAAACGATGGACAAAAGAGTTCATTACGACGGGAATTTGCAATCGCACCGTCACTTTATCTGTAAAAAGTGCGGTAAGATCGTCGATCTTTTCGTTTCGGCTGAAATCCCGAAAGAACTTTTGGATATGGGGCTTACGGTAGAGGATGAGAAGTGCATTTATTACGGTATTTGCGGCGATTGCATGAAATAACGAGATACAGTCAAAATAATATATTATAATGAAAGGAGATAAAATTATGAAAAAGTATGTTTGCCAAATCTGCGGTTATGTTCACGAAGGGGACGGCGCGCCCGAATTTTGCCCTCAGTGCAAAGCGCCTGCTTCTAAATTTACGGAAGTAGTCGAAAACGAAAGAGTATGGGCTGCCGAGCACGTCGTCGGTGTCGCTCAGGGCGTCGATCCCGAAATCATTGAGGGATTGAGAATGAATTTCACCGGTGAATGTACCGAAGTGGGGATGTATCTTGCGATGGCGAGAGTCGCGCACAGAGAGGGGTATCCCGAAATCGGTCTTTATTGGGAAAAGGCTGCTTACGAAGAAGCCGAGCACGCTGCGAAATTTGCGGAATTGTTGGGCGAGGTCGTAACCGATTCGACCAAGAAGAATCTTGAAATGAGAGTGGAAGCGGAAAACGGCGCGACGGCAGGCAAGTTTGAACTGGCAAAGAAAGCGAAAGAACTCGGACTTGACGCGATTCACGATACCGTTCACGAAATGGCACGTGACGAAGCACGCCACGGAAAGGCATTTGAAGGTCTTTTGAAAAGATATTTCAAATAAGAGAAAACGAAATAAAAAAGAGCAGGCGAAAGCTTGCTCTTTTTTGTGTGCGATAAATTAGTTCGACGTCTTTTGCGAAAACGCGTTTATTATTCTTGTTGATGATACTTAAATAAATTTCGATATTGTTTCGGAGTGGTTTTGAAGTGTTTTTTGAACATTCTGATAAAATGACTTAATGAATCGTAGCCGACAAAAGAAGAAATATTGAGAATTCCCATGTCCGTCGAACGCAACAGCAGGGCGGCGTAATTCATTTTGATATTGAGCATATAAGAATTAAGACTTTCGCCCGTATATTGTTGAAATAATCTGGTCAAATGACGATAACTGTAAAAGGTAAGTTTGCTTAATTCCGAAACGGGGCTTGCAATGTTTTCCGGTCTGTGAATGATGGAAATAAAATCGTTTAACCACTTGGGGTAATCGTAATTGACGTGTAAATCGTTGCGGTAGATTGTTTTTGCGATATCCAGCCAAATAATTTTCATCAACGTTCCGTATTTTTCTTTATTTCCGTTCGACGTTTGAATAAAATGAATATTTTCTTGAAATTCGTACAGTTCGTTTTCGGTCAGTTCGTATAAAATCGGTTGATTTACGGAAACGAGTTGTTCGTATAATTTGGGCGAAATAATATTAAAAAGTTCGTGAAAATAATCTTCGGTAATGGCAAGGTTTAATTGCTGATAATCGGAGGATTTCATGATGAAATAATGCTTGTCCCAAGGATGAACCAAGCACCCGGTTCCTTTTTTGAGAATCTGCTTTTGATTTCCGGTAATGTGTTCGGTTTTGCCGGACAGGATGATGAAAAATTCCCAATAATCATGGTCGTGCAGTTCCTGAAAGTCCCTGTTATAAAGGTGAAAGTGCGATTTTATTTCCGGATAATCGAAATCTTCTTTATAAAAGCAAGTCCGCATTTTTTCTCCGTTCCCGTTCTGGGGTATTTCTATTTGGTAGTAAAATTTTATCATACGGAGAGAGAATAATCAATTAAAAAAACATGAAATGGCGAAAAAAGAACATTTTTTGGCGAAATAACGCAAGACAATGGCAAAATTATGATTTATAATAATGTAAAATAATAACAAGTCGGAGAGAATATGTATCTGTCTTTATCTGGAAAATGGAAAATTATAGGGAACGGATATGAAATCGACGGGCACGTTCCCGGCGATATAACGGATGATTTTGTTCAATCGGGGCTTATCGCCGATCCTTATTACGAGAATAATTATAAAAAGTCGCTTTGGATCACAAAGGCGGATTGGACTTGCGAAAAAGAGTTTTTCTTAAACGAAAAACCATCTGAAAATACGCGTTTGCATTTTGACGGCGTAGATACCTTTGCAGACGTATTCGTAAACGGAACGCTCGTCGGGAAAGTAAAGAATATGCATCGGGAATACGATTTTACTGTAGGTTCGTTGCTGAAAAAAGGACGTAACATTCTTTCTGTACGGTTGTATAACGTATACGATAAAGCGGGTAAAGAGGATCAAACGAAATACGACAGCATTTTTTGTGCCAACCGTATTTTCGTGCGGAAAGCGCAATGCCATTTCGGTTGGGACTGGGCACCCAAATTCCCCGGGTACGGAATATATCGGGACGTATATCTCGTTTCCGAAAGTGTCGCTTCGGTAAAAGAAGTACAGGTACAGACATCATTAAAGGGATTCGCGACGTTTCGAATTTCGTTTGGCGAAAAGTTTAAGGGAAAAACGGAAATTTCCGTTTTGTACGGGGGCGATGTCGTTGCGAGGGAAGAGAAGATTACCGATTGTAAAAAATTTCTCTTGAATCTTTACGTAAAAGAACCGAAATTGTGGTGGCCGAACGGCTACGGCGAACAACCTTTGTACGAATACGTCGTAAAGCAATCGGACGAAAGCGGCGCGACGGTATCCGAGAAAAAGGGAAGATTTGCATTTAGAACGGTTGCTCTTTCGCAAGACGCGCTCGATAACGATAATCTCGATTTTGCTTTGATAATAAACGGTCGCAAAATATTTTGTCGCGGCAGCAATTGGGTTCCTGCGGAATGTATGACCGGCAGATTGCGCGACGAAAAATATCACGCGCTCGTGCAAGCCGCTAAAGATGCGAATATGAATATGCTTCGCGTATGGGGCGGCGGCATTTACGAAAAGGATTGTTTTTACGATTATTGCGACGAAGCGGGAATCATGATTTGGCAAGAATTTATGTTTGCTTGTTCGGAAATTCCGGAAGACGATCCGTCGTTTGTGAAAGAACTTACGGAAGAGGCGATCGGGCAGGTTCGTCGGCTTCGGAATCATCCGTCCGTCGTACTTTGGTGCGGAATGAACGAGATTCGCGGCGCGTTCAGCGCATTAGAAGAGCGGTATTCCGTCTTTACGTTGCATTACTTATTCCGCGGAATTGTGGCGAGCGAATCGCCCTCCACGCCTTATGTTCGCACGAGTCCGTTTTGCTTTGCGGATACGGAAAACGATCAATCGGAGGGGGATTGTCATAACAACCTTTCCGAGCGGTGCTTATTTGACGCTTCCTTTAAGGGGTTTGACGATTTTCGTTACGATCCGAGAAAGGAAAACAATGAGATGAAGGAGCGTATTAAAAATTACGAGCGGTACGTTGTTGGAACGGAGAGCAATTTTTCTTCCGAATGTGCGGTATTGGGAATGTGCGATTACGAGAGTCTCGTTAAGTTTATGCCCGAAGAAAAATTGAGTTTGGATTCGTCCTTTCTCGAAGAACGTTTTTTCGGTAATCCCTACACTTATGTAATGCCGACGTTTTTTGAACGGCAAAAACTGTTGGCGGAAAGCATGTACGGTTCGCTGGTCGATGTAAAAGATTTGGTTAAGAAGATCGGCTGTTCGCAAGCGGATATCATGAAAACGGAGATTTTATACGGGCGCGTGAACGGGCGGTCAAACGGCTTTTTGAGTTGGATGTTCAACGATATTTGGCCGACGGGAACGTGGTCCGTTGTCGATTATTATTTAGCGAAGAAGCCTGCCTATTATGAAATGAAACGTTGCTTTGCTCCCGTTTTGGCGGATATCGTCAGAGTGGGCGACGAATATTTCCTTTGCGGAATCAACGACGGAAAAAAGCCGATTGCTTTTTCCGGAACGGTCGTTTGCAGGGATTATTTCGGAAACGAGGTCGGTGGCGCCGAATCGTTTGAACGAGAGATTCCGTCCGATGCGAGCGTGAAAATAAAAATCGCCGACGTAAAAAGCGGTTCGTTTTATCTTTTTGCGAGCGGTACGTTGGGAAAAAATCCGTTTTCGGCGACATACGACCTCGGCAGATACGGGGAAACGTCTTTTGCTCCTCGTTTTACGTATACCGTTACCGAATGGGAAAAGAACGAATGTATCGTTCGGATAAAAGCGGAAACCTTTGTTCGCCGAATCAAAATTCGGGCGGGAGAAAACGCCGAATACGAGGATAATTATTTCGATATGAGTGCCGGAGAAGAAAAGACCGTGAAAATCCGTTCGGTTGCTCCGAGCGAAATTACCGTTTGTTCCTTTTGGGACGAATGGAAAAAATAAAAAAGCCTTTCGGTAAAATCGTAAAAAAATTGAATCCGAAGCAAGAAACAGCCTAAGGTTGTTTGCCGTTTGCGGAAAAAGCAAACGGCAAGAACGCTTAATTGAAAAAATATCTGTTGCAAAACAGAATTTGGAGGGAAAACATGAAAAAAGGAAAAAAGAAGGCTCTATTGATTGCCGTGCTTATGGCATTGGTAATGGCAATGGTCGTCGCGGTCGCGGCTTGCGGTGGTAATACCGTTGATACCGTTGCGCCCGTGCTTACGGTCAACAACGTGCCCGTAAGTTGCAAAGTCGGCGACACGGTTACGCTTCCTGCGGCAACCGCAACGGATGACGTGGACGGAGACGTTTCTGCAAAGATTAAAGTCACCGTCACGCAGATGAAAGCGGACGGAGTAACTCCGAATAAGGAGATACTCTACGAAAAGCAAGGAAACGTGGAACAGTCGTTCTCGGTTACGTCGAATACGTTATTGGTTTATTCGATCGTTTATTCCGTAAAAGACGCTGCCGGAAACAAAGCGGACGCTTCTTATACGTTAACTGCGATTGCCGATAACGAAACGGGAACGCTTGTTCTTAATACGGATTCCGTTCCCGGTTTCAGTTTGGAAACGGGCATCCAAGGCGTTGCCGGACAAGACGTGAAGTTGCCCAGCGCTACGGCGATCGACAATCCGGATACGGACGCGACGGATATTTCCGATCTCGTTACGGCAAGATTGTACGTAAAGAAAGGCGAAATCGTTTCTACCACGCTGTTTGCGAGTTGGTCGAATTTCAAAGAGGTAAAAGAAGTTCGGATTCCTGCCGGCGAATACGTTCTCGTATATAGCGTAAAGGACGCTGCCGGGAACGAGTTTGAAACGAAGTTTAACGTTCCCGTCAGCATCGCGCAACCGGGAAAGGTAAATCTTGCGCGTGATTATTTGAATTTTGCGTATGACAATGATTACGGCGTATCCGGAAAAGAGGGGTTATCTTGGGTTAATAATTTGGGAGAACTCTGCTTCGGACATACGTCCGCGCAACCGACGCTCGATCAAACGGTTGGAATTACCGAAAAGGTAACCAAGATTTACGAGCAGTACGTTGCCGTTTCGTTTAACGCGGACGATCCCGGTACGAACGGACAGAACTTCTATACGTTCTCCGCTCGCGGCAGTAAGAATCGCACGACGCTTCCCGATAAAGAGACCTGTACGTGGCCTGTCTATCTTTTCCTTCGTCTTAATACAAGCGGTAAGATCGAATCGCGTGTAGAGAAAGATTCCGATAAGGAAATGACGATTATCAGAAATTATAACGGCGGAAGCCTTACCGACGGAAATAATCACGTTTTGTATTTACAATGGAAAAACGTCGGCGAAAGTGCGGACGCCGCAGACGCGGCTATTATGATTTACGGTTGGATCGATAAGACTCCTGCAGTCGGTTATGAGAATGCGGACTTTATTTATAAAGCGGTTGCCGGAGAGACGATCGACGTTGGTACGCTCGATAGAGATACGTTTGCGGAACTTTGGAATGAGGATACGGGGGCCGGTTGGTTCTCGATGGATACGTATAGTTCGAAGACGCCTTACGGCGACGACCATATGCGGTTGAAAGGCTTGGTTATTTACGACGCGAACGAAACCGAATTCGACGTGGATATTATTCCGCCGACCGTCGACGTGACATTTACGCCGGAAAACGTTTATGCGGTAGACGAAGCGATTGCGATTCCAGATGCGACCGTAACGGGGGCGGATGCGGTAAAGACGTGGATCTTCACCCCGGACGGAACGAAAACGGAAATTACGAACGGAAGTTATACGCCTGCTTCTGCCGGTACTTATACACTTCTTTACGACGCGACGGACGCAGCCGAAAACTACGGATATCGGGTGTTCTATTTGAACGTTGCGGTACGCGATTCGGAATCGCCGGTTCTTACGTTGAGCAGTCAAGAAACCATTACCGTAAACGTCGGCGATACTGTTACGCTTCCTACGGCGACGGCTGTCGATAATCTCGAAGGAGATATCAGCGACAGAATCAAAATCGAAATCATCGGAACGGAACACGTAACCGATCGTACGCCGGGCGGAAATTATTATCCGATGACTGCCGGAACGCAAAAGGTGATTTATTCGATTACCGATACTTTCGCTAACGTTGCGACGAAAGAATTTACGATTGTGGTAAACGGCGCTTCGTCCGGTAACGTTCTCGGTAATACGACGCTTGGTACGTCGAACGGCGGCAAAGGTTTGACGAGTGCGGAATATATTTACGATCAAAAGGTTTCGATGATCCTTAATATTTCCGAACTTACGAACATCGTTATGTTTAACGTTCGCGGTCCCGTTTCTAATCAAGATTGGCCTACGGGTATGGTTATTCGGTTCGTCAATACGAATACGATTTCCGTATCGGCAAGCGGTCACGACGTTTATATTTTCGGAAACACGGCTTATTCCAAACAGAAATATATTGTCGGTTGCGACATTTTGTTTGAGTATCAAGTAAAGAACGTTGTCGTAGGCGGTGTGGAATATATCCGCGTACAAATCTGGGTTCAAGGCGAAGAACTTGAATTTACCGTAAATGAAACGAACGGCGGTATTGTGGGGTTGGAAGCCGGAATCAATGCGTTGTATAAAAAGGCGGCCGATTTCACGGGCGCGCTTTCCGAAAATATTTATTCCTCGCCTTTCTGGATGTCCGTTTACAATGCAAGCGCAGACGTAAAAGAACTCCGTATCGACGGTACTTCTTGCGCAAAGCCGGAAGATCCCTATGTTCCGGAAGGCTATGAGGTGAACTTCGGCAGCGGTAATTCGTTTATTACGAGCGCGGTAACCGTACAGGGCGGCGGCGACGCTTCCGCAGTAATCGGAAAACATTCCAACGAAGATTACGTTGCCGTAACTTTTAACGGCGAAGAAGCGACCAAAGGCGCGTTTTGCTTGAACATAACGGGAAAAGCAGACGGTTGGAGCGGCGGGCTTGTCATCCGTATCAGTCAGGACGGTGCGGAATTGCGCGTCGGCGGTCCGAATTCGGATACGATGGCTTGGCTCGGCGTTAACCTTTATGCGGGCGGCATTACCGCAACTTCCTATACGCTCGTATATAAATTGACTTACATCAAAGAAAAAGGACTCGTTACGGCGGTTGCGATTGACGTATGGTTCGGTGAAGCAGGCGGTTCGTTGACGAAGTGCGATAATCCTGCGATAGCGGACGCAAATCGTTGTTCTTTCGCAGACGGCGTTCTGAAAATTTCGAGCAAAGCGTTTGCGTCGGCGGAACAAATTACGCCGTTGGATATCACGGTCGTTTCGTTGGAGGCGTTAAACGGTTCTTGCGATTGGACGGTGACGAAGATCGAAAAGTTGGATACCGCGCCCGGAGAAGCGGCGAGCGGATATGCGAATCCCGTAAATTCCAACGCGGCAAACGTAAAAATCACGTCGGAAGCGACGTATGTCGCAACGACGGACAGTATCGTGAAAGCGGTTGAAAATCTCAATGAAAATTATGTCGCGATTACGATGAAGCATACGACCGATTCGACTTATTATGCAATGGGGATCAATATTCTCGGTTCGACCGATAACGGTTGGTCTGCAGGACTTGTGCTTGCCATGACCAAAGACGGACATTATTTCCGCGTCGGCGGCGTGAATAATGCTAATCTCGTGCAGTTGAATTTCTATTCGATGGGGAACGGTGCGGAAATTACGATTGCCTATAAACTGACCTATATCATGAACGGCAGCGTTTGTACAAAGGTAAAGGTAGAATTGTGGCAAGGTTCGGGCGACACGCTTTCCAAAGTTGCGCCGCACGGCGATACGTTCAGCGGCGATAAGTGGTCGTACAATGCGGACGACGGCGCGTTCTACTTCGATTACGATATCGTGGAAGAATCGCAGTTCGCTCCCGATTGCACGTTGATTGCAATGCAGGCGTTTAACGATAAAGACGTCGATTGCGATTGGACGGTAACGAACGTAACCGTATCTTCGACGAAATCTGAAAAATTAGCGTAAAAACAGAGTTCTTCTCGGGCAGCCGTGAAAACGGCTGCCTTCGGAAGGTCGGTGACGGCTGTTCGAGAAAAGGGAAAATAAGGAGCAAAAATGAGGAAATGGACGGGAAATCGGAGAGGGAAGAGTCTTAGTGCTTCTCTTGACGGAGAAAGAAAACTGAAAAAGAGAAATTGGTGGAAGGATTGGCGCCTTTATTTGATGTTGTTGCCCGGTCTGTTGTCCTTGATCGTATTCAGTTACGTACCGATGTATGGTTTACAGTTGGCGTTTAAGGAGTACAGCCCGAGTTTGGGAATTTGGAACAGTCCGTATTGCGAAAATATTTTCGACAACTTCAAATACGCGGTTGCGACGGACGGCTTTTGGCGACTTGTAAAAAATACGTTGGCGCTCGGCGGCTTGAAAATTGTTTTCGCCTTTCCGTCTTCGATTATTTTGGCGTTGATGATAAACGAAGTGACGTTCAAACCATTTAAAAAGGCGGTGCAAACGCTTTCGTATCTTCCGTATTTCATATCGTGGATCATTGTAAATTCCATCGTGCAGATATTCTTAAAATCGGAGTTGACCTCCAACGGCGCGGTGTTGAATAACGTGATACAAACGTTTGGAGGAACGCCGATCGATTGGTATAGCGAACCGCAATATTGGCGCGCAATCATTACGATTACTGGAATTTGGAAAAATATGGGGTGGGGTACGATTGTTTTTTTATCCGCTCTTACCAATATTAACCCGAATCTTTACGAAGCGGCTCAGATTGACGGAGCAGGGTATTGGGCGCGTTGTTGTTACGTTACGATTCCGGGGCTTATGCCCGTTATCGGGATGACTTTTATCCTCAGTGTTTCCGGGATCGTAAAAGACGATTTCGAGCAGATATATGCGCTCGCCGGCGGAGGCGAAGGAATTCTCGGACAAACGATGGACGTGTTGGGTACTTGGATTTATCGTTGTACGAAAAGTACGAATTTCTATTCGTGGGGCGAAGCGACTGCCGTCGGGATGGTTCAAAGTCTTATCGGGTTTGTCCTTGTTTTTGCATCCAATCGCTTAATTCAAAAGTCCGGTAACGAAGGTCTATGGTGAGAATATGAAAGTAAAAGTCAGTAAAGGAAGAATCGCTTTTAATATTTTTAATTATATCGCGCTCGGTTTGCTTACCCTTATATTCGTTGTTCCGTATATGTACGTTTTGGCAACTTCGTTTACGGAAGAATATTCCTTTGGGGAAATCGGCTTTCGATTGATTCCGTCCGAATGGAGTTTGGACGCTTATCGTTTTTTACTTACGTATGATACGCAGATGATTCGCGCGGTCGGAAATTCGATTATCGTTACCGTTGCGGGAACGCTTTTGGTAACGCTTGTTTCGATGTTATACGCTTATCCGCTTTCAAAGAAATATTTGCGCGGAAATAAGTTTTTTTCGATCGTAATGATTTTTACGATGCTGTTCAGCGGCGGCTTAATTCCGTATTTCTTCGTCGTGTCCAGTTTGTTCGACGATAGTTTATGGGCGTTGATTATCCCGGGTTGTATGGCTCCGTATTACGCGATCTTGATTCGCAATTTCTTTATCGGAATTCCGGACAGCCTCGAAGAGGCGTGCAAAATAGACGGCGGAAACGATTTTTTGATTTTATTTAAAATTTATCTTCCGTTATCTATGCCGGTAATCGCTACGGTTATGCTGTTCGCCGCGGTTTCCAAATGGAACGATTACACTGCCGCGCTTTTGTTTATTACGACGAAGAGCAAATATCCTTTGCAGTATTTTATACAGATGATACTCGATAATCCGACCGATATTTATGCGAGTACAACGGATTTGCCCAGGCAGACGATCAAATACGCGGCGGTTGTATTCGGATCTGTTCCGATGATTATACTTTATCCGTTTTTGCAGAAGTATTATATCAACGGAATGGTGATGGGCAGCGTAAAAGAATAAACTTTTTCAAAAAAGAAAAGGAGATAAAAACATGAAACTGATCAACAAAATAGTAGCGTTGTGCTTGGCGGTATGTACGGTATTGTCGTTTACCGCTTGCGGCGGCGAACCTTCTGTAACGGACGGGGATACGTATGTGTTAACCGTCTATCGCGCACGGTCGTCCGGTATGACGGACGGCGATCGCGACGACGCGGTAAAAGCGGCGATTGAAGAAGCGTTTTATCAAGATACAGGAATCAAAATTTCTCTTAACGTGCAGCTGTATACCAATACGCAGATAAAAGACGTTGTTGCCGTTAATTTCGGTAATAAAAATAAGAATATCGATGCGATATTCCATTATTTGAGCGAAGATGCCGGCAGCGCGATAACGGGATATGCGAAAGACTCGACGGCAACGATTGACCTTGATCCCGTTCTTGAACAATACGGTACGCATATTCTTGAAAAAATCAATGAAAACGATACGGATAACATAGCGGATCGTTCGGGATATTTCAACGATAACGGCACGTATCATCGTACGGCTTTAACCAGTTACGCGAAAGAAGGCGGTTACGGGATTTTAGTCCGTAAAGATTATATGGCGGCAGTCAAAGATATTACGGGGCTTGATCCGGAAGATTATGATATTACCAACGACGGATATAAGAGTATGACAATCTCTGAGTTCGAATCCGTAATGAAAGCGATCAAAGAGAATAACGACGACGTAAACATTTCGGTTACGGGCGCTCCTTGGGATTTGCAGCGCGTGGTTGCAACGGCATACGATGTGAATTCCATGTCCGGATACGGACTTAACGATGACGGCGATTTGGTTCCCGCGCAATTTACGACGGGTTGGGATAAATATGTAGATTTGATGTATCGTTGGTCTAGCACGGGCATTTGGGAAAAGGAAAGCGATACGACTTCGGACGATCAAAGACAATCGAATTTCGTCGCGGGGAAAGTAGCCGCTTATTTGGCGTATCCGACGGCTGAACAATTGATCGATCTTTCTCGTCGTGTTTATGCGGCGGATTCGAGTGCGGAATTGATGATTATCGCGCCGTTTGCGAGTGAGGACGAAAACGGAAATTGTTTGTATAATGAAGACGGAACGCAAGTCGTTAACGGAAACCTGAAAGGATATCGTAGTTTTTATGGCGGAATTGTGCCTTACAATTCTTCTAATTATGAAATTTTGATTCAGTACATCGATTGGATGTATTCCGACGTCGAAAATTACGAACTTTGTCTTTACGGAGTAAAGGGCGTCGATTGGATAGAAGGTGAAGATTTTGTCTACGGGGAAAAGACGTATAAAACTTGGAGATATCCCGATGATAAAGCGGACGAATATCTTTCCAAACCTCCCTATACGGGAAAATATATGTTGTTAGAGAACATAAACGTTTCTAATCGAATCAGCGGTCATTACAATACGATAGAAAAGGCTTGGTACACGGCATTGTATTTTGAATTTCCTCAATACGGAAATACGGATATAGAGGGAATTTGGCAGCCGCAACCTTCTCGTCAGTATGCTACCGTCGCTTCGGCTTTAGACGGCGATTACGTAAATAATATTCGTGCGTATGCTTGGGCTGGTAAATTAAACGGCGGAAAAACGCCGATGGAACTTTTGATGGAACACGTTCGTTCCTATCAATCGACTGCTGCGGATTATCTTGCATACGTAAACGACGAGTATTTGTCGTCGAGAGCGTATTTTGCGGAAAAATACGGTTGGTAAACGGTAAGCTCGCCCTTAACGGGCGGGCTTTTATGAAAGGAGAAATGATATGAAAAAGAAAATAGTGTCAATTCTTTTGTCCTTGCTGTTGCTGTTCGGCGCTACTGCTTGCGGAAAAGAAAACCTCAATACTACCGTACCGGAAGATACCGACGTAACCTTGACGATCGAAAAGGAAGACGGAAACAAAACCGTATTCGGCGTGGGAACGGAACTCGATCCGCACTTCTTTGCGCAAAACGTGGGGCTGAGCGGCTATTCGCCCGATATCGGTACTTGGACGTGTGAAGAAGATGATTGGAAATTGTTCGAACAACGCATGAAAGATATGAACTTAAAGCGTATTCGCGTTATGCTTTTGCCGTCCTGGTACGTAATCAATGAAACGAACGCGAAAGAGGGAATTTATGATTGGGAAACGGATACGATGAAATCCCTTTATCGTGTTCTCGACACGGCGAAAGAACTCGGTATGAAAGTAAATATCACGATGTGGGGGATCGATACGGGAACCGCGAAGTTTATGCGCGACGCGAGTTCTTCTTGGGTAACGATTCCGAGCGAATCGTATCAACAGTTGTTTGTAGATTGCTTTGCCGATTGTATTCGGTATTTGATAAAGCAAAAAACATACGACTGTATCAGCGAAGTAACGCTTTTTAACGAACCGAATTCATTATACGGTTATCCTTCTTATCGTCAAGGCGTGACGGAATATTGCGATCTTTGCAAGTTAATGGACGAATCGTTTGAAGAGAAAGGCGTTCGCGACGATGTTTTGTTTAATCTTTCGGACGATGCCAGAGATTACGGCTGGTTGGCGAACGTATTGATGCAGTTGGACGGAATTATTGACGTTGCGAATTCTCATACTTACGATTTCGGCGATTCTTATAATGAAGAAACCGGCGAGTCCGATCGGCGCGATATGTCTAATAAGGATATTTGCTATGATAACGCTACGTATAATCTCGAAATGTGGAGATCGGCGTTGGAAGGATACGATATTCCTCATATTTGGGGGGAATTCGGGACGAAAAACGGCGTCGGATCGCATTCTGCGTTAGATAAACACAGTGCGTCGCGCGGACTTGACGTCGCAAGAATTTCGTTGAATTTCTTTAATATGGGAAGCGTCGGAATGTCGTATTGGGTGTTGTTCAGTCAATATTACAGCAGAAGCGAAGCGAATTCCGGGTATATCATGGATATGGGGTTATGGGGATTTGCCGATGAGAAATATGAATGTCGCCCCGTATATTATGCTTATTCGATGATAACGCGCTTTATCGAGGAAGACGATGTGATATTCCCGATTAAAAGCGATGACGGAAATATCGTAGCGGTCGCGTTCAGACAGGGCGAAACGTGGAGTTATGCGGTTGTCAATGACGGTGATCTTTCTAAGAAAGTAAGTTTTGTGAATTATGACGATTCTTATCCCGTCGCGTTGTCGCGTTACGAATACGATGAAGCGAACGTTCCGACGGATAACCAAGTAATTCGGTCGAGTGGAAGCGTGTCTGCGGACGGCAGAGTGATTTCCGACGTCGTTGCGCCGAGATCGTTCGTGATTTATACGAGTAAATAATTTTCGATAAGGAGAGAAAGGGTGAAACTGAAAATCATGGCTTGTTTATTATCCGGAATCGTTGCCGTTTCCGCCGTCGGTTGCGGCGGAGCGGGTGAGAATGCGACGTTGAATGTTCCGTACGGGTATTCTCTCGTAGAGGTAGGAGAACAGATCGGTGTAAATACTTATGGCGCGAGCGTGGAATTCGATCCGCATTTCTTATCGCAAAACGTGGCGAAAGGCGTATCCGAAGAAAATGATTGGCAAATCATTGTCGATCGGGTAAAGAAAATGGAGATCGATCGTTTTCGCGTGATGCTTCTTCCGTCTTGGATTGAGCCTCTGAACGACAATGCGGACGCTTCGACGATCGATTGGGATTCTTTGACACCGAACAGCAAGGAAATGCAGTCCTTATATAAAGTGTTGGATCTGGCGCAAGAGAACGGAATAGACGTCAATCTTACGCTTTGGGGTGCGGAAAACAATCTCGCTTTGATCGATTACGAAATGACCGCGACGGTTAAATCGCAAGGCGGACATTTTTTGACAAAGGGCAACGAGGGGAGCAATTGGGTGCTCGGAACGCTCCATCCAGAAGAATTTGCGGAGAATTTTTCGATCTATCTTCAACATTTGTTCGGGAAAGGGTATACCTGTATCAAGGAGATAACGCCGATCAACGAACCTGATTGGAGTTGCATCGTCAATAATTCCGTTTCGTTCGATGCGTATAAAACTCTTTGCTACGCATTGCATAATCGTTTGGTTGCGGACGGGATTCGCGATAAGGTAAAATTGAATTTATCGGATAATACGGATAATGCGCGCTCTTGGTTGGAACGGACTATGGAGAATTTGGACGATATCGCGGATTTATATAACTCGCATACCTATATTTTCGGTTACACAACCGCAAACGAGGTCATTCGGGCGTGGGAAGAAGAAAATATCAACGTTCTTCGCTATACGAATAAGCCGCATGTCATCGGGGAATTCGGTTCCAATCAAACGAGCGGCTCTTCCAGACAGGCGGATATCGACGCGTACGAAAGAGGCGTCTTGATGGTTCGCCAAATGCTGAATTTTTACAATGCCGGTGCTTCCGGAGCGAGTTATTGGGTGCTTTGCGACGAATATTATAACTACACCGATCCGTACGAGTCGATGATGATGCTCGGGCTTTGGAAAGGGAAAAAGGAGATGTATGCGTTCGACGAAGCATATTACCGTACCGTCGAGGAAGATTACGAGGTGCGCCCGCAGTATTATGCGATTTCGTTGATGACAAAACACGTTTCGAAAGGAGCGGAAACGTATCCTATTTATTTAAATAACGATTATGCGATCGGGACGGCGTTTAAGGGCGAGGACGGTAAGTGGACGTATGTGTTCGCTAACGGAAACTCCGACGGCGAAGCGTTGCAAATTGCGCTTCATAACGGTACCGTGTATGGCGAATTCGAGCAATATCTTTATGCGGCGGATTCGTTGCCGACGGATGATTCGCTTATTTCTTCTTGCGGAACGTTGCAAACGATAGGGCAAGTGCTTTCGTTTGCTCTTTCTCCGCAAACGGTTACCGTTTTTAGGCAAAAATAAGATGTTATTGAAAGGGAAAATTATGATTGCCGTTTTATTATCGCTGATAATCTTTTGCGGTTGTACGGGAAAGAACGAGTCTCAAATCGTTGATAAAACGGAAAATACGACGAAAACAGAGGAAACCGAATTGAAAACCTATTGGCAAGATTTGAAAAATTTCGGAATCAATATAGCGGAAGACGGAACAATGACGCTCGCCGGAGCGCCGTTGTATATTGCAGGCGTAAATTGTTACGATCTTTTTAATCAATGTTTTTCGGACGGATATTCCGTAAAAAAAGCAAAAGAGGCTTTAGATATTCTTGCTTCTTATCATGTGAACGTCGTTCGATTTAATTGCGGCGGTTATAGTTATTCTTTTATAGACGACTATTACGAGAATCAAAAAGCCTATCTCGATTTATTGAGAGAAATAGCCGATTATGCGGAGCGTTTACAAATCGGTTTAATTCCGAGTTTTTTTTGGTTGAGTAATGCCGTTCCGGATTATTATGACGAGCCGATTCGGTGTTGGGGAAGATCCGACAGCATGACGATGCGTTTTTTGATGGCATATACGAAAGAAATCGTATCGGCGCTAAAAGATAGTAAGGCAATTTTTGCGTGGGAGTTCGGCAACGAGTTTAATTTGAATTGCGATTTGCCGAATGCCGCGGAACATATGCCCGCATTGCCGAGCGGAAGTTCTCGAAACGAACGAACGGAAGAAGATTATTTATCTGCAAATGATGTCAATTATGCGCTTTCGGAATTTGCAAAAGAGATTTTATCGATAGACGATTCCGGAAGAATGATTGTATCCGGGAATGCGACTTTGCGTCCGTCGCAATATAATCAATTGATGTACGGTACGTGGGAGCAGGATACGTTAGAGCAGTACGAAACGATTACTGCCATGTTTGCCCCCGACGGCATTGAAGCGATCAGCGAGCACGTGTATTTTTTATCTCAAAAAACATTCGGAAAAAATTTGTCTTTATCCGAGTATTTGCAATATGCGACCGATACGGCAAAAAAATTAAAAAAAGCGTATTTTGTAGGAGAATGGGGCGGCGGTGATTCTACGGATTACGAATATTATCGCACAATCGGAAATGCTTTTGTAGATGCCGGCGTACAACTTGTTTTGCTTTGGAATTTTAATGCGGAAGAGGGGCGTATAGAATACAGTTTTTCTGCCGATACGGAAAGAGGGCGTGAACTTTTAAAGATTGTCGGCGAAATGAATGATCGCTATGCCTCCGAATTCTAAAATTGCAATCATAAGATTTTTATCAAAAGATTATACATTGATAAACGAGTCCCGATCGGGGCTCGTTTTTTATAAAGGAAAAATCCACCGACTATGTCGGTGTTGCCAAAAAAGCTTTAGCTTCAAGCATAGTAAAGTCTATACAAAAAAGCTCCTATGTGCTAAACTGAATGAGGCTCGCAACCGCATAAAGGAAAGCATATAGGAGGACGTCGAATGAAAAACCAAAACAACGACACATTCAGTTTAGCACAAGATAAATATCCTTAGGGATAAAAAGAAAAATCGATACAAACAG
>CAYRPB010000013.1:0-24532 GCA_964426105.1 uncultured Clostridia bacterium | reverse complement strand
AGCCAAATCGGCGTTATCGCTGTCGTAACGATTAAGAATCGCCCCGTCGCACTCTTGTGAGTGCGACGGGGCTTTTTTATCTTGTTATCTCGTTTTCTTTTGTGTTTTACGGCTGTTATATACCGGTTGCCGAATCCGCTATCGTTTTGTTTTTTTATTTTTTTCGTGCCGTTCGCAAGCAAGGTTCTTTTGTGTTTTGGGATGAGAACCGCTAAACTCTGAAATTTATCGAATTTCGGAGAATAGGAAGAGTTGTTTTTTAGAGACGTTTTTTTCGCAGTCGCCTTTCGGACGGTATGTTCGGCGGCTTGTCCTCATATAATAGAGTATGAAATTTCTGAAAATCGCGTGTATTGCGTTGGCTTTGACTGCGGCGTTCTATTCCGTTACCAAGGCGATTCCCGCATTGCGAAAAAAAAGCGCACCCGAAACGCTTCCATACGAGGGGATCTTAACCCTTTGGCATACGGACGCTTTTGAAGGCGGTATCGGTGCGCGCAGTCAATTTTTATTGCGAAGAGCCGCGGAATTTGAAAAGAAGCACCCCGGCATTTTGATCTCCGTACAGACGTATACCGTGACGGGCTTAGAAGAAAAGTTAAAGACGGGGGATTCTCCCGATTTGCTTTCCTATTCGTTGGGAACGGAACTTTCGGGTGCGGTCACATTGACCGAAAACCGTTCCTTTCAGGCAGGCGCGTACGACGGGCAGTTCGCGCTCCCTTGGTGTAAGGGCGGATACGTGCTTGTCGTTAATCCGTCCGCAGGGAAAATTCCGCAGCCGCCTTACGAATTTCAATCGCTGTTGGTTTCCAAAAATCCGTACGGTCAGCCCCTCGCCGCGCTTGCGTTGGAGGGGTATTCCGCGCGGCGGATCGAAGTGCTCGACCCGATGGACGCATACGTGAAATTCGTCGGGGGGAAAGTTCCTTATTTTTTGGCGACGCAGCGCGATCTTCACCGCTTGGAGCGGCGAAACTTTGCCGTGTTATCCCGTCCGTTTACCGTTTACGACGATCTTTATCAATATATTTCGGTGCTTTCGGACAGCCCGAAGCGCGCCTATTACGCGCAGGCATTCGTTTCTTTTTTGTTGAGCGAGGCTTCTCAGGATAAGTTGTCGGAAATCGGTATGTGGTCGGAGTATTATTCCGTTTCGTCCGAAAATCCGCACGTTGCGGCGTTATCTTCCGTTGTTTGCCGGCGGACGCTTTCCGTCCTCACGGATCGTCGCAGTTTGGAGGAATTTTACGCGCTTTCCGCGTCTGCGGCGAGCGGAAAAGAAGTTGCTTTGAAAAAGTTGAAAAATTTTACGGGTTTAACTTGATAAAAGATGAAAAGTATAGTAAAATAAAAGGAGTGCAAATGGCATTTTCGGATGAACTGGCTTTCGTGTACGGAGGCAGAATTTTCACAGAAGAGCCTATGGATAAGCACACCTCTCTCGGCGTCGGGGGAAGAGCGGAGTATTTTCTGCGCCCCAAAACCGAACGCGAAATAGAGGGGCTTTTGACGCTTGCGGAAAAATACGCGCTTCCCGTGACTGTCGTCGGGAGAGGATCGAATATTCTCGTCGGGGATAAAGGGATTCGCGGTATGGTGATTTCCACCGAACGGCTGGATATTCTTCGCAGAAAGGACGATTGCGTGATCGCCTATGCAGGGGTAAAAAACGTCGATCTCGTCGAAACGACGCGTCGCGCAGGACTTTCGGGCTTAGAGTTTTTGACGGGAATACCGGGGAGCGTCGGCGGCGGAATCTTCATGAATGCGGGCGCGTTCGGACATGCGCTGTCCGACGTCGTGGAATCCGTTGATTTGATCCGTCGGGGAAAACGCTTGCGTTTGTCGAACGAGGCGTGCGGTTTCGGATATCGAAGCGTCGGCTTTTGTTCGGACGACTTTATATTGTCGGCGCGTTTTTCGTTGATCGAAAAGACGGTAGAGAGCGTGGAAGAGATGATTTCTTCTTTTTCGGAGCAACGGAAAAAATCACAACCGACGGGCAGAACGTGCGGTTCGGTTTTTCGCAATCCGAACGGCTGCGGCGCAGGCGAGTTGATTGAACGCGCAGGCTTAAAGGGCTTGCGGTCGGGCGGCGCGATCGTTTCCGAAAAACATGCGAATTTTATTGTCAACGAGGACGGTAGTGCGGCGGATATCCGTCGGCTGATCGACTTGATTAAGAAAAAAATAAGAGAGGAGTTCGGCGTAACGCTCGAAGAAGAGGTGGTTACCGTCGGCGAATTTGAATGAAACTTACAGCCGATTATCATACTCATACCGTGTACAGCCACGGTAAGGGGACGATTTTGGACAACGCCGTCGCGGCAAAAGAAGCGGGGCTTCATACGATCGGGATTACCGATCACGGGTTTTCCCATCCTGCATACGGGGTGAAGAAAAGAAAGATTCCAGAAATGAGATCGTTTTGCCGAGAGGCGTCCGAGCGGACGGGCGTGAACGTCCTTTTGGGGGTAGAAGCGAATTTTATATCGACGGACGGGAAAACCGATCTTTCGTCCGAATTTTACGACGATTTGGATCTATTCCTTGTGGGCGTGCATAAGTTTGTCGGGTATGATTTTCCGAGCGTATTCAATTTTCTCTTGCCCAATCTCGTTTGTTCGGGATTCAATGCGAAACCGTCCGCATCGCTTGTGCGGCGCACCACGCGCGCTTACGTCAAGGCGATCGAGAAGAATCCGATCGATATCGTAACGCACGTGAATTATTGTTGTTTTTGCGATCCCGTCGAGGTGGCTAAGTGCGCGCGCGATTACGGCACGTATCTGGAATTAAACGGAAAAAAGGCGCATCTTTCGGACGAAGATCTCCGCCGTGTTGCGGATACGGGCGTTTCTTTCGTGTTGGATTCGGACGCTCATTCTCCGACGCGCGTAGGCGACGTCGCGATCGTTTCGGAGCAATTGAAGCGCGTGCAGATATCGGAGAAGCAAATTTGCAATATCAACGGGCGCATGCCCGATTTTCGCTTTGCTGAATACAAAAAGAGGAGATAACGCCGTGGGGTTTTATGCGGAAGTACGCAAAGAAATCATCGATAAATTTCCGGACGGGCAAGAAGAACGTCGGGCGTTTTTATCCGGCTATCTCCGCGCGGCAGGGAGCGTTCTGTATCAGAACGGCGCGTTCGGCTTTTCTTTTGCCGCAGCCGAATCCGAACTCGCCGATTTTCTTTGCGAGAGTTTGAACGGACTTTACGACGCCGAAATCAACGAAGCGGAGATCGAAGAAGATCGGTTAAACCGCAAAGAGAAAATTGCGGTGGAGTGTTTTTCGCGGAATGCCGCGTCCATTCTTTGCGATTTGGGAATTTTGAGTGACGGCGGCGAATTGAACTTTTCGCTCGCGCCGGAGTTCGCGGAAAACGAACGCTTGCGCCGATATTATTTTCGAGGCTTGTTTCTTGGCGCAGGGTACGTTACGCTCCCTGCAAACGACGGAAGTAAAACGAGTTATCATCTTGAATTTCTCTTTTCTTGTTACGAGGTTGCAACCGAATTTTCAGACTATCTCGCGCGTATTTCCGTTTTTCCGACGTTGACCGAGCGGAGAGAAAGTTTTATTGTCTATGTGAAAAGTTCGGAAGAAATTAAAGATTTCTTTGCGCTTTTGAATTTGCCGAAAGCGGTTTTGAAGATTACTGACTGCATTGTGGAACGCGAGATGCGAAGCAATGTCAACAGACTGAGAAACTGCGATATCGGGAACGTCAACAAACAGGTCGCGGCGACGGGAAAGCAAGTCGCGGCGATTAAAAAATTATATGATGCGGACGTTTCCATTCCGGAAGTCCTTCGCAAAACGGCGGAAGCGCGGAAAAATCACCCGGAAGAAACGCTTTCGGAACTTTCCGAACGGTTGGGCGTCACGAAAAGTTGCTTAAATCACCGCTTGCGCAAATTAGTAGAATTGGCGGAACGGTTGGATTGACAAGGGGAGAGAACGGGAGAAGTATGTTCGACGTGCTTTCCGAAAAAAACGCGCAAGGTTGTTTCTTGCAAAAGACTTGCGCGTTGACGGGAAGGAAAAATCGAAAAAATTCTGTAAACGACAGATACAAAGGAGACGTTATGGGCGATTTTGTGCATTTACATTTGCATACCGAATATTCGTTGTTGGACGGCGCGGCGCGGATCGACGACCTTTTTAAGAAAGTTAAAGAAAAGGGCATGGACACCGTTGCGATCACCGATCACGGCAATATGTTCGGCACGCTTTATTTTGCGGAATGCGCAAAGAAAGCGGGCGTTAAGTCGATTATCGGGTGCGAACTTTATCTTTGCGACGATTATACGGACAAAAAGACGCAGCCGGATACCGATCACTTGATATTGCTCTGTAAAAATAAGATCGGATATAAAAATCTCATTAAATTGGATTCGATTGCTTACGTAGACGGCTTTTATTATAAGCCGCGCGTGGATTATAAAACGCTTCGGGAGCATAGCGAGGGCTTGATTTGTACGTCCGCGTGCCTTGCCGGGCGTGTTGCGAAACGCCTTTTGCGAAACGATTACGACGGAGCAAAGGCGACCGCCGCCGAATTGAAAGAGATTTTCGGCGAGGACTTTTATTTGGAAATTCAAGATCACGGATTGGCGGAACAGAAAGCGATTATTCCGTTGATCATTTCGATTGCGGAGGAATTGGGCATTCCGCTCGTCGCGACTAACGACGTTCACTATTTGGAACGAGAAGACGCCGAGATGCAAGACGTGGTAATGTGTATCAGCATGAAAAAGACGATAGACGATCCGACGCGCTTGAAAATGGAGTCCGACCAAAGTTATTTGAAGAGTCCGGAAGAGATGAAGTCGCTTTTTTCGTACTGTCCGGAGGCGATCGCGAACACGGTTAAGATTGCGGAAAAGGTGACCGAGCCCGTTTTCGATCTGAACGAAAAGTGCGAGCCGATCCGCGATAAGTCGTTGATTCCCGGCTACGTTCCGGATAACGGGCAAACCGCTTACGATTTTTTGAAAGATCTGGCGGAAAAGGGATTGAAAGAGCGTTATCCCGTCATCACGCCCGAAATTCGCGAACGTTTCGATTACGAACTGAACACCATTCACACGATGGGGTTTATCGAATATTACCTCATCGTATGGGATTTTATCAACTACGCAAAGAGCGTCGGGATTCCCGTCGGTGCAGGGCGCGGAAGCGGCGTTTCTTCCATTATTGCCTATTCGGTCGGAATTACGGACGTCGAGCCTTTGCAGTACGCCTTGCTGTTCGAGCGTTTTTTGAATATCGAACGCGTCAGCATGCCCGACTTCGATATCGACTTTTCGGACGAACGCCGCGGCGAAGTGGTGGAATACGTGCGGAGAAAGTACGGTTCGGATAAGGTCGCGCAGATCGTCACGTTCGGTACGCTTGCTTCCAAACAGGCGATTAAGGACGTTGCGCGCGTTTATAAAGTACCGTATGCGGACGTCGATCGTATCACGAAGTTGATGGACGGGAAATCCACGATCGCCGAAAGTTTGGGATTAAAAAAGAACAAGGACGGAGTAGACGTCGGCGTTCGGGAATTGCGTGAAATTTACGACGAAGATCTGAATCTGCACAAGATCATCGACATGGCGATGCGCGTAGAGGGGTTGCCTCGCAATACTTCCATGCACGCGGCAGGCGTCGTAATCTGCGCAAAGCCTATTGCGGACAACGTTCCGTTACAGCGGAACGGCGACGATATCACCACGCAGTTCGACATGAAAGAAGTCGAGCAACTGGGGATGTTGAAGATGGACTTCTTGGGACTGCGTACGCTGACGGACGTCAAAAAGGCGATCGATTACGTAAAAGAGGATTTCGGCGTCGTAATTGACTTCCATAAAATCGGTTACGAGGACATGGGGGCTTACGAGTTGATCGGAGATGGCGATACGGACGCGGTGTTCCAACTTGAAAGTCCGGGAATGAAAAAGTTCATGCGCGAACTTCGTCCGACGACGTTTGAAGATATTATCGCGGGAATTTCGTTGTACCGTCCCGGTCCGATGGATTCGATTCCCAATTACATTAAGTTCAAACACAATCCCGAAACTATTGTTTATAAGCACGAACTATTGCGCCCCATTTTGGAAACGTCCTACGGAACGTTGATTTATCAAGAGCAGGTCATGCAGGTTTGTCAGCGGTTGGGCGGCTTTTCTTTGGGACAAGCGGATATCGTCCGCCGCGCAATGGGAAAAAAGAACGCCGAGGAAATGGAACGCCAAAAGAAGATTTTCGTATACGGCGGAATCGGCGATAAGGGGCAGACGATCGAGGGTGCGATCAAGCGCGGCGTTCCGGAGGACGTTGCGATCGACATCTTCGACGAAATGGCGGGATTTGCGAAATACGCGTTCAATAAGTCGCACGCGGCGGCGTACGCTGCGCTTTCCTATCAAACGGCGTATTTGAAAAAGTATTATCCGAACGAGTTCCTTTGTTCGATTTTAAATAACCGTATCACCAATATCGAGGAAGTTACCAAGTATTTGCTGTATTTAAAGAGTCGTAACGTACCCGTTTATCCGCCGGATATCAACATGAGCAAAACGTACTTTTCGTGCGAGGGAAAGGGCGTGCGTTTCGGGTTGGTTGCGTTGCGCAACGTCGGACTCGCCAGCATTAACGCGATTGTGGAAGATCGGAATACGAACGGAAAGTTCCTTTCGTTTGAAGATTTCATCATGCGTTGCGGCGGCTTCGGACTCAATAAACGTCTGGTCGAAAATATGATTTTGGCAGGCGTGTTCGATTCGTTCGGTATTTACCGTTCGCGTTTGATTGCGGTTTACGAAACGCTTTTGGATCGCGTCGTGTTGATCGCAAAGCAAAAAAACTCGGCGCAAATCAGTTTGTTCGGAGATATTTTGCACGAAGAAATGGAACTGAAAGCGGATTATCCGAATATTCCCGAATATGCACATTCGTATAAACTTGCAAAAGAAAAGTCGGTTTTGGGCGTCTATATTTCCGGGCATCCGATGGAAAGTTACATGAACAAGATCAAGACGGCGACTTTTAACACAGGAATTCTTTCTTATTACGAAGAAGACGACGACGGAAATCGTACGTATACCGAAATCAAAAACGATATGGCCGTCACGATGTGCGGCGTGATCCTTTCCACGCACCGTATCAACACGCGAACCAATCAAACCATGCTCGCCGTTACGTTGGAAGACTTATACGGGCAAATAGAATGTATCGTATTCCCCAAGAATTACGATAAATTAAAAACGGTTGCGATAGAGGAAGCCGTCGTCATGGTTTCCGGTCGCTTGCAGATTAAGGAAAACGAAGTGAAGATTCTTGCCGACCGTATGGAAACGGTTGAGGAAGAAAAACGCGAGCAGCCTGCAGAATCGGTTGCGAAAGAAATTCTCGGTTTGATTCTGCCCGATTCGGAAGACGTCTTAAATGACGTGTTCGATATCTTGACTTCTTACCGCGGCGATATCCCCGTTATCATCAATCGCGGCGGAAAGAATTACACGATTAAGGATAAAATCAGAAAGTGCGAGGGGCTGAAAGGGGAACTTTCTTCGGTCTTGGGCGAGAAAAACGTCGTATTTTTTATGAAAAAGCAATAACGTGTGAAAAAAATTGGTAAAAACACGAAAATTATGGTACAATAAGAAAAGAGGGAAAGGATGAAATACGATATGAGTGAGGCAAGAATATGAAAAAGATAGCGGTTTTAACGAGCGGCGGCGACTCGCCCGGCATGAACGCTTGTATTCGCGCGGTTGTTCGTACTGCGCTTTATTACGGTATGGAAGTTTACGGGGTGGAACGCGGCTACACCGGTTTAATCAACGGCGATTACGTCAAGTTGACGTCGCGCTCCGTTTCGGATATGATTCATCGCGGCGGTACGTTTTTGAAGTCCGCGCGTTGTCCCGAATTCGTTACGCCGGAGGGCAGAAAAAAGGCGGCGGAGGAAATGAAAAAGCGCGAGATCGAGGGCTTGGTCGTGATCGGCGGCGACGGCTCTTTCCGAGGCGGACAACTTTTGAGCCGCGAGTTCGGCTTTAAGGTCGTCGGAATTCCGGGGACGATCGACAACGATTTGGGATACACCGATTATACGCTGGGTTTCGACACCGCGGTGAATACCGTTTTGTGGGCGATCAACAGTTTGCGCGATACCATGCACTCGCACGATCGCGTTTGCGTTTTGGAAGTAATGGGACGGCGTTGCGGCGATATCGCGCTTTATTCGGGCGTTGCCGGCGGCGCGGAATTTATTCTGTTGCCGGAAAGACCGTTTGATTTGAACGAGATTGCAAGCGAGTTAAACAAGTCTTGCGCGCGCGGAAAAACGTCGAATATGATTGTTTTGGCGGAAGGTGCGGGCAATCGCGACGAGATCATGAAAGAATTGCAGGAAAAGACGGGGCTCGGTATCAAATTGGTGGTGCTCGGACATATTCAGCGAGGCGGCGCGCCTTCTCTTTCCGACCGTATTCTCGCGGCGAAATTCGGAAATCGCGCGGTGGACGCTCTTTATTTGAACGAGCCGAGTTGCGTGATCGGAATCAAAAACAACAAGATTATTTCGGTTGATTTTGAAGAAGTTTTCAACGTGAAAAAGCAGTTCGACGAAGATCTTTACGAAACAGCCCATATACTGGGACTTTGAGATAAGGAGAGAAAATGAATCGGGATATTTTAAAAGGGGCACTATTGTTTGCACAGTCCGGCGGACCGACGGCAGTCATCAACGCGAGCGCGGCAGGCGTTTTCACCGAAGCGCTTGGAACGGATTGCATTACCGCCGTATACGGCGCGCGACACGGCGTAAAGGGGATTTTGGACGGTGAAATCTACGATCTCGGACAGGAGAGCGCAGAGGAACTTGAACGGCTGAAATTCACGCCGTCGTCCGCACTCGGATCCGTGCGTTATAAATTAAAGAATCCGGAAGAGGACGAAACCGAATTTCGTCGGATTTTAGAGGTGTTTCAAAAATTGAACGTGCGTTATTTTATTTATAACGGCGGAAACGACAGCATGGATACCTGCGATAAAATATCTCGTTACTTTGAAAAAAGCGATTACGAATGTCGCATTATGGGCGTACCCAAGACCATTGACAACGACCTTGCCGGGACGGATCATTGTCCGGGGTACGGCAGCGCGGCGAAATACATAGCGACAACGATGATGGAACTTGCGCTCGATTCCAAGGTGTACGATACGGGTTCTGTTTTGATTTGCGAAGCAATGGGACGGAATGCCGGCTGGCTGACGGCTGCTTCCGCGCTTGCCGGAACGGCAGGATTTGCGCCCGATCTGATCTATCTGCCCGAGGTTGCGTTCGATTTCGATCGCTTTTTGTCGGACGTATCGCGCGTGTGTGCGAAAAACAACAATAAATGCGTCGTCGTGGTTTCGGAGGGGATTCGGTTTGCGGACGGGAAATATGTCGGCGAGTTCGGAATCGAGGAGACCGATCGTTTCGGACATGCGCAGATGGGCGGTGTTTGTAACGTATTGAAGAGACTGGTAAAAGAGAAACTCGGAATCAAAGTGCGTGCGATCGAATTTAGTCTGATGCAACGCTGCGCGGCGCATATCGCGTCGGGTACGGATATCGAAGAGGCGTTTGCCGCGGGGGCGGAGGCGGTTCGGTATGCGGTGAAGGGTGAAACGGGAAAAATGGTTGCACTCGAACGCGTTGCGGGCGATCCTTACCGCGCGGCGTACGGTGCGGTTCCGCTGTCTGTCGCCGCGAATCACGAAAAGACGATTCCGTTAAATTGGATCAATGCGGACGGAAACGGATTGACGGACGATTTTATCGCATACGCGCTTCCTTTGATTCAAGGGGAATCGTCCTTAAAGTGGGAAAACGGCTTGCCGCAATTCGCCGCTTTGAAAAAGAAAAAGGTTTTTTAACGCGTTAATACAAGCGAAAAAACTTGCTTACAAAGAAAAACTTAGGCTCGGTTATGCGGATTGCATAGTCGGGCTTATTTTTTTTGTTGCAAAGGAGTTTTGAAAAAACAGGAAAAGACTTGACATGATTGTATTGTTATGATATCATAATAATATCAAATTTATATAAAGGAGAAGATTATGGAAGAAAAAGTATTGAGCGGAAAAAAGAACGGCATGACGATGCTCGTCGTTATCGTGCTCATGATTGCGTGCGCAATCGCAGGGCTGATTCTCGGTGCGATCGGCGATGAGAGCGGTGCTTCTTACGCTCCTTTTTTGTTGACAGGCGGAGGGGTTTTGCTTATTTTTGCGATTATTCTCGTGCCCGGCTTAAAAGTATTAAAGCCGCAAGAAGGGTTGGTTTTGACGTTGTTCGGGAAATATGTCGGAACGCTGAAAGGGGACGGCTTTTATTTCGTTAATCCGTTCTGTGTTGCGTTTAATCCCGCCGCTAAGACGAAACTCAAACAAAGCGGTGACGTTTCCGGTCATTTCGGTTTAAGTGACTCGGAAAATAAGGGGATGGGAGAGGGAAACGTCGATCTTTCCAACAAAAAGATTTCCTTGAAGATCATGACGTTGAACAATAACCGTCAGAAAATCAACGATTGCTTAGGCAATCCCGTCGAAATCGGTATCGCGGTCATGTGGCGCGTGGTGGATACGGCAAAGGCGGTGTTTAACGTGGATAATTATAAAGAATATCTTTCCTTGCAATGCGATAGCGCGTTGCGGAACGTCGTTCGCATTTACCCGTACGATATCGCTCCCAACGTCGATACGACGGGGGACGGCATTGCGGACGAGGGCAGTTTGCGCGGTTCGAGCGAGGTCGTGGCGGCGCGGATTCGCGATGAAATTCAAATGAGAGTGAACGACGCCGGAATCGAGGTGATCGAGGCTCGCATTACCTATCTTGCGTATGCGCCCGAAATCGCGGCGGTTATGTTGCAACGGCAACAGGCCTCGGCGATCATCGACGCGCGAAAAATGATCGTAGACGGCGCGGTCGGCATGGTGGAAATGGCTCTTGAACGGTTGAGCGAAAACAACGTCGTAACGTTAGACGAAGAGCGCAAGGCGGCGATGGTGTCCAATCTTTTGGTTGTTTTGTGCGGCAATCATGACGCACAACCCGTGGTTAATTCGGGGAGTCTGTATTGATGAACGATTCTCAAAAAAAGCAAGTGCCGCTTCGATTATCCCCCAAACTTTACCAAGCCGTTGCCGCTTGGGCGGAGGACGATTTTCGTTCGGTCAACGGGCAGATCGAATATCTTTTGAGCGAATGTGTTCGTCAGCGCAAGAAAAACGGGAAATACGTTTCGGACGAACTGGACGTCCCGCCCGAATTAGACTTAAAGTAAAAAGAAATAGGATTATCGGATTTGAACGGCGCGCCGTATTTTGCAAAAAATACGGCGCGCCTTTTTCGTTGTGAACGAAACTCCGCTTTGACTTTTTTGTTGCGAGAACATCGTAACGGTTCGTCGTCCGTTTTTTGCGTTTTTTGCGCATAGCGCGCGCCTTGTCCGCATACGATTAGGGTGAGAGAATTCGGACAACTTGCGGTTGATTCGACAAAACGAAACGCGATTCGTCAAAAATTCTCAAATTTCGATGGGAGCGTTTTGTTAAAATGAAATTCGTAGTGATGCGCAAGCGGACGCTTGTAATTGCGGTATTGATTGCCGTTCTTGCAATCTCCGTCCCGACCGGGGCGGTTGCGGTATTTTCCAAGCAGAGAAAAATTCCGATCTATTCGGTGGAAACGGAAGAGAAGAAAGTCGCGATTTCTTTCGATTGCGCTTGGGGAACGGATTACACCGATCGGCTGTTATCCGTTATGAGGGAAGAAAACGTCCCGTCCACTTTCTTTATGGTGGAGTTTTGGACGACCAAATACCCCGAATTCGTCGCGAAAATTGCGGGTGAGGGGCATGCGATCGGAACACATTCGTCCACTCATTCTTATATGAGCAAACTCTCCGAACAGCAGATTCGGGCGGAGTTGGAAAGTTCTTCTCGCGCGATCGAGGCGATTACGGGAGAAAAAGTGGTGTTGTTTCGTCCGCCTTACGGCGATTACGACGATTTGCTCGTTCAAACGGCGGAATCGATGGGATTGTTTACTATTCAATGGGATGTGGATAGTTTGGATTGGAAAAATCTCTCCGCTTCCGAAATCGAAAATCGCGTGGTATCGCGCGTACGGAACGGATCAATCGTGTTGTTTCACAACAACGGGCTTCATACTGCGGACGCGTTGCCGAATATTATTCGGGCATTGAAAGAGAAAGGGTATTCCTTTGTTCGTATCGACGAACTTATTTATCGGGAAAACTTTGTCGTCGATTCAAACGGCAGACAAATCGGACAGTGAAAAACCAAAAGGAGAAAGATATGAATTTGGCTGAAAAAAACAACAAGGTGTACTTAAATGGCGAGATCGTGGGAGAAGCGACGTTTTCTCACGAGGTGTACGGCGAGGGCTTTTACGAAACGAGCGTGCTCGTCAAGAGGCTGTCCGGGCAGGCAGATATCTTGCCCGTGACGATTTCCGACCGATTGATTCGGGATCGGAATCTGAAAATCGGCTCGCAAATCAGCGCGATCGGGCAGTTTCGGAGTTATAACAAACTCGTGGACGGAAAGTCAAAACTCATGCTCACGGTGTTCGTGCGCGAACTTTTCGACGGCGAGGTACAGAAAAATCCCAACAGCATCGTCCTTTCGGGGTATATCTGTAAGCCGCCGGTTTACCGCACGACGCCCTTTAACCGCGAGATCGCCGACTTATTGGTGGCGGTCAACCGCTCGTATAACAAATCCGATTATATTCCCTGTATCGCTTGGGGAAGAAACGCTCGTTTTGTTAAAAATCTTGCGGTCGGGGAGCGGATCGCTCTTTCCGGCAGGATCCAAAGCCGTGAATATCAAAAAAAGTTTTCGGAAACGGATATTCGCGTTCTCACCGCGTACGAGGTTTCGATTTGCAAACTCGCCGCATATGAAAACGTGGATTCATTCGATCCGGAAGAAGATTTCGTGTTTTTTCAGACGGCAAAAGAGCATGATTACGCTTGCGAAACGCACTCCGCGTTTTGAATTCCGTTATTATTTTTTATTTTGTTTTGTTTTCTGAATAAGATAAGGGAAAAAGACGTTCGCTAAAATCCGAACGTCTTTTGTGCGTTTCGAGAAAGTTTCGCTTAAAAAGGTTCTGTTCACGCTTTCACGGAACGTTTCGATGCGATTAAACGGACTTTAAAAAATACGGCAATAATCGAAAAACAAGAAAAAAGCGAGCGTTTTACTCGTTTCGCGTTTGCTTTGGGGCTGTTTTGCGCGTTTTCTTTTGACTTTTTTATGCGTTTGGTTTACAATAACGATATGATAAAAATACTGTTTGTTTGTCACGGCAATATTTGCCGCAGTCCTATGGCGGAATTTTACATGAAATCGCTCGTCGATCGGCGCGGGTATGCCGATCGGTTTTCGATTGCGTCCGCGGCAACTTCTTACGAAGAGATCGGGAACTCCGTTCATTTCGGGACGGTACGCGTGTTACGTTCGATAGGGATCTCTTGCGAGGGAAAGCGCGCGCGACGTTTGACGGAGGGGGACTATGCGTCGTACGATTATCTGATCGGAATGGACGAGGCGAACCGCCGCAACATGAAGCGTTTATTCGGAGGCGATCCGTGCGGCAAGATTTCGCTGTTATTGGATTTTACGTCTTCTCCGCGCGACGTCGCCGATCCTTGGTATACGGGGGATTTTGACGCTACGATGAGGGACGTCGAGGTCGGTTGTTCGGCATTGTTAAAGAAGATCGAAGAGGAGAGATTATGAGGAAAGAGAGAAAAACGGTAGCGGCGTTTTGCTACGATTTCGATAAAACGCTTACGCCGGACGATATGCAGGCGCAGGGATATATTCAAGCGATCGGTTACGATGTGGCGAAATTTTGGGAGGAGTCCAACCGTTTAGCCGTCGAACATCAAATGGATTGCAATCTTGCGTATATGTACCGCATGGTCGAGGGTGCGGAAGGACGATTGATCGTTAATCGAAGCGCGTTGACGGATTACGGTGCGCGCGTCAAACTCTACGACGGGGTAGAGGATTGGTTCGAGCGGATTCGCGCGTACGGGGAGCAAAAGGGGATCGAAGTCGAGCATTATATTATTTCGTCCGGCTTAAAAGAGATGATCGAGGGAACGCTGCCGGCAAGGCAAGGCGCATTCCGCGCGATTTACGCGAGTTCCTTTTATTTCAACGAAAAGGGCGTGGCGAAATGGCCGGCGCAAGCGGTGAATTTTACCAACAAAACGCAGTTTCTCTTCCGTATTTCCAAGGGAACGACGGACGTAAACGACAATCGCGTCAACGATTATTTTCCCGAATCCGAGTTGCGCGTGCCTTTCCGCAATTTCGTCTATATCGGCGACAGCGCGACGGATATTCCTTGCATGAAGTTAGTCAATTCTTACGGCGGTCACGCGATCGGCGTGTACGACGGCGCACGGGAAAACACCGAAGCGGTATTCCGTATGTTGCGCGAAAATCGTATTCGTTATTTTACCGCGGCGGATTATCGCGAGGGGAGCGAGTTGGAATCGCTCGTGTTCCGTATTTTGGATAAAATCGCCGCCGACGAGGTGCTCTTTCGCTTTACCGAGCGCAATAGGGCGCGCTTAGAAGAGAAAAACGATTGAGCGGTGCGAAAAATGCCTCGGGAAAGGGCGTTTTTTCTTGATTCTGTTTGACATTTCGCCTATTTGACGATATAATGTAAAAGGAAAAAAATGTGTTTCTTATAAGGAGATCATCATTATGAATAAGATGTCGGTGAAAGACGTTGACGTAAAGGGCAAATATTGCCTCGTCAGATGTGATTTCAACGTCCCTATGAAGGACGGCGTGATTACGGACGAGAATCGGATTCAGGGAGCACTTCCCACCATTCGTTATTTGACGGAGCACGGTGCTAAGGTCGTTCTCTGCTCGCACATGGGCAAGCCGCACAGCATTTTCAGTGCGGAAGTGAAACTCAACAAGAAAGAAAAGAAAGCGGTTGACGCGCTTCCCGAAGAGGAGCGCGCGGCGGCGAAACAGGCTTATATCGATAAGGCAAAGGCAAGCGAGCCGAAAAAACTTACCTTAAAGCCGGTTGCCGACCGTTTGAACGAACTTTTGGACGGAAAGGTGACGTTTGCGAAAGACGTAATCGGTCCGGACGCAAAGGCAAAGGTTGCCGCTTTGAAAGAGGGTGAGTGCGTATTGTTGGAAAATCTTCGTTTCCATGCGGAAGAAGAGGGAAAAGATCCCGATTTCTGCAAAGAACTCGCTTCTTATGCCGATATCTACGTTAACGACGCGTTCGGAACGGCGCACCGTTCGCACGCTTCGACGGCGGCGATCGTCGAATACGGATACGTTAAAACGGCGGTTTGCGGATTCTTGATCGAAAAAGAACTTTCGGTTATGGCGGACGCGTTGGAACATCCCGTTCATCCGTTCGTCGCGATTTTGGGCGGCGCAAAGGTTGCGGATAAATTGAACGTTATCAGAAACTTGCTTGAAAAATGCGATACGTTGATCATCGGCGGAGGAATGTCTTATACGTTCTTAAAGGCAAAAGGGTACGAAATCGGTACTTCGCTTGTGGACGACGAGAAGATCGGCTATTGTTTGGAGATGATGGAAAAGGCGGAAAAAGAAGGAAAGAAACTTTTGTTGCCGGTGGATTGTGTCATTACCAAAGATTTCCCCGATCCCATCGACGCACAAATAGAAGTGAAGCAAGTTCCTGTCGGCGAGATTCCTGCGGACATGCAGTCGTTGGATATCGGAAATCAGACGCGCGCACTGTATGCGGACGCGATTAAGGGTGCTAAGACGGTTATTTGGAACGGACCGATGGGCGTGTTTGAAAATCCCGTTTTGGCAGGCGGCACGATTGCTGTTGCAAAGGCGATGGCGGAAGCGGACGGCGCTACGACCATCATCGGCGGCGGCGATTCGGCGGCGGCGGTTCAGCAACTCGGCTTTGCGGATCGCATGACGCATATTTCTACGGGCGGCGGCGCTTCTTTGGAACTGTTTGAAGGAAAGGTATTACCGGGCATCGCGTGCTTAAACGAAAAAGAATAAGGAGAATACGAATATGAGAAAACCCATTATTGCGGGAAACTGGAAAATGAATAAAACCGCCGCGGAAGCGAAAACGTTGATCGAGGAATTGAAGCCTCTGGTTGCGCGTGCGCGTGCGGAAGTGGTTGTTTGCGTGCCTTTCACCGATTTGAAAGTGGTCGGCGAGGCGCTTGTCGGTTCAAAAATTCACCTCGGCGCACAGAACGTCGCTTGGGCGGATAAGGGCGCGTTTACGGGCGAAATCAGCGCGGCTATGCTCAAAGAATCGGGCGTGGAATACGTAATCATCGGTCACTCCGAACGCAGACAGTATTTCGGGGAAACGGACGAATCCGTCAACAAGCGCATTAAGCAAGCACTTGCGAATGGTTTGAAACCCATCGTTTGCGTTGGGGAAACGCTTACGGAGCGTGAAAAGAATCGCACGAAGCGCGTTTTGAAAAAGCAGGTCGTCGGCGCGTTAGAGGGAATCGAGGATCTTTCCGACGTCGTAATCGCTTATGAGCCGGTTTGGGCGATCGGAACGGGTAAGACCGCGACCAAAGAGGATGCGAATCTTACGATCGGTTATATCCGTCGCGTAGTCGGCCAACTTTACGGAAAAGAAGTCGCAAAGACGCTTCGGATTCAATATGGCGGCAGCATGAACCTCGGCAACGCGAAAGACTTGATGAGTATGCGGAACATTGACGGCGGCTTGATCGGCGGCGCTTCTCTCAAAGCGGAAGATTTTGCGAAAGTCGTCAACTATCATTTGAATTAAAAAACGAGCGGGAGAATCTCCCGCTTTTTTTCGGAAGGAGAATCATATATGGGTAGACCAAATTGTATTTTGATTATGGACGGTTACGGAATCAATCCCGAGCAAGAGGGCAACGCGATCGCGATCGAGGGAAGTCCGAACGTCAAAAGATTGTGGAAAACCTATCCCCATACGCAACTCGGCGCGTCCGGCATGGACGTCGGGCTTCCGGACGGGCAGATGGGAAACAGCGAGGTCGGGCATCTTAATATCGGCGCGGGCAGAATCGTTTATCAAGAGTTGACGCGTATTACGAAAGAGATCGGCGACGGCACGTTTTTTGAAAACGAAGCGCTTTTATCCGCGGTTCGCGGCGCAAAGGAGAACGGAAAGAAGTTGCATTTTTACGGATTGCTGTCGGACGGCGGCGTGCATAGCCACATTACCCACCTTTACGCGTTGTTGGAACTGGCAAAGCGCGAGGGATTGGAAAACGCCTACGTTCATTGTTTTATGGACGGGAGAGACGTTTCTCCCACTTCCGGTGCAGGCTACGTGCGCGCGTTAGAGGAAAAGACAAAAGAACTTGCGTTCGGTACGGTCGCTTCTGTCGTCGGGCGTTATTACGCGATGGATCGCGATAATCGCTGGGAACGCGTCGAACAGGCTTACGATATGTTGACGTCGGGTACGGGCGAACAAGTTTCCGACCTTGCTACTTATTTGGAAGAATCTTACGAAAAGGGCGTAACGGATGAGTTTACGTTGCCTGCGGTCAAAACGGAAAACGGTAAACCCGTCGGTTTGATCGAATCGGGCGATTCTATTATTTTCTTTAATTTCCGTCCCGATCGCGCTCGTCAATTGACGCGTGCCATGACGGAAGAGGAATTTACGGGCTTCGCGCGCAAAACGGGTTGGTTAAAGCCGAATTACGTCTGCTTTACGCAATACGACGCAACGTTCCGCAACGTCGCGATCGCATTCAAACCGCAGTCTTTGAAAAATACGTTGGGCGAATATCTTTCTCAAAAGGGATATCGTCAACTTCGCATCGCCGAAACTGAAAAATACGCGCACGTCACGTTCTTTTTTAACGGCGGCGTAGAAGCCCCCAACGAGGGGGAAGATCGCGATTTGATTCCGTCGCCGAAAGTCGCCACCTACGATTTGAAACCGGAAATGAGCGCGTACGAAGTGACCGATAAAGTATTGGAAGAGTTGGATTCCGATCGTTACGACGTCGTGATTTTGAACTTTGCCAATTGCGATATGGTCGGGCATACAGGCGTTTTATCGGCGGCTGTAAAGGCGGTAGAAGCGGTGGATACTTGTCTTGGAAAGGTTGTCGATAAAATTTTGGAAAAAGGCGGCGTCGCGTTGATTACGGCGGATCACGGCAACGCGGATCGAATGATTGCGGAAGACGGTTCTCCGTTCACGGCGCATACCACCAACCCCGTTCCGTTTATCGTCGCAGGGGACTCTTATCGCGGAAGATCGTTGCGCTCGGGCGGCGTTCTTGCCGATATCGCGCCGACGCTTTTGACGGTCATGGGTGAAGACGTTCCGACGGAAATGACGGGAAAATCACTGATTCTTTCCGAGTAATCAAAACGCGGAAAACGCAGTTTTCCCTAAAAAATTCATTTTTGCCGACGATACCGATAAAAACGGCAAAACAAAAAATATTGTTTGATATTTTCAAGCCTATCGAATTTTTCGACGGGCTTGTTTTTTGTGTCGGAACTTTTATAATACAAGTGAAAAAGTTTGCTTGCAAGGGCTTTTTCACGCCGTGTTTCAACGGAAACGGCGAATTGCGACAGCAATACGCAAAGCAACGACAGTTGCAACAAAATTTTAATTTTGTTACGTTTTAATGTTATTATAGATCCTTATAAGAGATTTCCTTAAAAAAATGAGAACGAGTTTCTGTTTTTTTAGAACTCATTCTCAATTTGGTAAAAGTGTTTGTTTAGAGGAAAACAACGGAGAGATCTCATTGTTGTTTTTTAAATTTTGACGGAGATATGCCGAATTCTTTTTTAAAGAGTTTCGTAAAATAATTGTAGTTGCTAAATCCTAAATAATCGCTTATTTGGGTTATATTCAAATTGGTTGTTGTAAGCAATTTTTTGCTTTCTTTTAAACGTAAATGTAATTGATATTTGATCGGCGTAGTATTGCACAACTCGTCGAAAATATCGTATAATTTATTTTTTGATATAAAAAATTGATTACAGAGTGTTTTTATCGATAAGGGATCTCGATAATGTTCGTCTACGTATTTTATGATATTTTCCGAAAATAGATTTTTTTCTATTTTTATCATGTTTGAAAGATAAATATATCCTGCACATGCTGCTAAAATGTTGGATGCGGCTTTAATATGCTGTTCGTCAAAAGATAATAATTTTTCAAAAGCGGGTTGAATTTTTTCTCTCGGTATTTCGTATTGCGAAGTTTTTTTGATAATTTGTTCTAATTGTTCCTCTCTCGGAGTGGCTTTGTCTATTATTTGCCCGAACATGATGTAACCGATGATAGTGTCGTTACAAATAATCGGCGTTACGGTGTCGATCAATCCGGCAGGACATTTGTATGAAACGGGATGTTTTGTTGTTTTGGCTTTTCTGCAACCGTCGATGTCGGACTGAATACACATGGTGTTGCCGTGTTGAGTAGATTTTATGAGTTTGCAAAATTCCGGCGGGTTTTCCGGATATGCCAATATCGGTTCGTAATCTTGATTGAAGATACATATGGTTGCGTTTGTTAAAAGGTTAAAGTCAACGAGTATTTTTTTGAGGTTTTCGTAATCGAAATGGACTATCATATATTGTTTTTTCTCCTTGTTGTCATTGTAACATTATTAAAAAAATAAATCAATTGAATTTTTTTATTAGAATAAAATCGGAAAATAGTATATATTTTTAGGAAAATAATGGTTATTCAAAGGGTGATGCGAAGACGATATAAGTCGTTGGTTAGAGGACTTTATTTTTATCGGGGTTGTTGTTCGAGTGAAAAATATTCAAAGTTTCTTCTAAAATATTGTCGGATAATTTATAAGAAAATGCTCTCGAAGCGAATTCCTTGTCGTGTTGCCGACGGTAGCGATTTGTAATGCAAAAAATAACCAAATCGGGAAGATATTCCACATTTTAAGGAAAAGAAAGTCTATAAATTTAAAAAAAACAGTGATATAATTTTATTATAAAGAGGAGAATGATATGAACGGAACTTGTAAAAAAATAGTTTTAATATTGTTATCGGGAGTTTTTTTGATGATGAATGTCGGTGGTTGTTCTCGGAAAAAACAAACGGAAGTCGTTGCGGGAAGAGTGGTAACCGAAAACGGCGTTACGTATATCGAAGCGGACGGAAAGCCTTTTACTTACGTAGGAATACAACTCAGAACGGATGCTTTTATGAATTGCGAATTTAAAAAAGCAGAGGATTTAGAGCCTTATTTTAAGGCGACCGCCGCTTTAAATATAAATACGATCCAACTTCCGATCGATTGGAGAGATATCGAAACGGATAAAGATCGGTATGATTTTTCGGTTATCGACTCTTTTTTGAGCATGGCAAAAAAATATAATCTTAAAGTCGAATTTTTATGGTTTTCTACCAATATGTGCGGAGAAACGCATAGTTATCATATTCCGGATTATATCATAGACGATGAAAAAACGTATCCGAGATACGATACTCAATATACGGGACTATTTTGGAAGTATTACGGATATATTATGCACCTTGAATTCGGAAACGACGCTCTTTTGGAAAGAGAAGTAAAAGTCGTGACGAAATTGATGGAATATGTTTACGAATGGAACGAGAAAAACGGAAAACCCAACACCTTGATCGGGGTGCAGGTTCATAACGAGCCGGATTGTTTCCCGTTGTGGAGAGTCGGGCATAATCAAATTTATGTAAAAAAGGACGGTAAGCAAATTACCGAACAACAAGCGATAGCGGATGTAAACAAAGCGCTCGATACGGTTGGAAAGGCGTTTAAGTCTTCTCCGTATAAAATTTATACTCGAGTGAATTTTGCGCTTGCGAACGTAATGAACGATTATATCCAAAGCGTATTTGATTTGGAAGGGATCGATATCGTGGGAGATGATCCGCACGAGGAGAACGTGGCGACGATAAGCAACGCGATAAAAGAATATTCTCTTGCCGGGAATTATCCGCATATTGCGGAAAACAGAGCGTCTTATTCCAATACGAATTCGTTGATTTTGAGTGCGTTTGCGCAAAACGGCGGTTATATTATGTATGAAGTCGCGACGAGCGAGTTTTTCGTGACGAATAACAGCGATCCTAAAACAGATCCCGAATACGGCATTTACAAAGCGGATTTGAGCCCGAAACAGCATACGGCGAGCGTCGGCAGATTTTTGAAAATGCTCAATCATATCGGAAGCGCGTTGGTTACGACGGATAAGGCGAATATCGTTGCGTTTAACGTTGAAAACAATCTTCCGTTGGGGACGTACGAGAAAGAGATCGAGATGAGTGGAAACGAATTGAAGTTTAAGACGGAAAAGAGTGCGATAGGCGTTTTAATCGATTGCGGCGATTATTTAATCGCAGCGAGCGAAAAGGAAGCGGAACTTCAAGGCTTAAACGGAGCGACTTGCGAGCAAGGCGTGTTTGACGGCGATGAATGGATGAAAGAGGGCGATATCGTTTTAACAAACGGAACTTTAAAATTAGAGGGATATTGTATTTATAAAATAGGGTTAACAAAGTGAAAAAAATAATTTTAGATACCGATCTCGGCGGCGATTGCGATGATGCTGCGGCGATTGCGTTGTTGAATAAATTTCATAACGCAGGACTTGTAAACGTAGAGTGCATGCTTTATTCCAACAGTTTTAAAAAAGGCGCGCGGCTTACCGACGTGATAAACGAGTATTACGGTAATTCTTTTGAAATCGGAATATTAAAACAAAACGAACTGCACATCACTTACGGCGTTCCGTTTGCAGAACGCGTGTTGGATTGTTTGGGGAAAAACGACGAAAAAGATTATGCCGACGCAAACGAATTGTTATATGAAAAACTGAAAAATGCGTCGGACGGCAGCGTGACGGTGATTTGTATCGGGCAATTGCGCAATATTGCGAATTTTTTGAAATGCGATTTCGGAAAAGTAAGCGGACAAGTTCTATTTAACGAAAAGGTGGAAAAACTCGTTATTATGGGCGGTAATTTTTCGCAAACCGAGGAGTATTTTTCTTTTTGCGGAGCAAAAATGCTTGGCGAATATAATTTTATTACCGATCTTTCGTCTGTGTTTACCGTGATCGAGAGGGTGAAAATTCCCACGTATTACAGCGATTTTACCGTCGGACTCGACATTCTTACGTTGGGTGCGCTTTCGGAACGTTGCGATCGAAAAAATCCCGTATCGTTAAGTTATAAATTCTTTCAGAACGGGCCTCGTTATAGTTGGGATCCGTTAACGACGTTATTCGGCGTTTTCGGGGAAAACGATTATTTTTCGACGAAAAAGGGGCGTGTTTTCGTCGATAAAAACGGTAAGAGTACGTTTGAAGAATGTGAAAACGCAAATTCATACGTAGTTGCTTTGAAAAAATCGAATAAAGAAACGGTGAATTGGATTCATTCGTTTTTTGAGGAGGAAATAAAATGAAAAAAATTTTGTTGAAAATTATTTCTTTGCTCATCGCTTCCGTTCTGCTTGTCGCCGTTTGCGGTTGCGGTGGCGAATCGGGCGTCGCCGAAGAAATAACGTTGTTGGTTGATTTTCACGGTTGGGGACCTACGTTGAACACAACGCCGACGCTTGAAAATCCTAACGTGGTAAATTCGCCTCGTCTGATAGCGGAAGAATTTATGAAACTGTACCCGAATATTAAAATCAAATGGGTTAGAAATAAAAACGTATCCGCACTCGAAGAAGAAATGTCGCAGTGGTTTACGACGCAGATAGAAACAGGCTCGTGTCCGACGATTGCGTATTCTTGGGGAACAAAATTCCAATATAACGATTGGTACGTTGATTTAACGGAATATCTCAACCAACCGAATCCGTTTGTGGAAGGGAACGAAAAGTGGTCGGATCTGTATGAAGATTATCTCTTCGAGCAAAGTAATATTCGCGGTGTAAACGGAAGTATTTACGCAATTCCCGTTTTCTTATTTGCCGGACCTTCTACGGGGTACTACTACAACAAGGAAGTATTTGAGGCGGCAAATATTACCGAAGTTCCCAAGACGTGGAAAGAGTTTCAAACGACGATAAAAACGATTGAAGATTCGAGCTTTAAGGGGACTTCCGTCGCGCCTTGGAGTTATTTCAAAACGGTTCAGATCGACCAATGGGTTATGTTGGCATCTTTAGGACCGGCGTTTGCAAATTACGTTTTTGATCAAACCGACTATGATAAAGACGGAATCGTTCAAGAAGCCGAACAAGTTCGTGCGGTTTTAGAGGGCGTTTACAATCCCGTCGAGCATGATTATGCGAAAGATTTGTATAACGAACTGAGAAAATATTATAACGAATATCTTGAAAAAGGTTGGTTGACAAGCGATTATATTACGTCGTGGGAAAAGGGCGGCGTTGCGATGATCGAAGACGGAACGTGGCGTATGTTAGATGAATTGAACGCGAAAGGCAGATCGTTTACCACAGGGTTGTTCCCGAGTCCCGTAATAAGCAATGATTCATACGATTATTTGCCCGAAATAGAATACACCGAAAGCGGTCCTTATCAACCCGGAGTGGATTTTTCGCTGAATATTATGAAGCCCGCAGTAGAAGGAAAACCGGAAGTATTGGACGCCGCCGTAAAATTTTTGCAATTCCTTTCTCAGCCCGAATACATGAGTTTGTATGCGGAAGAGTGGGGTGCTTCGTTGCCGGCGACCAAGGGGAGTACGTATAGCGTTCTTTTGAACGAATGGATGGAAAACAGTTTTCCGAAAATTCCGAACACTTCGTGGCCGCAGGCATTTGTAACCGAGCAAAACGCAAAGTTGAACAGGTTGTTTGCGGAGTGGCTTAACGGGAGAAAAACGAATGCGCAATTCTATCAAGGCGTAAACGAAATTCAAGTTGCCGGCGCGAGAAGCGTTGTTGAAACGTTGGGGTTGAATACCGATGGATGGAATATTTGAGTTCCTTAAAAAGAATAAGGTTTTTACGACTTTGATCATAATCGTCGTGCTTTTTGCCGCGATGTATTGTTTCGATTACTTCAGAGCTAAAAACTATGAAATAGAAGTGGTTTCGATTTCGCCGGAAGAACCCGTAGCCGACGGAGAAACGCCTGTTTATATCACGATTAAACTTACGCGCGGAGGAACTCCCGTAGAGGGGCATTATATGTATATTCTCCCGATAAACGGCGGTACGATGCAAAAGAACAGAGCGCAAACCGATCAAAACGGGTGTGTCGAATACGTCTATTATCCTTATCGCGCGAGCGTTTTAATGCCTGCGCAAACGGTGACGTTGCGCGTTTACGACGAGTCTAATTCTGTTTTTGTGATCGTAAACGCGAATCTCGATTTCGAGATCGATTTAAAGGAAGCGGTATGAAGAAGAACGGTTTACTGTACAGAATGAAAAAAAATTACGTCGGATACGTAATGATTGCACCGTTGTTT
>CAYRPB010000012.1:0-24982 GCA_964426105.1 uncultured Clostridia bacterium | reverse complement strand
ACCGTTTTGGGCTTGGATTCGGCTCTTGATATTGATTTTGGCGAATTAATCGAACGGATAGAAGTATCGTTTGAAGAAAATATTTTGTGCGTTTCGTATCACGGAACGGTGATAAAGGTCAATCCGAGTACGTTTGCGATTTCCGTGCCGTCTTGGAATTTGACCGTTGAAAACGATTCGCCTGTCGAAAAATGGATTCTTCCGAATCTCGATTGGCAGAATCTGGATTATTTGATCCCTGCCGTTAATCAAGCGACGACGATTGTCGAGAACGGAAAGGTCGCGTTGAGCGGCTCTGTAACGGGAGGTGACGTCATGATTACGATCAATCGGTTAGAGGTTTTCTTTGACGAAAACGGATTGTCTTCGCTCAATTTGAACGCGTCGTGCAACGGAACGGAATTGACCGCCGTGTATACGAACGGCACGCTTTATTTCGAGGGCGACGGTTGGAGATTTTCCGCGAGCGGCGAAAGCCTTTTGATCGCGGTGCAAGGCGTGCTGTCGGCAGATTTAACGGAATTGCCCGAATTTGACCGGACAAGTATCGATCCGTTGGAAGCGATTCGTTCGTTGACGGTCGGGGAAAACGAGGCGACGTTAACGCTTTTGCTGAACGGAGAGGAGATTTCGGTTACGTTCGGATACGGAACCGCGCTTTCGTTGCAGGCTTCCGCGTTCGGGGCGACGGTATCGCTGCAAACGGAGAACGGCGAACCCGTTGTTCCGGAAGCAATCGCGAATTGCATCGATTTGAGCGACGTTTTGAGCGGTTTCGATTATCGATTGTTGTCGTTGTTGTCCGACGAGATTGTCGCGACGGCGACCGGAACGGTCGGCGGAATGGTCCTTTCTGCAGAGGTGGGAATCGCTCCGTCTACGGGATTTGTGTCCGTCGGGTTGGAGATCGGCGGTATGCGGTTGACGGCTGCGGTCGAAAACGGCGTGATTTTCCTTGCGGCGGGATCGGCATACAGCCAAATCGATTTGACGGAACTGATTCGTTACGTTGAAATATTCACGGGAGAAACCGATTTCCTTGCGGAATTGAAAAATTCTCTCGCAGCGGACGGAACGATACTTTCGTTCTCCGTCATGGGGATCGAGATCGCGGTAGACGCCGCCTCGCTTTCGGTGACGGTTACGGCGGACGGAACGTCTGTCGCCGTGAGCGATTTGCGCGCAGGCAGTTGCGAAACGCTTCCGGACGGCGAATATCGAAGTTTGAACGGGCTTACGCCCTTGATTTCGTCCGTTTACGAGGGATATCAAGCCAATCGGTTTACGGCAAACGGTTCTCTCGTTTTGGGCGGACAAAGCATAAATATTTCGGACGTTAAGGTGAAAATAGATAACGCCGCGTCGCCTGCCTATTGCTGGACGGATGCGACGAAAGCGTTCGACGAGGGACGGCTTCCGTTGACGGGTAAAATTTCTCTCCCGACGGCGGACAGAACACATATTTTGGATATTTCCTACATTGCAAAAACGCTTTACGTTTCTTACACCGATAACCAAAGCGACTTTACGAGGCTGAAATTCTCTCGCGAATCGTTGGACGATATGTTAGACGTAATCTTGCGCAATCAAAGCGAACTGGCGGAAGTGCTTGAAATTTTGGGAATCGATTTGTCTGCGTTAAGCGGCATGGAAGAGATTTCGCTTGCGGACGCCGTGGCGGCATTGCGTACCCTTTCCGCGGATAGCGGCGCGCTGACGGTCGGAATCGACGGCTCGTTTATCGGGTTGAACGGCGTTCATTCGGTGACCGTTTGCTTAAACGACGACGGCACGATCGGGTTAGCGTTGAGCGGCGCGGATCTCGGCGGTTCTTTGACGATCGGTTATAAAAGCGACTTTACGGTGACCGAGCCGACCGATTCTTATATTGACGCGTCCCGAATTGCCGATTTGATCGACGGCTTGATCGTTACCGTCAATAAGGAATCCCGTCAGTTCTATTTCGAGGGAGCGATGAAGATGCAATTCCTTACGATAGACGTCAACGTAAAAATCGCTGCGTATATGCGTGTCGCCGCAAACAATAAACTGGACGCTTACGTAACGTGGGACGCTTCCCGTTCGGTCGGAGAAGAGATTACGACGATATTCAATAATCCGACGGGCTTGACTTATATGGTTCATACCGATTATCTGACGTTCGGGAAATCCTCTCTCGCTTATACGTACGATTACGATAAGGGAGATTACGTGGTAATGGTTGCGCGTATGAATCAATGGGCGGACTATTACGAAACGGGAAGAGTCGTTAAAATCAAGCACTATTTCTACGCGGACGGCGATTATCAATATAAGAAAGCTTACGTCGCGGATATCAATTCGGGGGATGCGGACATACTCGATATCATTTCGACGTTTACGGGTTTAGCGCGCAGCCTTTTGGAGATGTCTTCGGACAAAACGACGAGTTACGCGAAGTTGTTGCAGGGGTATTCCTGTTCCGAAAGCGTTCATACCGTGAAACTTGACGTCGGCGAGTTGGCGAAAACGGATATGCTCGGCGTTGCGACGTTCGATCTTACGAGAAATGAGGACGGCTATTTAACGGATACTTACGTCGTGCTTCCCGTGAAGTTCATCGGTTTGGAAATGCTCGACGTCACCTTGGAGGCAACGCATATCGTCGATCGCACGGTGAACGCGGAGATGGACGCGTATTTTTCGGAGGCTAAATCCAAGACCTACGGGAATTTCTTGGCGGTTGCTTGACGAAAGAGAAAAAGAGAATAAGGCGGCGGAGCGATCTGTCGTCTTGTTTTTTATAAAAATGAGAAGAACGCGCGTATTTTTTCTGAAAAATCGCCGTAATATACGATAAGTGGAAATTTTTTTATAAAATGTTTTGAAAATTTAATGGTGTTTCAAGGAAAATGTGGTAAAATAACCGTAATTACGGAGGAAATCATGAAACGAATCGGAAAAAGTTTGATTTTAATCGTTGTGCTTTTGCTTACGGTATCGTTGGCGGCGTTTTCGGGCTGTACGATTGTAAGCGTGAATCCCAATCAGAGCGGCTCGAATGGCGGAGTGATCGCCGATCCGTCGAATACTTCCAAAAATCTCGGCGTTACGTATGACGTGGAATCGGTTTCTTTTCAAAAAAGCGATACGGGCGAGAACTTCTCGTTAGAGGTTGCGATCGAAAAGGTGTTTAATTCGGTTGTCGTTATCGAAACTACCCTTTCCGGCGGAGTCGGCGTCGGCTGCGGAATTATGCTGGACGTAGACGTCGTATATCGGAACGAATCGGTCAATCGAAACGATTTCGTCTATATTTTAACCTGCCACCACGTCATTGCGGACGGAACGAAACTTGCTGTTTATTTGCCGAAGTACGATGAGAAAAAACAGGCGTACGAATACGAAACATATGAATTTACGGGGACGTTGATCGGCGGCGATAAACTTTCGGACGTTGCGATGATCCGCATCGACTTGACGAATAATTCTTACGGCTTGCAGGCGGATTCCTTGACGAAAGCGAAGATTAACGATTCCGCGCTCAGCGTCGGACAGGACGTTTTTGCAGTCGGTAATCCGACGGGCGAATTGCCGGGAACGGTGACGAAGGGCGTCGTTTCGTTTATCAACAGAGAGGTTTCGGTCGAGGATATCGGAACGATGACCTTGTTGCAAGTGGACGCGGCGATTAACAGCGGAAATTCGGGCGGCGGTCTGTTTAATTTGGCGGGCGAACTCGTCGGTGTGGTTAATGCCGGAGCCGACGATTATCAAGGACTGAATTTCGCCATTCCCATTTTTGGAGAGAACGGCGCGGAAGCCGTTGCTTACAGTTTGATTAAAACTTCTTCGGACAGCAATTACGGCTATTTGGCGGGACGTTGGAAGTTTGACGCGACGTTTTCCTCGTCTGCGGATCGTTACGGCGGATACGTTCAAATTTCGTCCGTTACGTCCGGCGGCACTTTGTCTAAAGCAGGCGCGCGTTCGGGGGACGTATTGATTTCGATTTCCGGCGAAAAGAACGGCGTGGAATACAACTTGGACGAAGTTACTTCGCTTGCCGATTTTTCTGATTTTTACGACGATTTGCAACGGGCGTTCGTGGTCGGAGATCGGTTGACGATGGTGGTTCAACGCGGAAGAAACAAGGTTACGTTGGACGTAACGCTCGAACAGTATATTTATAATTCGCTTGCATAAAGCGTAAAAAGAGGAAGGCGGCGGCTAGCCGCCTTTTTTGATGAGAAAGACGGAAAGCACGGTTATCAATAAGGATGCTTTCGCGGCGTTTTAACGAAAAGTAACGATTGCCGAGGACGGCGTCGGTTGTCGAAACGCTCGTTTTCGCTCTTTTTTTCGTCGCCGACAGAAAGCGGTCGGGTTTTATTGACTTTTTTCGTAAAAACAAGTACAATAGAAAAAAACGAAAGAGGTTAGCGGTTTTGGTCATCGTTGGGTTCGATCCGGGGTTGGCGACGCTCGGCTACGGCGCGATCGAGAAAAACGCGCGCGGGCAGTGTCGATTGCTGGATTACGGCGTGGTTCTGACGCCGAAAGACGAAAATCTGGCAGTCAGATTGTGTATGCTGGAAGAGGGAATCAAAAAGGTGATCGGGCAGTTTCGACCGGATGAGATTGCGGTGGAGGAACTTTTTTTCTCCAAGAATATCACGACCGGGATTCCCGTCGCGCATGCGCGCGGCGTCATTTTGCTGACGGCGGCAAAGGAATGCGGCAGACTGTACGAATACACGCCCATGCAGATCAAACAGGCGTTGACGGGGTACGGCAAGGCGGATAAAAAGCAGATTCAGCAAATGGTCAAGACTTTTTTGGGGTTGCCGAAAATTCCTCGTCCGGACGATGCCGCGGACGCGCTTGCGGTCGCGCTTTGTCATGCGCAAACCAGCCGTTTCGGCGATTTATTTTCCATTTAGGAGAGAATATGCTCGGTTATATCAAGGGAAAAATTTTACATGCGGAGGACGGCGTGGTTCTGTTGGAAAACGGCGGAATCGGCTATGAGATCGTTTGCTCCGCCGCCGTCTACGCGCGACTTTTGAACGAGGGCGAGGGCGAGGTTTATACCTATCTCGCCGTACGTGAGGACGACGTTTCTCTGTACGGTTTTGTCAGTATCGAGGAAAAGAAGATGTTCTTAAAACTTACGGGGGTTAGCGGCGTCGGACCGAAAATGGGAATCGGAATTTTGTCCTCTATGAATTTGGGACAGTTGGCTGCCGCGATCGCGACGTCCGACGTTAAGACGCTCTCTTCGGTCAAGGGACTCGGCAAAAAGACTGCCGAACGCCTCGTCTTGGAACTTCGGGAAAAGGTTTCGTCTTCCGATCTCCCGACGGGAGAGCCCGTTCTTCCGACTGCGAAAGAGGCTGACGAAGACGCCGTTGCCGCGTTGATGACGCTCGGCTTTACGCGTGCGGAGAGTATTCAGGCGGTTCATTCCGCCATGTCGGCGGGAGCGATGGGAGTTCAGCAGATCATTGCTTACGCACTCAAAGGAATGAAGTGATATGGAAGAAGAAAGATTGGTGATGAGCACCAAAAATTTTACGGACAGTGAGGTGGAAAACGTTCTGCGCCCGAAGAGCATGAACGCTTACGTCGGACAAGATAAAGTAAAGGAAAACCTCTCTGTTTTTATCGCTTCCTCTAAATTGAGAGAGGAAGCGCTCGATCACGTTCTTTTGTATGGTCCTCCTGGGCTCGGAAAAACGACGTTGGCGCATATCATCGCCGCCGAACTCGGCGTGCAAATCAAGGTGACGAGCGGTCCGGCGATCGAACGCGCAGGCGATCTCGCCGCGATTTTGACCAATCTCAACGAGCGTGACGTTTTGTTTATCGACGAAATTCATCGCCTGAATCATTCGGTAGAGGAAATTTTATACCCCGCAATGGAGGACTTTTCGCTGGATTTCATTATCGGGAAAGGGCCTTCCGCCAAGAGCGTGCAGTTGCCGTTGCCGCGCTTTACGTTGATCGGAGCGACGACGCGTGCCGGCATGTTGACAGGACCGCTGCGCGATCGTTTCGGCGTGATTTGTCGACTGGAAAGTTATACGAACGAGCAACTTGCCGAAATCGTGCGCAGATCCGCTTCCGTGCTCGGAATCAAGGTCGATTCGGGCGCTTGCTTGGAGATTGCGAGCCGCAGTCGCGGAACGCCCCGAATCGCCAACCGCTTTTTAAAGCGCGTGCGAGATTTTGCCTTGGTTAAGGGAAGCGAAACGGTTACTCGTGCGGACGCGGACGCCGCGTTGACGCGTTTGGAAGTCGATCGCTTGGGATTGGATTCCATCGATATTAAGTTGTTGACTTCGCTTGCGGATAAATTCGGCGGCGGACCTTGCGGCTTGGATACGCTCGGCGCGACCATCAACGAGGACGCCGGTACGATCGAAGACGTTTACGAGCCGTATCTTCTTCAATTGGGCTTTATCGCGCGTACGCCGCGCGGCAGAGTATTGTTGAAAAACGGCTATGCGCATATCGGTAAAAAAATGCCGGACGGGAAAGCGGCTCAGCTCGCTTTATTCGAGGGAAAAAATGAAAACGTCTGATTTTGATTATGATTTGCCGGAGGAATTGATCGCGCAGACTCCGATCGAGCCGCGCGACGCCTCTCGGTTACTGTATTACAATCGAGCGGAAGATGCCGTGAGGCATCTTCATTTTCGCGATTTGACCGAAATATTGCGTCCGGGCGATCTGTTGGTGCGCAATAATACGCGCGTGCTTCCTGCGCGTATGTACGGTTTTACGCCGTACGGCGGTCGGGTAGAGGTGCTTTTGTTAAAGCGCCGTACTCTCACCGAATGGGAAGTACTCGTCAAACCGGGGAAAAAGGCGCGAGAGGGCGTCGAACTTGTCTTTTCGGAGGAACTTTCGCTGACGGTAAAAGGAAGAACGGGCGAGGGAGAACGTATCGTGGAATTTCACTACGACGGCGTGTTTGAAGATATTATTTCCCGTTTGGGGGAAATGCCGCTTCCTCCTTACATTCATGAGAAGTTGAGCGATCGCGAACGCTATCAAACGGTTTATTCTAAGGTGGACGGTTCTGCCGCCGCGCCGACTGCCGGTTTGCATTTTACGCCCGAACTGTTAGAGCGATTAAAGGCGAAAGGGGTAGAGGTTGCGGACGTTTTGTTGCACGTCGGTTTGGGGACGTTTCGTCCCGTCAAGGCGGACGAACTGACCGAACACCACATGCATTCCGAATATTACGAAATAGACGAGGAGAATGCGGAGAAAATTAACAGCGCGAAAAGAGAGGGCAGGCGCGTGATCGCGGTCGGCACGACGTCCGTTCGTACGTTGGAGTCCGTCGCGGACGAAAACGGCTTTGTACGGGCTTGTCGCGGTAATACGGAAATTTTTATTTATCCCGGCTACCGTTTCCGTTGCGTAGAGGGTCTGATTACGAATTTTCATTTACCGAAATCCACGCTCGTCATGCTTGTTTCCGCCTTTTTGGGACGGGAAAAGACGTTGGATTTATACCGCTTGGCGGTGGAAGAAAAATATCGATTCTTCTCGTTCGGGGACGCCTGCTTGTTTTTATAAGACTGTTTTTATCGACCGTCTGGACTTAAAACGGAAAAAATCTTGTTTTTTGTTCGGCGAAAGGGGAGTCGTTTTTGGCAATATTGAAAAAGAAGATGCCGTTATACGGTATTCGGAGGAAATATGAATCAACCGTTTTGGTTTGAAACCGTTCATCAAGATAAAAAATCGGGTGCGCGTGCCGGTATCTTTCATACACCGCACGGCGATATCGAAACGCCCGTTTATATGCCCGTCGGCACGCAAGCGACCGTTAAGGGAGTCATGCCGCGCGACTTAAAAGAGGCGGGCGCGCAGATCATTTTGGCAAATACTTATCATCTTTATATGCGCCCGGGCGACGAGATCGTCAAGGCTGCAGGCGGCTTGCATGAATTTATGTCGTGGGATCGCCCGATTCTGACGGACAGCGGCGGATTTCAGGTCTTTTCCCTTGCGAAATTGAATAAGATAAAGGACGAGGGCGTCTATTTCAATTCGCACGTAGACGGAAGTTTGCATTTCATTACGCCCGAAAAGGCGATTGCGATCGAAAATAATTTGGGTGCGGATATTATCATGGCGTTCGATCAATGCTCGGAATACGGAACGGATTATCGGAACAGCAAAATCGCTATGGAGCGCACGCTTCGTTGGTTGGAACGTTGCGAAAAGGCGCATCGGAATCCGCAACAGGCGTTGTTCCCCATCGTGCAGGGGAATATGTTCAAAGATCTTAGGCTGAAAAGTCTGAAAGAAGCCTCGCAATATGCGAAATACGGCATTGCGATCGGCGGACTTTCTGTGGGCGAGCCAAAGCCCTTGATGTATGAGATCATGGATGAAATGTTACCGTATTATCCCACCGACGTTCCGCGGTATTTGATGGGCGTCGGCAGCCCGGATTGCTTGATCGAGGGCGTTTTCAGAGGAATCGATATGTTCGATTGCGTTTTGGCAACCCGTATCGCGCGGAACGGAACGGCGATGACCTCGCGCGGCAAAGTGGTCGTTCGCAACGGGCGGTATAAAGAGGACTTTACGCCGCTCGATTCGGAATGTGATTGCTATTGTTGTAAGCATTACACGAAAGCATATCTCCGTCACTTGATCAACGTCGGCGAAATGATGGGCGGAATGATGCTCAGTTTGCACAACATTTCTTTTTTGACGCGCTTGATGAGAAATATTCGTCAGGCGATTTTAGAGGATCGTCTGGAAGATTTCGCCGCGGAATTTTACGAAAAATACGGGAAATTTTGAATTTGACGGTTATTCGCTTGCAAAAAGGATAAAAAATAAGTAAAATAGAAAAAAACGGAAAGGAGATTTTTTACCATGTGGTTTCGGTTATTGGCGGAAGACGTTGCGGACACCGCGAAAGAAGGTAACAGCACCGGTACTTATATTTTGCTTGCGGTGGCGGTTGTCGTTTTGATCGCGATGTTTGCTTGGTCCAGCTATTCCAACAAAAAACGGCAAAAGCAAATGCAAGAGCAGATGAACGGGATCGAGTCCGGTTATCGGGTTAAGACGATCGGCGGTATCTGCGGTACGGTTGTCGAAGTTAATCGTGAGGAGAACACTTTCGTTCTGGAAACGGGAACGCAAGAGCAGAAATCCTATATGAAGTTCGACATGCAGGCGATTTATCAAGCGGAAGCACCGCAAGGCGCGGAAGAAAAGGCGGAAGTTCCCGATACGGACGAGGTTGCGGAAGAACCCGTGGCGACAAAGGTGACGGAAGAAACCGAACAGACTTCGTCCGAGGAATAATTTCGGTATAAAGACGAAAACCTTCGCATAGATATTTTAATATCGAAGCGGAGGTTTTTTTATGGAAGAAAAAACGCAATTTTGGAAAACGACGGCACGCGGCGTCTGTACGGCAATCATCGTCTGTCTTGTCGCCGTGTTATTGTTCGCATTGATCATTCAATTTACGGGGCTTTCCGAACGGGTGATTAAGCCGGTCAATCAATTTATTAAGGTGCTTGCGATTTTTATCGGGTGCTTTTTCTCTCTTCGCGGAAGCAAGGGCTGGTTAAAAGGCGGACTCGTCGGACTGTTTGCCGGGGGACTTACCTTTTTGTTGTTCGGGCTTTTAGGCGGTTTTCCCGACGGATTGTACGTTCTTTGGGATTTGTTGTTTTGCGTTGCGGTAGGCGTTTTATCCGGCGTTATCGCGGTGAATGTGAAAAAAGATTAAAAAGCATAGCGAATTCTTTGACTTTTTTTTCGCGGTTTAGTATAATAAACGAAAACAATACGAGCGGAGGTCTATCATGAACAGAATTAAGACGGTAGCCGTTCCGGTGAAGAAAACTCACACGGGTTGCGGAGAATGCAGAAGCACCTGCCAGTCGGCTTGCAAAACTTCCTGTACGGTCGGCAATCAATCTTGTGAGAAGAACACCAGAGAACAGAAGATCAACGAAATCAAATAAGAAAAAAATAGCGAAAACTTTTCAAGGAGCAGTAAAGTTTACTGCTCCTTGATTTGGCGTTAAGATGAATTATGGTACATACGTTTGAAATAGACGGCAATTATTATTTGTTTGACGTCGGAAGCGGCGCATTGCATATTTGCGACGCGCTCACGTCCGAGGTCGTAAAAAAAATGCAGGGACTTCCCTATGATTTTCAAGGCGCGGACGAAACTGCCGTTGCCGAAATCGAAGAGGAGATCAACCGATTGAAAGAGGACGGCGTTCTTTTCGGAGAAGAAGAAACCGCCGCGCCCTTAAAGAGCGATCTCGTCAAGGCGCTTTGTCTGCATATTTGTCACGATTGCAATCTCCGTTGCAAATATTGCTTTGCCGGAGAGGGAAAGTATAAGGGCAGAACGGAATATATGTCGGACGAGGTTGCTCGCGCCGCGGTGGATTTTTTGATCGAGGCGTCCGGCAATCGTAAAATTTTGGAAATGGACTTTTTCGGCGGCGAGCCCTTGATGAACCTTTCCGTCGTGAAGAATACGGTGGAATACGCAAAGGCGGAGGGGAAAAAGCACGGAAAGAAGTTCCTCTTTACGCTTACGACGAACGGCGTTCTCTTAAACGACGAAACGGCGGCGTGGCTGAACGAAGAGATGGAAAACGTCGTTTTGAGTTTGGACGGCAGAAAGAGCGTACACGACGGCGTGCGTCGGACCGTGAACGGAAAAGGCAGTTACGAAGTCATTATCGAAAATCTCAAACGATTCGTTCGTTTGCGCGGCGATAAGCATTATTATATCCGCGGCACGTTCACGAATCGTAATCTCGATTTCGGCGAGGACGTGTTGGCGTTGGCGGATAACGGCTTCGATCAGATTTCGCTCGAACCGGTCGTTTTGCCGGCGGATCACGAACTTTATATCGGAGAGGATAAACTTCCTGCGATTCGGGAGGAATACCGTCGTCTTGCGCGCGCTTATCTGCAACGGAAAAAAGAGGGAAAACCTTTGTTTCATTTCTTTCATTTCCAAATCGACTTGGAAGGCGGTCCTTGTCTGAAAAAGCGCGTAAGCGCTTGCGGCGCCGGAAACGAATATTTTTCGGTCACGCCGCAAGGCGATCTCTATCCGTGCCATCAATTTGCGGACGATCCGCAATATAAAATGGGCAACGTGTTCGAGAAAAAGTTGAGCGAAGAAATCCGTTCGATTTTTCGGGACGCGAATTTGTTCACTAAGGAAAAGTGCAAGGATTGTTTCGCGAAATATCATTGCAGCGGCGGCTGCGCGGCGAACAATATTCGGTTCGGCGGCGACGTCAATACGCCGTATTCCGTCACGTGCGATATGATGAAAGCGCGCATGGAGTGCGCGTTGCACCTCTACGCGAAAGCGCGGGAAAGCGAAAGTTAAGCCCTTTCTCTTAAAAAAAGCCGTGTTCCGCGCGAATTTACAAAAAAATTTACTTGTTTTTATTGACTAAAATTTGAATAAGTTATATAATTATTTAGTCTAGAACTACGAAAAACACATCAGGAGGCAAGGATGAGTAAGAAGAAGTCAATCGTATTACTGGTTTTAATCATGCTGGTAATCGTGGTATTGACCTTAATGACTTTCGTCAGTTTTGCCGTTCCGGGCAGCGTCAAGGATTTTAATTCCGTAATCGGCGCGTTACAGCTCGAACAGGATCTCGACGAAGGCTATACCTATACCTATAAGATTAAGGACGAATTGCAATTAGACGATTCGGATATTACGGTAGAAGATATCTTAGAAGAAATCAGAACCCGTATATCCTATCTCGGATACACTGCCGGAAACGTTTACGCTTACAAGCAGACTGCGGACGACGATTATAAGATCCGCATCACGCTGAGAGAGTCGAACGCAACGACGCCCGATTCGGACGTTGCCGCGCTTATGTCGTTCGGCGACACCGTATTTACGGATTCGGACGGCAACACGTTGTTCGACGCGGACGGAATCGTCAAGGCGTATACGCAGAATGCAAGCGGAACGGATTACGTTTTGGTGGAATTCACCAAGGACGCCGCTTCTCAGATCGCGGGTAAGACCATTACCGCAAAGGTGGGCGAAACAACCGTTATCAGCAGTTTGGATTGTTCGGATTTTTCGGGTACGACGTTAGTGTTCTCCGGTCCTTCGGACAGTCAGTCCGCATTGCGGATCGCGGCTTTGTTGAATTTCGGCGGACTGCCCCTCGAATACGAAGTAGACGATAACGGTTTGACCGCTTATTCGGTTTTGGGCGAAGGCGCGGCAAAGACCGTTTCCATCGCTTTCGTGATCGCGGTTGCGGTGCTTATGGTTCTGCTTTTGGTTTTCTATCGCGGCTTCGGACTCGTTTCCGATCTTACGATTTATTCGTTTGTTTTGGTAGAGTTGTTGTTCATGATTTTGATTCCGGGAATCGTTATTTCTTTCCAAAGCATTTTGGGAATCTTGTTCGCGACGCTCGTCGTCGGCGCGCAGGTTGCGTTGCTTTCTTCCAACGTAAAGAAAGAATACGCGATGGGCAAAACCGTTAAAGCGGCGATCAAGGTCGGATACAGAAAAGGCATCTTCGCGATCTTGGATATGACCGCGGTTCTCGGTATCGCCGTGATTTTGATGCTGTTGCTCGGCGGAAACGCGCTGTTCTCGTTTGCCGTTACGTTCGGCGTCGGCTTGGTGATCGGTGCGTTGGCTACGATGTTCTATTCCCAACTTTTATTGAGAATTTTCATTGCGCTTCCCGAGAAGAAAGAAGGTTTCTTTAACTTGAAGAGGGAGGAAGAAGTCAATGAGTAAGATTATGAAATCGGCGAAAATCTGGTTTATTTTGGCAATTGTCGTCGTGGTTGCGGGAGCGTTTATGATGGGCTTCCTCGGCATGAACGAAACGGTTTCTTACGGCGGCGGTTACGAGTTGACCGTAAAGACGGACGCGGAACTCGAAACGTACGATAAAGTTGTTTCCGTGACCGAAAAGGTGTTTGCGGACAACGGCTTGCACTACGAATACAGAAAAGAACTTGACGAAAAGGCAACGTTGATTTACGGTTTTGACAGCGAGGTTTCCGCTTCTGTCGTCGATGCCGTCAACGCGGCTTTGAAAGCAGATACCGTTCTCGCCGGATATAATCCGGAGGCGGAGTTGAACGAAACGCTCGTATTAAAAGACGCTTCGCGCGTTTGGATGGCGGTTCTCGTCGTCGCGATCGTCGCGGTTTGCGCTTTCTTCTATGGTTGGATTCGTTATAAACTCGCAAGCGGCGTCGCGCTCTTGATTTTGTTGGTGATCAACACGTTGATTACGGTGACGTTATCCGCGATTTGTCGCGTACCCGTCGGGGAATATTACTTGGCGGCGATCGGTGCGACGATCTTGTTGGGATTGATGATGAACGTCTTTTGGATGTTTGCGGCGAAAGACTTAAAGAAGAACGTCGCGAACGAAGACAAATCACCGGCGGAAATTGCGTTAATGGCGGGCAATGCAACGGCAAAACTCAATTTGGGGTTATTGATCGCAGTAATCGTTGCGGCGGTTCTGTTGATCGCGTTGGGAAGCACGCCTGTAAAATACGTCGGAATTACGATGACTGTCGGAATGATTTCTTCCGAATTCGTCGCGATTTGCTTGACCGGTACGGTTTGGACGATGTTGAAAAACGTCGGCGTTGCCAGAGCGAAAAAGGCGGCGTATCAAGGAAAAGAGAAGGAAACGGTTGCCGAGTAATAAAACGGCAAAAGGCATGAACGGGCGGGATAGTATCTCGCCCTTTTGATTAAAAAAGGAAGGTTTTTTTATGAAGTTACTGCGTTGTCATTCCTCATTGACGGATGCGGATTTGCAGATTGTCAATGCAATCGCGGCGAAAAACGGTCTTTCCCGAGAAACGGCGGAGATCTTATTCGCGCGCGGTTTTGACAGTACGGAAAAAGCCTTCGCGTTTTTGAATCCGGGGAAGAATCGCTTTCACGATCCCTTTCTTCTTTCCGGAATGAGTGCGTGCGTCGATCGCTTGAAAGAGGCAAAGGAGAACGGAGAAAGCGTTTTAATCTACGGCGATTACGACGCTGACGGCGTTTCTGCGACCGCGCTTTTATACCGTGCGTTTAAGGAATACGGAATCGATGCGTTTACGGTCGTCCCCGAACGGGAGAACGGCTACGGGCTTAATTTGGAGTTGGTAGAGTCGTTTGCGGAAGAGTATTTCATCGATCTCGTCATTACGGTGGATTGCGGCATCAGTAATCGCAACGAAGTCGGCGAACTGATGAATTTGGGGATTGACGTGATCGTAACCGATCACCACGAGATTCCGCCCGAACTTCCGCCTTGCGTTTGTATCAATCCGCATCTGCCCGATCAAGATTATCCGTTCGCCGGTTTATGCGGCGCCGGTGTCGCGTTCAAACTCGCGTGCGCGCTGTTGGGCGAACGCGCTTACGCTTTATTGGATTTCGCCGCGTTGGCGACGGTTGCCGACAGCGTTCCGCTTGTCGGGGAGAATCGGGATATCGTGTTCGAGGGCTTAAAACTTCTGAACGGAAAGCCGCGCCCGGCAATGCGGTATTTGTTGTCGGCGAATAAGGAGCGCGACGTGAACGCGCAGACGCTCGCTTACGTGCTTGCGCCGCGGATCAATGCCGCGGGCAGAATGGGGGACGCAAACGCCGCGCTTGTGTTGTTTTTATCGGACGACGAAAACGAGATCGCGGATCTCGCCGCGAAATTGACCGCCTATAACATGGAACGACAAGCGGCATGCGATCGGTTGTATCGTTCGGCAAAGGCGCAGTTAGAAGAAAAAGAAACGTACGACAACGTTATTATGTTGTACGACGAGAGTTGGTCAACCGGCTTTGTCGGCATTGTTGCTGCGCGATTGGCAGAGGAATACGCGCGCCCCGTCATTATGTTTGCCGGCCATGACGGGCATTTGAAAGGCTCTGCTCGCAGCGTGGACGGCGTTAATATTTTTGAAGTGCTTACTTCTCAAAAGAAATATTTGTTGGAGTTCGGCGGACACGCGCAGGCTGCAGGCGTCGCGATCGATAAGGAAAATTTCGCCGCGTTCGAGGCAGGCGTAGACGCCTATATCGGCGCACATTGCGACAGCGGCGTTTTTCAGCCGGTCATCACGGTGGAACAGATTTTGAAAAAGCCGTTGACCGTGGCGTTCGTAAACGAATTAAATCGCTTAGAGCCGTGCGGCGTGGGAAATAAGCGTCCGCTTTTCGCCGTAGAGATCGGCAGTACGGATACTGCGCTTTTGAAGCAAGGTTCGAATCATATTTCCTTTCATACGAAATATGCGGATATGATTTGGTTCGGCGGTTTGAACGAGGCGGAAACCTTAAACCTTCCTATAAAAAAAACGGTGGTGTTCGAACCGAATCTTTCGACGTTCGGCAGAACGCAATCGTTGCGCGGTTACGTTCGGGACATGATCGTGAATTACGAATCGTCCTCCGAATTGGATTTGTTCCTTTTCGCGAACGAGATCGCGCAGTTGCGATATGAAAAATTTCGGCAAGACGATCGCTTTGAATCGGAGTCGGAAATTCGAAAAAGAATCGCCGAAGCGTTGCGTTATTCGCACGGGAGCATTTTTTTTGCGGACGAGGCGAAAACCCTTTCCGCGTTTCCCGAATTATCCGCGCTTCCCGTTTCCGTCTATAAACCGCCCGAAAAGAATTTGTTAAACGCCGTCGTGCTTTCGCCGAAAGAGGACGCGGATTTCGGGGGGTACGAGCGGATCGTCTATTTAGATAAACCCATGCGCCCGATCAATTTGGCGGCGAAACGCTCTGTGTTCGTCAATACGGAACGCGTGCGGTCGCTCTACGGGCTGCGTACCGATCGCGCCGCGTTTAAGACCGCGTTTGCGGAAATGAAACACCGCGTCGGAAAACCGTGTACTTCTTCCGCCGATTTTTATTTGCGTTACTGCCCTGCGGAGAGCGACGAACAGTTCGTGTTTGCGTTTGAAGTATTTTGCGAACTCGGCTTTTTCGAGGTCGCGAACGGGGTATTGCTTCATCACCCCGAGGTAAAAAAGGAGTTGTCGGAATCTGCAATTTATCGTTTCGTAACGGAGTTGTGTTAATATGGACGTTTTGGAGAAAATCAGACAAGTTTACAGCGGCGACGATCTCGCTCTCTGCGAAAAGGCTTACGACTTCGCGAAGAAGGCGCACGCCAATCAAAAGCGCGCTTCCGGGGAGGAATATTTTACCCATCCTTGCGCGGTAGCGTTTATCTTAATCGATTTGGGGTTAGACGCACCCACCATTGCCGCGGCGTTTTTGCATGACGTCATCGAAGATACGCCCGTTTCGGAGGGGGACGTTCGGCAAGAGTTTGGAGAAGAAGTTTTAGAACTCGTGCTCGGCGTTACCAAACTTGAAAAAATCGAATTTACGTCGCAAGAAGAGGAGCAAGCGGAGAATTTCCGCAAGATATTCGTCGCGATGGCAAAGGATATTCGCGTTATTATCATCAAACTTTCCGATCGTCTGCATAATATGCGTTCGCTTAACTTTTTATCCAAGGAACGCCAACATCGGCTCGCAAAGGAAACGTTGGATATTTTCGCGCCACTCGCCGGACGATTGGGAATCAGTCAGATTAAGTGCGAATTAGAAGATCTTTCGTTAAAATATTTAGAGCCGGAATTTTTTGAATATCTCGTCGTCAATATCAATCAAAAAGTGCAAGAGCGACGGGAGTTTGTAGATTTCGTCGTAAAAGAGATCAACGGTATTTTGGTGGAATCGGGCATCGATGGAAAGGTGTTCGGACGTCCCAAGCACTTTTATTCCATCTATAAAAAGATGAAAAACCAAAATAAAACGCTCGATCAGATTTACGATCTCACCGCCGTCCGCGTCATCGTGGCGGACGTCAACGAGTGTTACGAAATTTTCGGTAAGATTCATCATAAATGGAAGCCGATTCCGGGAAGAATCAAAGATTATATCGCAACGCCGAAACCGAATATGTATCAGTCCCTTCATACCACGGTCGTAACCGACTTCGGACAGATCTTCGAGATTCAAATTCGTACGTTTGAAATGGATCGCGCGGCTGAATACGGTATTGCGGCGCATTGGAAATATAAAGAAAACAAAAAGGATACGGACGATTTCGACTCGCGTCTTTCGTGGATTCGCGAGGTAATGGAATGGCAGGGCGGATTAAAGGACTCCAAAGAGTTTTTGGATTCGTTAAAGGGGGATATTTACAGTTCCGAAGTATTGGTGTTTACGCCGAGAGGGGACGTTATCTCTCTTCCGAAAGACGCCACGCCCATCGACTTTGCTTACGCCATTCACTCCGCGGTCGGAAACCGTTGCGTCGGCGCAAAGGTTAACGGAAAGATGGTTCCGTTGAACACGCCCCTTCAGGTGGGCGACGTCGTAGAGGTCGTCACCTCACAAAATTCAAAAGGCCCGTCGTGGGATTGGTTGAAAATTGTCAAGGGCTCTTCCACAAAGGTAAAAATCAAGCAGTTCTTTAAGCGCGAGATGAAGGAAGAGAACATCAAGACGGGTAAGTCCATGTTGGAAAACGAGGCGAAGCGCAAGGGCTTTACGCTTTCCGAACTTTTGACGGACGAAGCCTTTCTCAAACTGTCCAGTCGAATGTCTTTTTCGGGACAAGACGAGATGTTTGCTTCCGTCGGCTACGGCGCGGTCACGACTAATCAAATTCTGTTAAAACTGATCGATCACTATCGGAAGAAAATGCCGAAAGAGGTCGTCAAGGCGGAAATCAATAAAAAAGAACCGACGGGCGGCGTTGTCGTTAAGGGCATGAACGGGCTTTTGGTCCGTTACGCAGGGTGTTGTACGCCCGTTCCCGGAGACGAAATCGTCGGGTTTATTTCGCGTGGCAGAGGCGTTACCATTCACCGCGCGGACTGTCCGAACATGAAAAACGTCGATCACGATCGGTTGATCGAAGTCAATTGGGCAGGACAAGCGGATATTTCTTACAAAGCGAGTATTCGCGCCATTGCTTCCGATCAAGGGGTGATTCTCGCCGCGGTGTCTATGCAGTGCGCGTTGATGAATCTCGTCATTACGTCCATCAACGGCAGACTTGACGCAAAGAGTAAGGAAGCGGTCGTCGATTTCAATATTCGGCTGAATTCTCGTCAGGACTTGGATAACTTGATTGAAAAATTGAAGCAAGACAAAAAACTTGCGGACGTATTCCGTACGTCTAATTAAAAAAGGAAAGCCGCGGAGCGTTTTTAAACGGCTGCGGAGCGCATTGCCGACAGAGGCCAATGCGAAAAAAGAATGAAAATCGATTGTATTCATACCGGCGCGCTTGGCGTCAATACTTATTTTATTATCAACGAAGCGAGCAAGCAAGCGATTGTGCTCGATCCGGGCGGAGATGCGGACAAAATCTTCGCTCGCGCCGCGCAAACGGGCGTAACGATCGTCGCGATCTTGCTGACGCACGCGCATTTCGACCATATCGGCGGTTGTCAGGCGTTACAAGATGTCGGAATCCCGTTGTTCGTGCACGAAAAAGAAGAAATCAATCTCCGCACGGACGGCAATATGGGGGCGTATTTCGGGTATGCTTTACCTGCTCTCCGAGCGGATTCTCTTTTTAAGGACGGCGACGTGCTCTCGCTTGCAGGGTTTTCCGTGCGCGTGATTCATACGCCGGGACATACCGTCGGCTCGTGTTGTTTTTTGATAGAAGGAGCGTTATTTACGGGCGATACGCTCTTTTTCGAGTCGGTCGGCAGAACCGACTTGGGCGGCGACGCGCACGCGCTTTTCGCCTCGCTCCGAACGCTTTTCGCCTTAGAGGGAGATTTTCCCGTTTATCCGGGACACGGCGAGGAAACCTCGCTCGATTACGAAAGGGAGAATAATCCGTTTTGCTGACTACGAATACCGAACTGTTTTATCCCGATCTCATGGAGGTCGTCAATTTATTTGAAGAGGGCGCGGCTCTGTCTATCGTTCATACGGGGAGAAAGGACGACTCTTTTTACGAGCATACCGTCGCGGTAGAGGACGGACGGTTTTCTTACGCTTATCCGCGTTCGGAAGACGCTTCCGCAACCGAAGAAAAGAGACTCTTTAAGCGAAGCGCGAAACTCGCCGTTTATCGCGCGCTTTCCGAATATACGGGGAAGCGTATGCCTTGGGGTTCTCTTACGGGAATTCGCCCCACCAAACTCGCTTATCAAAACAAAGCCGATTTTGAACGTTTTTTTTTGGACGAGATGTTGGTTTCGCCCGAGAAAACCGCCCTCGTCGGGCGGATTTTGCAAGCGCAAAAGGGAATATACGAAAAGGACGACGACAACTGTGATTTTTTCGTCGGGATTCCCTTTTGTCCGTCGCGTTGCGCGTATTGCTCGTTCGTTTCGGGCGATATTCGCAAAAACGCCGCGTTGGTTCAACCGTACGTCGATACGTTGATCAAGGAGATCGAGGCTTCTAAATCGCTCGTAAAAAAGTTGAGAAGCGTTTACGTCGGCGGCGGAACGCCCGTCGCGTTGCCCCTTTCCGAACTGAGGCGCGTCTTGGACGCGATCGGATCGCAACGGGTAGAATACACGGTAGAGGCAGGCAGACCGGACGCCATCAATGCGGAAAACGTCGCGCTCTTAAAAGAGTACGGCGTAACGCGTATTTGCTTGAATCCGCAGACCTTTCAAGATAAGACGCTCGAACGGATCGGCAGACGACATACCGTGCGCGATCTGTACGATTGCTATCCGTTGACGGAAGGGTTTTCGGTGAATATGGACTTAATCGCCGGACTTCCCGGAGAAAATTTTGAAGATTTTCGGGACAGTTTAGATCGCTGTGCGGAACTTGAACCGGATAATATCACCGTTCATACCTTGGCGTTAAAGCGCGGCTCCGTGTTAAAAGAAGCGACCGACCGCTTGCCGGCAGGCGAGGTGGAACGCATGGTGGAATACGCGCAAGAAACGCTTTCCGCAAAGGGGTACGAGCCGTATTATCTTTATCGGCAGAAATATATGGCGGGAAATCTTGAAAACACGGGGTACACAAAGCGCGGAAAGGCGTGCGTTTACAATATCGACGTGATGGAAGAGATCGCGCAAAACGTTGCTTGCGGCGCGAACGCCGTTTCTAAGGCGGTGTTCGGCGGTGGCGAACGGATCGAACGGTACGGCGCGCCCAAGGATATTTCTTCTTATATCGCAAAAATCGATCGAATTATTGAGGAAAAACAGAAACTTTTTCCTTAAAACAGTTTACAAAAGCGGAAAAGTTTGGTATACTGTTAATGCTTTGAATTTACCCGTTGCAAGGGCTTGCGGAAACTCCGTCGCAGTTCTTTGTTTCGGGCGGATTATTCCGTAAAAGAAGGAGGTAAAATAATTATGGATAAGCAGAAGAAAGCAGAAATTATCGCCAAATACGGCAGAAAGGAAGGAGATACGGGTTCTCCCGAAGTGCAAATCGCGCTTTTGACCGAGCGGATCAACCATTTGAACGAGCATTTGAAAGTCAACAAGAAGGACAATCATTCCAGACGCGGCCTTTTGAAAATGGTCGGTGCTCGTCGCGGTCTTTTAGACTATCTTAAAAAGACCGACCTCGATGGTTACAGAAAGCTCATTGCTGATTTGGATTTGAGAAAATAAGGAATGTGGGGCGGCAGTTTTTTTGTCGCCCCTTTTTTCTGAAAAGACGTGAAATCATTGCGCGAATTTGCGCAAAATTCAAATAAATCAGAGTTTAGGAGTGTGTTATGACAGAAACTTACAGAGAGTTCAAAACTATCGTCGGAAACCGCGAGGTTACGGTAGAAACAGGCAAATACGCTGAGCAGACGAACGGCTCTTGCGTAGTACGTTGTGGGGAAACAGTCGTTATGGTAAACGTCGTTATGGCGGACAAGCCACGCGACGGAATGGATTACTTCCCCTTGGGAGTGGATTTCGAGGAAAAGATGTATTCGGTCGGAAAGATCCCCGGCAGTTTTAAGCGCCGCGAGGGAAGAGCGAGCGATAAGGGGATTTTGACCGCGCGCTTGATCGACCGTCCGTTGCGTCCGCTTTTCCCGAAAGGGTTGTTTAACGACGTCAGCGTCGTTGCGACCGCGCTTTCGGTCGATCCGGATATCGCCCCCGAACCGTTGGCGATGCTGGGTTCTTCCATCGCGCTCTGCATTTCGGATATCCCGTTTGCAGGTCCGACGGGCAGCGTCGTTGTGGGAATCGTTGACGGTCGTTACGTCATCAACCCCACGTTGGAAGAAAAGGAAAAGAGCACGCTTGCGCTCAATCTTTCGGGAACGAAAGACGCTATCATGATGGTAGAAGCCGGTTCAAAAGAAATTTCGGACGACGAAATGGTCGGCGCGATTTTATTCGGACACGAAGAGATCAAAAAGCAATGCGCGTTCCAAGAGGAGATCGTCAAGGCGGTCGGCAAGCCCAAGCGCGAAATGGAACTTTATCACGTTCCTGCCGAAATCGACGCGGCGGTGAGAGAGTTCGCTTCCGAAATGCTCGATCGCGCGCTCGATACGTTTGATCGTACGACGCGTCAAGAGGGGCAGGACACCGTTGAAAAGGCGACGTTAGAGCACTTTGCGGAGATTTTCCCCGGCAAAGAACGCGAATTAAAGGACGCTCTTTATTATCTGACGAAAGAAAAGGTCAGAGCGAAAATTTTGGACAAGGGCGTTCGTCCGGACGGAAGAAAATTGACCGAAGTCAGAAAAATTTGGTGTGAACACGGCGTGTTGCCGCGCGTTCACGGATCGGGGGTGTTCACGAGAGGACAGACGCAGGTTTTGACCACTTGCACGCTCGGCATGATCAGCGAACAGCAGAAGTTGGAGGGCTTGGACGACGAAACCGCCAAGCGTTATATGCACCAGTACAATATGCCCGGATATGCTTCGGGCGAGGCGAAGCCCCTTCGCAGTCCGGGCAGACGCGAAATCGGACACGGCGCGCTTGCAGAACGCGCGCTCGAACCCGTGATTCCGTCCGAAGAAGAATTCCCGTATGCGATCCGTATGGTTTCCGAGGTTCTTTCCTCGAACGGCTCTACTTCTCAGGGCAGTGTTTGCGGCTCTACGCTTGCTTTGATGGACGCAGGCGTTCCCATCAAAGCTCCTGTCGCGGGAATCGCAATGGGCTTGATCAAAGATCCCGAAACGGGCAGAGTTGCAATCTTAACGGATATTCAGGGCTTGGAAGATTTCCTCGGCGATATGGACTTTAAGGTTGCCGGAACGGAAAAGGGAATCACCGCCATTCAGATGGATATCAAGATTAAGGGAATCGACGAAGCGATTTTAAGACAGGCGATCGCGCAGGCGAACGTCGGCAGAAAATATATTCTCGGCAAGATGCTCGAATGTATCCCGGAAGTTGCTCCCGAACTTTCCAAGTACGCACCGCGTATTATTTCTTTCCAAATCGATCCGTCTAAGATCGGCGACGTCGTAGGAAAGCAAGGCAAGGTAATCAATAAGATTATCGAAGAAACGGGCGTCAAGATCGACATCGAAGACGACGGTACGGTTTGCATTGCGTCTACGGGGAACGAAGGTCAACTCGAACGCGCGAAAGCGATCGTTCTTTCCATCGCGAAAGATCCCGAGGTCGGCGATATGTTCATTGCGGAAGTCGTTCGGATTCTTCCCAAGGTCGGTGCGTTCTGCGAACTTACGCCCGGAAAAGACGGCTTGATTCACATTTCCAGAATGAGCGAAAAGCGGATCGAAACGGTAGAAGAGGTTCTGAATATCGGCGATATGGTTAAGGTTGAAATCATCAAGATCGGCGAGAAGGGAATTGATCTGAAACTCCTTGAAAAAGTGGAGGGCTAAGTTTTACGTGCTGATAAAGGGTTCTGCAAAGAGCCCTTTTTTCTATCGAAACGCGCGAAGCGTTTCTAACTTTTCCTTAACTTTCATATAATGAAACGTATAGGGGAAAGAAAATTGAAAAAACTAACGGTATTCAAGGCGATTGCTACCAACGCGGTGATTCTTGCGGTTTTGCTGTTCGTGTTCGCGGTCAGTTTTTTCCCGGAGAGGATCGCTCCGATTTCGGGCGGAGGCAGAATCGTCGCGATTCGGCGCGGCAACCCGAACGAGGCGCGCGTTTCGCTGATGTTTAACGTTTATCAAGGAAGCGAATATGTCGAATCGGTGCTGGATACGCTTTCCGCATATCGCGCAAAGGCGACCTTTTTCGTCGGTGGCTGTTGGGCGGACGACAATAAGGAGTTGTTGTGCCGCATTGTGGGCGAAGGACACGAACTCGCGAATCACGGGTATTTTCATCGCGATCACGCAAAACTCGGCTACGATGAGAACAAGGACGAAATCGTAACCGCCGAGCGCGTGGCGGAAGCGTTATGCGGAGAAAAAACAACGCTTTTCGCACCGCCGTCCGGGAGTTTTTCGGATACGACGTTGGAAGTTTGCGCGGATTTGGGGTATCGGTTGATCATGTGGTCGAAAGATACCATCGATTGGCGCGATCAAAGCGCGGAGAAAATCTATACCCGTGCCACCCAATCGCTCGCAAACGGCGATCTTGTTTTGATGCACCCGACAAAAGAAACCGCACGCACGCTTCCGTCCATACTTGCTTATTACGAGACCATCGGCTTTCGAGCCGTAACCGTCTCTGAAAATTTAGAGGAATCATAAAAATGCATTACGTAAAAGAATATGAAAACGGATTCCGTCTGATCGTCAAGAAGATCGACGGATTGCTGTCCGTTTCCACGGGAATTTTGGTGGGGGCAGGCAGTGCAAACGAAAGCGCGCGAGAGAACGGCATTTCGCATTTTCTCGAACACATGATGTTCAAGGGGACGGAAAAACGCACCGCGTTTGAAATTTCCGATTCCATCGATCGGATCGGAGCGCAAATCAACGCCTTTACCGCAAAGGAGTTGACTTGTTATTATACGAAATCTACGGCGGAGCATTTCGCGGAGTCTGCCGAAATATTGGCGGATCTCTTCTTTTGCTCGCAGTATGCCGATGAGGAGAGCGCGAGGGAAAAGGGCGTCGTGCTCGAAGAGATCAATATGGAAGAAGATTCTCCCGAGGATCTCTGTTTGGATCTTCTTTCGGAAGCGTATTTCGGGAAGAGCGGCTACGGGCAGACGATTTTAGGCAAAAAAAGCAACGTGCGGCGTTTTACAAGGGACGAATTATTCGAGTACGTCAACCGCTATTATACGCCGGATAACGTCGTGCTTTCGATCGCCGGGAACGTGACCTTTGCGGAAGCGGAAGAAATTGCGGAAAAATATTTTCTGCCGTCTTTCCGTTCGCACGGAACGTGCGGAAAAAAACGTCGTCCGTTACCGACGCCGATATGCGCTTCGTCCCGTTTGTTTCAATCTAAGAAAATCGAACAAGCGCACGTCGGACTGTGCGTTAAGGGCGTAAAGTTGGGAGATTCGGATATCAACGCATTGAATCTCGCGAACGTGGTATTCGGCGGCGGTATGTCCTCACGGTTGTTTCAGCGGATTCGCGAGGAGTTGGGGCTTGCTTATTCGGTCTATTCGTACGTTTCTCAATACCGCACGTGCGGCGTGTTAGAGGTGTACGCGGGGGTGAATCCGGAAAAACGCGATACGGCGGTTGCTGCGATTCTTCGGGAAGCGGAGCGGTTTCGCCGCGACGGCATGACGAAGGAAGAGTTCTTGCGCGGTAAGGAGCAGATCAAATCCGCTTTCGTGTACGGGCAAGAAAGCGCGGCTTCACAAATGCTGTTGTACGGAAAGAGTCTGTTGTTTTTGAACGAGGCGTTCGACTTTTCCAAAAAGACGGCGGAGATCAACGCCGTTACCGAAGAAGACGTCAAGCGGATTATCGACGTTTACTTTGATTTTTCCGATGCGGCTACGGCTACGATCGGAAGAGCCAAATCGGCGTTATCGCTGTCGTAACGATTAAGAATCGCCCCGTCGCACTCT
>CAYRPB010000011.1:18105-26193 GCA_964426105.1 uncultured Clostridia bacterium | reverse complement strand
GCCGTCCCGATGCCGACCGGCAAACGAAAAAGAATTTTTACGAACACAATCGTTAATAAAAGCGAAAGCGGCTACGCCGTTCGGACGAGACCGCTTTTATCACTAAAAATACTCTTTTTACTCCGCTGTTTTTTCGGACGGAACGATATCGCATACGCGATTCGCTATACCGTTTTCTTCTAAAAACGAAAGTATGGTCTGCGCCGCCGAACGGTGCGCCGCCTTATTCGGATGTCCGTGCAGCGCAAGTGGCAGAAAGTTCGTTGCCGCACGCACTCTCACGCCGTAAACCTTTTCGCCCTTTGTCTGAAAATCCTTTACTACGTTTTCGACGGACTCATAAACGCCGATTTCGTTTAAGAAACCGTAACAACAAACAATGCTCGCTTCGGGATAGACTTCGATCAATTCGGAAACAAAGTTTACGTACGCCCGTTTATAAGCCGCAAGGCGATTCTCCTTTTCCTCTGCGGTCGATCCCTCGTTGATATACGTATTATCGTTTGCTCCAAGGCTGATCAAAACGATATCCGGAGCGTCTGCAGCGACGTTCCATTCCGTTTGCGACTGAACGTCCGCCTTTTTGAACCATTGCGGAATCGCGCTATCGGGCGATAAGCCTCGGCACATTCCCCAACCGCTCGTCGCCAAAACAGACAAATCGGCGTTTAACGCCTTTGCCGTTAAAAACGCGTACGTATCGCAGACATCCTCGGTGGCCGCGTCAAACACTTCGTTCGGATCCAACATGGAATCGACGCCGTAGCCGCAAGTGATCGAATCGCCGAACACCTCTATTTTTAAGTTCTTTATGTCCGATCTTTTATAAATATAACCGTCCGTTTCAATCGATTGCAAATACAATTTACCGCAAATGGATTCGTCCTTTTTGTAGACCTTTACGACGTGGTTTCCCTCTTCAAGATTCTCCGCAAGCGTCAATGTTTCGGTATCTTTCGTTATGCTTACCGTTTTAAGATCCTCTATTCGATACGCGCTGTCAATCGCCACAGCCAAATAGTTCCCTTTATACGGCGCGTTCGTACGCGATAATTCTACCGTAAGGCGCGTTCCGTAAAACTTTACCTCGAATCCGCTCGCCGATTGACTGAAAAATACGCCCTCGGCAAGATTATCGTAATAATGTCTACCCAGCCACTTCACGCGTTTTGCATCGAGCAGATCTTTTCCCGAAAGAGCGGACGGCGCTTCCGCGTCCTTTTCAAAAACTTCTTCTAACATCGGATCGAAATTTTCTCCTTCTTTCTTTTTATCGTCCTGTTCGGGCGAACAACCGCACGCGAACAAAAGCAAGCATGCAAGAAAAACTGCAAATATCTTTTTCATATCGGGGTCCCTCTTAACGAGTTTGAAATTCGGTATTATTATATCATATCGTTCGGGCTTTGTCACGGCTTTCGGCGCATTTTACGGACGAATTTATTTTTTATAAGAAAAACGCATCGTAATCAAACTACAATGCGTTTTTTAGAACAATATTATCGATTGATCGCGACATCGGAATCGACCTTTTTATATTCTTCGGTAAGTTCGTCAAACGGAACAAGACAATTGTGCATCTTTGCCAGATCGTTTCGCGACGATTTTTCTTTACTTCCCGAATAAACGTACCCGCACGAGCGCAAATAAGCATTCCAACGACGATGCTCCGTTACGCTTATTACAGAACGCTCTTCTTCCGTCAAATCTTTCTCCGCTTTTTCCGCTCCCGAAATTTTACATTCCACTCTTATTTTATTATGAATCGCGGAAGAACAAGACGAATCGTAATTGTACTCGTTCATCCAGAAAGTCAATGCGTGTTCTTCGGATGTTTTGCCGTTTTTCGGATCGTAATATCTCATATGAACCCTCAACGCCATTTCGTCCAATTCGGAATTGATGATAACGTCCGCGGAATACAACTCGCTCAAACCGCCAAAACAATCGATATCAAACGATTGTTTCTCGTTTTTCTTCTCTTCTCCGCTCTTTTTCTCGTTTATTTTGTCACCGTCGTAAACAACCGCCACAATTTCGGGATGAATTCCCATCCGTTCAAAATACATTCGACAAGCGATCGCGCAATCGAGATTCTCTTCATCCGAACCGAGTGAAACAAACACGAACGACGCGTCTGAAATCGCAGATAATTTTTTCTCGAAATCGACATAACGATAATCGACGCCCGAATGAAACGTTATATCGTACTGTGCCTCGCCCTCGACGTAAACTTTATTACATGCGGGATTCATATATTCCGGGCATAACGCCGTAAATTTCGATTCCGCGTTACCGTCTTTGTCAAAAACGTTGAGTTTAAACCGATATCCGGGAAGCTGACAAAACCACGGCAACGCCTTTGCCATTTCCGTTCCGTACTCCCCCATACCGATCACGACTGCAGAAACTATTTTCAAATCGTCCTCTTTGGCGAACGCGCTTTCGATTATCAATCTTCCGCTATCGTAAAGATATCGATTTACAAGACTCTTTGCCTCTCTGATGCGCCGTATTTTCATAACGTACGGCGTATTTATGCTATCCAAAAACAAATCGATCTTTTTCGAAACCGAAAACAAATAAAGTTCGCTGTTTTCTAAGTTCTTATACCGATCGATCAAATCCAAACTTTGCGAAACATTTTCGTTCTTGTCCGGACTAATCAAAAAAAACGCAAGTTTTTTATTTTTAGAGTGAAGGTTGTAATTGATCGACAAAATGCTCTTCTTAAATAAAATCGCACCGATTTCGGTTGCTTTTTCAATCAATTCGTTATCCTCGTCTTTATCAGTAGAAATATCCGCAAAAACAATACCGACGTTTTTATTCTTCCGCACAATATCCCTCGCCAACGCAAGAGAACGCTCGTTCAAATCCGAAAATACGTATAAATCTTTCCATTTCTTAAAGAAGAAGCGACAATATGCCGATAAATTATTGAACAGCGACAACAAAAAACCGAACGTCAATATCGGCGCAAGCACGTAAAGGATCGAAAAAAACACCTCGTAAATCGTGCCGTACGGATTTTCCAACGTCGCGACAAATTCTCTGATCGCCTCAAAATCCGCATCTACGACGAACAACCGAATGCTGTTATGAATCGAAAGAATCAACGTTCTTACGCTAATCGACTTGCTTTCGAAAAAGTCCTCGTAAACGGGAATAAAGAGTAAAAAACACGCCAAAAAAGTACCGATCATTAAATAATTTACGGGGTTTAATACGTGATTTTCCGACTTCTCGCCTTTCTTTCTCGATTTCCGCCAATGTTTTACCAACATAACGACGAAAAACACAACGAAAACAACAATTGCCGCAATCAAACAAAAAAGACTATCCATTCGATTCTCCTTTATCGTTCTTTTGATTATCCGTTGGCGTTAAACGATTAACGCCAACACGCAAAGGTTGACCGCCAGCGACGGAATCGAAACCGCCGCGCCGTATTTTACAAAATCAAAATAAGAAAATTTCACTTGATGCTCTTTCAGCATCGACGACCACATAATTCCCGCAAGCGCACCGATCGGCGTTAAACAAGCGCCCAAATTCGAACCGACGATCGTCGCATAGATCGCTTGCGTTTGCGCCGCTCCCGTAAGCGGTGCGATAACGGGGCAAAAGAATACGCTCATGGGAATATTATTGATGACGTTTGCGGATAAAAACGAAAGAACACCGTATTTCAACACGACGTTATCGCTTCCCAACGCATTGGAAATCGTCTCCGTAACACCAACGCTTTGCAACGAAAGAATAATCGTAAACATAGACAATACGAAAGGAACCAACTGCCACGGCGCACGCTTTAAAGTACGCCCCACCTCGATCGGCTTTTGCCTTTTAACGAAACAAATGCAAAGAATGATCAAAACCAGACTCAATGCGGCAGTCAAGGAAACCAACCACATTTCAAGTCCTATATACGATCCGATCGCAAGCACAATCGTGCATATTGCAAGATGAATTACGCCGATGACGAGATACGCCTTGTTTTTGATCGGAACAAGTTCGCATGCCCCCTCCGCTGGCTTTTTTAATTCCTTACGGAAGATCAAATACAATACGAAGAAAGACACGATCGTCGACGCCAACGACGGCAAAAACATGACTTTAAAATATTCCAAAAAACCGATGCCGTAAGAGGTCGCTATGTAAATATTAGTCGGGTTTCCGATAATAAACGTCATGCTCATCGTATTCGCCGCGACAAACTCTACGATCAAATACGGCAACGCGCTTATCTTTGCGTTTTTCGCAAAATAACAGATAAACGGCGTAAACGTCAATACGATAATATCGTTCGAAGTAAATACCGTAAGCACGGATACGATAACGTACAGCCAGACAAACAACTTCATTTGGCTGTTTTTGGCGAGGTTTAACGTTCTGCTCGCAAGGTAACTAAAAAAGCCGACCTCGTCTAAAAATACGGATAAAATCGTCATCGTAATGAATAAGACGAGGATTTTTATCGGGTTGATAGACGAATCCTTTACGAGCTCGGCGCACAAATACTGAAAATCCACGCCTCCGGACGCAATCATTACGATCGCCCCGATCAAAACAATGACCCAATACGAATCGATTCTTAACTTTTTAATCTTTATCTGCGGAAAAAACAACACGCCTAAAATCATACACAAGCAAGTAAGTCCGCCGATTGTCAGTGATAATGCCATTTACTGTTCCCTTTTGTTCACGGCTAATTCATTGTAAATGCCGTCAAATTTTCTACGATATTGCATTTCGAGTTTTTCGCTCAAAACACCTCTCCTTTTCGCCTTTCTATATAGGACTTTTAATTTCTTAAAGCCCGCCGTTTTTTCGTCTATTTCAGCCTGTAACGCAACGATTTCCGCAGCGTTGCAGTCGCACGATTCCTTATGCGAAATGAGCCCTCTTTTATGTCCGTTCCGTTTTTTGCGTTTTTTCACGGTAATCAAAATAATAATCGCCCCGACCGCAATCAACGGAAGAAATTTAAGCAGCCAAAAAACTTCTAACTGCGTTAAATAAACCGCCAAAAAGACAAACGGTAAAGCAATGACCGAACAGAACGCGAAAAAATAAATAGGATTGTTTGAAAAAAACGACGAACTCCCCTTTTTTATTTCTTTTAACTCTGCCTTATCGCTCTCGATACATTGACTCCGCTTTTCCGTAAGCGCAAGAATCTCCGCCTTTAACTTACGCAAACACCCGTAAAAATACGCGACGCACGAATCGTCGTTCATGCCGTTTCTTCTTGCGGCAAGTTCTATCTTTTCTTTCCAAGCGATTAACTTTTGCCTTTCTGTTTCGTCAAGCGCTTTTATCGCTTCCGCATAGATCGGAAGATCTTGCACCGTATAATCAGAATTCACCAATTCTTGCACGGTACGAGCCTTGCACTCCGCCAAAATATAATATGCCCAACCGTTAAAACAATTCGGAAACGTTTCAACGAACGAAGCGCATAAATCCGACGCCTCTTCAAATTTTCCGCTTGCCAAACAACCTTTTATCTCGTTTAACAAATTCTTCTTTTCTTCTGCCATAACCGCTATTTCAAACCAATCTTCTTCATTTTTGCATACGGTTTATCCGTAATTAACTTTCTTGCCGCCGCTAAAACAATCGCCATCAAAACAATCCCGATCAACGTGAGAATCGCGCCGCCCGTATTTACGGAAACGAATATAAGCAAATCCGTCGTCCTGCCGAACAAAAGAGCGATAACCCACGATGCGCATAACGCCAAAACGGCGTATAAAAACGCAAATCCCATAATCGTCAGCGATCTGTTCAGATGAACGTACTGTTTTACTCTATCCGAAATAAGCGCGATCACCATCTCTGCCGCCGCCGATAAAAACAAATACGGCAAGATCGAGCAACCGAATATGACGAATAAATTAAGCGTTATCAATATGCTTTTCAAGAAAACGTTCGTCAGCGCAAGTTCTCCGCACCAAGTGATAAGCAAGCCTTCTCCGCCGTAAACGGCAGACGAATTTTGAAAGGCATCGATAAATCGATACGCATTGAAATCTTTTACGGAAAAAGCCCCCTCTCCGATCAACTCGTAATGCAAAAAATCGAAAAAAGCCCCGTCCTTAAAAAACACGAACAGCAACGCCAAGCCGAGCCCGACCGACAACGCTCCGAAAACGCTTACCGAACGCTCTCCGTCGAAAAGAGCGAAAAACGCGTATACGGCGGTGACGATACCGATTACGTCGATTAACGAAACCTTTTCCAAGACAATGCCCGAAAGATTGTTTGAAATAAAATTATGGTAGCACAAAACGATTACGTATGTCAACAATAACGTGCCGACGAAATGTAAATCGATGCGCTTATGAAAAACTTTCAAAACAAATCGAACGCACCAAATTAACGAGTACGCAAATCCACCCGAAATCAACAATGCTCCGCAAATCGTTTTCCATTCAAGATTTTGAAACGCTTCGATTACGACGGACATATTTTCGAAAAAGCCGATTGCAACGAACACCGTCTGGACGACCGCCAACGCAAAAATCGCAACGGACAACAAATATTTCATGAAAGTTACGAATTTCGCGTTAAATACCGTCTTTTTAATGACGGATAATATTTTCTTTAAATATTCATAGATCGTTTTGATCCAATTGATCGAAAGTATTTTTAACCCTAATTTCGCGCATACCCCGGCGACTTTTGCCATTAGCGAACCAAAAACCTTTCCGCCCCAAGCCAAAGCCCCGGTATATGCGCTCATGATTGTCGATAGAATCGCACTCATTCTTTCTCCTTTGGAAACGCACACCCTTATTTTGCCTTTTTCTTATACACGACGCACACGATATTTCCCGATTCGATTATCGTTTTTTCGACAGGTAAAGACAATAATGCTTGCGCACGTTTGTTTTTCCCGATCGTTTTTTTTGCTTTCGCAACGATTCGCGAATAAACCGTAGGATTGGAAACCGCTATCCCCATCTGTTTTGCCAATTCCGCGCCCGTACAACGGAAAGATACGATAAATCTGCCGTCCTCTTTCGGATTATAACGAATTGCCGTACCTGCGAATATCCGTACCAAATCATCTTCGTTGTATCTGGACACGTACGCTTTGTTATAACGATAATATTCGTGCCGATTCGCTCGCAATTCCTTATTGAACCACGGATACATTTCTTCTCTCGGTATATGGCAGTATTTCTGACTCTCGCTCGTTATGATAAAATCACTGTACGGAACGCAACAATAACCGTAATCGATGATATCTTTATTGCGGTCGCCGTTCGTCGTATTCGATTGATCGCCCCAAGTTACGTCAAGATAATAACAATATTTACCCAACTTCACGATGTTGAACGCGTGACATTCATTAGAATACGACTCGCTGACAACGTAAGCGCAAGGAATCCCGACCGCTTGTAATAAATACTGCATGGCTACCGCATAGCCGGCGCAGACCGTTTTATGACGTACGATCGCACTGTGTAAAGAGCGCAACCGATCGTCCTTTGTCAAATCGGCGTCAATCCGTTCGTTCAAGCCTTTACCGTCGTAATCGAGCGTCAAAATCAACCGCTTATAAATTGTCATCAACGCTTTATACGGATCGGTCTTTTTCGTGATCCCTTTAAGGAAGAATTTCGCACCGTTGCGTAATTCTTTCAACTTCCGTTCGATTTGCTTTACGTCAAGCACGCCGGACGCCGTTTTACAACGGAACGACAATCCGATTTCTTTCTCCGTATACCTATAAGCATTCACCCAAAAGAGTTCGGGATAATCTTGTTTCGCACACTCAAACAGACTCTTGAGTTCGCTATCGGTTACGCCCTCTCGCAAAAACATACTTTCGTCGTAATTGTACGCATGGCGAACGATTTCGTTATAAATTCTTAACTTAGGATTCTTTTCTTCTTCCAATTCATACGGAACTTTTTTAAACCCCGTTTTGCGCTTTTGCCCCTTTTTCAGTTGATCTTCTTTCTTTTTGCGTTCTTTTTCTCCTTTATCGGACTTTTTATTCCCTTTCTTCTCCGTACGCTTTTCGCCGTCAAGATCATCGTCATCGTCGTCGAGATCGTCGCCGTCGATGTC
>CAYRPB010000011.1:0-18005 GCA_964426105.1 uncultured Clostridia bacterium | reverse complement strand
TCATCCGTTTCGTCCGAATCGTCAAGTTCGTCAACCTCGTCCGTTTCGTCCGAATCATCGTCAAGCAACGGATCATCATACGGATCGTCATTCAGCGGATTGAACAAATCGCTTGAGTCGAGGTCTCCGTCATCGTCGTCGCTCGGCGGCGGACAATTCGGTCTGCAATCATCGACAAATATCCTCATCTGATTTGCAAGCATATCGTCACCCTCTTCACCCCCGTCATCGTCCTCAACGTCATCACCGTCATCATCCGTTACAGCGACTTCTCCGCGGTTCTCTTTTCCTTCCAACAAAAAGTAACGCTTCCAAAATCTCGGCGTCTTGTTCGGATCATACAAAAAGTCAGAATACTCTTCGTCTTCGATATCTTCATAATCGACTTCTTCTTCCATCAAACGCATTTTTTCGCCCGACTCAATCATAAACGAAAAACTCGTATACGAATTTTCATCGTCGTCTTTTACCATCGATTTTATTCCGTCGGTTATTTCGTCCACGTTTTCGCGCCGAGTTTGATCGAGATTATCGTAAATCCATTGCGCAGTGCTTTCCGCATTCTGCTTCCTCAAATACTTCAACTGCTCGTAATTCAATTGCGCATTGGAATATTCCGTCATTAAGTCGTTATCGTATTGCCACATACTGATAATGCCGCACAAAATAGCGACCTCTAAATTCTTAGACGGCAACTCATATCCGACGATAATTTGTCGCTTATCCGGATTAAACCTGAAATACCACTCGTTCAAGTCGGATATCTTCTCTTTTTCCGGTGCAAAAACGACTTCCGCATAACCGAAACCGACTTCCGGATAGTTGACTGCAAGATATTTTTTAATTTTTTCGGAAGTTTCTTTTAATTGCGTTTCATCTCCTATAATATCCATACAATCGGCGCAAATGTACGACGTCTTGGTGTCATCGAAAAAACTGTACCTGCCGCTTTCCATGTAATTATGACAGAACGAACATCTCAATTTTTCTTCTTCCTCGTATTCGCCTGCCGTCTGATAATTTTCCTTTCCGTCGTCGCTTATGATAATGTTATATCCGGTAAAGAGTTTAATACACCCCTCCAAATCAAAACATTCGCAAAGTTTATCCGCTCCGAAATAGATGTAATGGTTCAAATCGGGACGCGCATTCAGCCAATAAAGGTACGAATAAGCGTTGATTAAAAACTCCTGCATATAACTTGCAAGTTTATCATAGAACCAATCCAAAACACCGACGTCTTCTTCGCAATCGTTTATAAACAAAAAGCGCATCCGATTTTTGTCCGTTTCCGTAAACTCTTCACTCGCTTGCTTGATATAAGGATAAAGCGTCTTGATTTTATCGGCAAAGGTTTCTGCTTCCGTTTCCTCGTCAAACGCAAACGGTTCTTCTAAAATCGGACAGATCGCGATACAACGATATGCCTTAGGAAATATCGTTTTTATAAATTCGTTGAATACCGCAGAACACAACAGACGCATACCGTCGTTACATTCCAAATCCGAAGTAAGCGTTACTTTTAACAATCTTCCGTCACGCAAATAACGTTTATTTTTCTCAACCGATATTTCTTCCAAATGCGGATTTCCCTCTACACCGTGAACGAAGTCAAGCGATTGGTTGTTCGACATCAAATTATAAAACCCGTAGGTTTCCCCTTCGATATCGGCTTTCATCATCGTAACCTTGATTTCTTTTAAAACGGATTCCGAATTGTAAAGTACGCCGTCCGTTCCTATTTTTTCCAAAGAATTGATTTTGTACCGTCTTAAAAACACGGTATCCAGACAATTCTTAAACGTTACGTTTTCTCTGCGAAGGAAAATAATCCTGTTATCGTCGGAAATCTGCTCGATTTCGTACTCGGCATTGTTATAAATGATGGGCTGCCCGACAACGTATTCCAGAGGAACTCTCGTCGGGAACGTTTCCAAAATTCCGATATTAGAATCGTTTAACCGTAACGTTACCCTCTCGCTGCAAGAGAAAACCTTTTCAAGAACTTCTCTTACTTTCTTGAATACGATAAACTTTTCTTTCGTCAAGGAATACAATTCATGATTTACGTGATCCACCAAAATATAATAATCCTTGGATTTGTTTCCGTAACTGTCCTGAAATTTCGTATTCGCGTCGTCGCAAAGAGCGGCAATCAAATAAGCGGCATAGTCCTTTAAGACTACGCTTTCAAGATTATCGAATTTTTCATTACGGCAATACGAGCAAAGAGGAATATCCCCTCTGATTCTGGAAATGGTGATCGTGCTCTTCATTTCCGTCACGAACTCGGTTACGCTCATGCCGTCCGCAGTAGCCGCTTTACAGAAAATTTTCAACAAACTTAACCGCTCTTTCTCCGCATGCTCGGTTATGCGCGGTTGAATAAACGACGACCGTTTAATAAAGTTTTCTTTGGTCGCTTTGAACATAAAATACTCGCGCAAAAGATAAGGCTTGCTTATAATTTGCACGACCGAATTCCGCTGCCCCCTGAATCTCGTACAAGTATAAATGGCAGACGCCAAATTACACCGATCGTCGCTATAAATCATATAGTTGATATTCGGTACGTCTTTATAAAATTCGTTGATTTCCACATTGTGTTCTTCAAGAATTTTCCGTTCTCCGTGATCGATCGGCGACGACGTAACCACTCTGATGCCGTCGATTCCGTACTTATAAGCCTTCTCCGCAATAATGCCTTCCAGACTCATCAACTTCTGACCGCTCTTATAATAAATGCGATTGTTAGCGCTTTCTTTATTCCAAAGCGTATATTCGACTTCCTCGTTATCCGTCGCACTCGAAAAACTTAACACCTTATCGACGCAGAAAAGTTTAGGCAAACTTGAAGCCGCAAAGCCTCTTATCAAATCTTGCGATAAAAATACGAATTTAATTCTGTTCGACGTGGCTTTTAATAAACGAATCGCCAACACGGGACAAAGGTAACTTTCCAATGAAACCACTTTGTCTGCGTCAATCAATATCGCGTTGCAAACTTCCTCGAAAAAATCCGGATAATTTTCTACGATATTGTCGTCCTTAAAATCCTCCGGTGAAGCAATGAGAATATCCGCTTGGTCAAGACGATCTTCTTTCGTATATACGCGCCAAGTAACCTCGGAAGTACACCCCGTCATCTTGGTCAAACGCCTTAAAATATACCGTCTTAACGCGTCTCGCTTGTTTTTATCCGATACCACGAAAACAAGTCTTTCGCCGGCAAGCAACCGCGTATACGTATACGCGATCAAATATTCGCCGATTTCCGAATAAAAGGACGCGCAAAAATAGACGTGCTCTTCATTGAAAATCGCGTCAAGACATTCCAAATACGATTGTCCCCTGTTCCCGTTTCGATTCGCGACGGTCTTCTGAATGTATTCCATCGCGCTCTTATAAGGACTGTCGGTAAATTCATATTCAAACTTATCGTCGTTCGTTTGTCTGCTCGGATAATAACGCAATTTATGATCCGCGTCGAAACTCTTTTTCAAATCCGACGAAAGCGAACGTAACGCTATTTTGTTTTCCTTGCGTTTTTCTTCTTCGGATAGTTTTTCTTCCCGGCAAGCGATTCCGTCGTCCGGCTTTGCCTTTGTTTTGAACGTATTGCAAATTTCCTGCAAGATAATAACGGACAGGAAAGGATACAAATACCATTGTTCGATTTTCAGCGTATCGAGCAAGAACGTATAAACGCCGGACGATACGGGGAATAACGCGGAAACCAAAATCGAAAGGATCAACGCTACATAAATAACCTCGACAAGATATACGAACCATTGCAGAATCGTAATGAGACGCGCAACGGACGGCTTTGCATATTCGTAATTTTCGCCCTCGAAAAAACAATACGCAAAAAAGCCGTATCTCTTCTTCTCTTCGGATTCGCCGTCAAGATCTTCCTCATCGGCGACCTTCTTTTTTCTTTTCTTGCGGACGTGATCAAGCACGGGAATATTGTCTGAGCGAAGGGATTTCTTTTCTTCCTCTTCTTCCGCAACGTCGTCTTCGACGATTTCTTCTTTTTCCGGCTTTGCATTTTTCTTCTCTTTTCCGCCGAAAAACTTGTTAAGAACCCCTTTTACGACGGATTTTAGGACGACGTAAGCGTAAATCATCACTAAATTGCCGATAATAACCGCCACGGCAAACGTCACGAACCGTACGTTCGATCCCAAAGCATTCGTTACGTCCGAAAAAACGTCGCCGATAACGGGAATACCGAGCACAATATCCCCTAAATCTTCGATTACCCCGTATAAAAGGATAAACAAAACCAACTCGAAAATCGCGACAAAAATAAAAATTGCATTTTTGCGCATATGCGGAGAATCGAATTTAAGCGCAGCGATCGATGAAAATTTTTTGCCTTTGGTTTTTATCGGCAACATCGGATAAACAATCAAAAACAACACCAAAATCAGCGCAACTACTTTTATTAACGTCGTCATCTTATCTCTCCTTATTGTTGTCGAAAAGGTTTTCTATCGTTTCGATAGAAAAAATCTTATAAATTCTGTTATCGTTCGACATATAGGATTTGTTTACGTCAAATTCGTCGCTCAAATCATTATATTTCACGATAACCGGTTCGACGCCTAAATTGTTGAGCATCGCGCTGAGTTTGTTTTCAACGATTTCAAGCATTTGTCTGTGCGACTCTATATTTCTGTTCTTTGCGAGATTATACTCGTACAAACGCGTAATATTTCTTATTTCATACCGCAAATGCTCGATGGTTACCAATTCGGTTTCATAACGATAACGGTAGTCTTCAAGCGCCTCTTTTTGCTGTTTCGTGCATTCGACGAAACACTCTTTTAACGTCTTTTTCGCCGTTTTTAATTTTGAAATCAGCGGAAACACTCTGATTACGAACGCAAGCAAAAACACGCCCGTTAAAACCGCCGCCATGATAACCAACAACGTTATCGAAGTAAAATGAAAGGATTTAATCGCCATAAACGGCACAAGCATGACCAACATAGTCAAAAGCCAAACGACGATATCTCCCATAAGGTTCTTTCCCAAACTGCGCTTTGCAAGCAGATATTCGCCGTACGCTTTACCGGCGACTTCCTTTTGTTTGGAATAATCCTTATTTTGATACTCGACCTTCATCGTTTCTTTTAAAACTTTTGAAATCGCCGTATTCTTTTTCGCAATTACGTTTTCGTAATCGTTTCTGGACGGGCATTGAGAAACCTTGGGACAATCTTCCTTTATCATCGCAAATCCGCTTTCATCCGTCGATTCTTTCGTATCGTCGCGAACGATAAGGTATTTTTTCATACACTCGTCTAATTCTTTCTTTTCCCTTTCGTTCCGCTGTTCGTTGTTTTCGTCTGCCATCTCGCAAATGGCTTTATAAATTTCTTCCGGCGACTTGTCTTTAGCCTCTTTTCTCGCTTTTGCCCGATTGTCTTTGCTCGACTCTTTTTTTCGCTCCTCTTTGTTTAATTCAAACGACTGCGAAAAATTCTTTATATCGTAATACTGCGAACTGTTGTTTAACGCAATCGTTCGCGCCGAACAAATTTTATTCCAAGACGTAATCAGCATCGATTTCAAATTTTCGGGATCGATTCTGCCGATAATAACTTCGTCGTCTTGCTTGATCCGTTCCTCTCTTTCATACATTTTTATCAAATATAACGAGAGCGATAAATTATCGAACGCCGCCTTTGCCGCGCCGCTTCCGAACGAAGCATAATAATGGTATCTCTTGATTCCGCAATACTGACTTTCCCTTTGCTTAAACGCTCTGTAAAACTCTTCAAAGGACAAGCCTTTTTCATTCGTATAAGGATAATCGGACATTTCAAAGTTCAAGGAAAGCGATTTCGTGCAATACAGATGAAAACGAGAATACCGTTTTTGCGGCACGTCTATATAGATCTCGTTTTTCCGCACGGACGAAAACTCTTCCGATTCGTCCGTTTCCTCCTGCGAATCGATGCCCGATTTTTCCCGTATTTCCGTTAAAGCAGCGTAATCTCTTACGTTTTCCAACGTTCTTTTTTTCTCGATATATTCTTGAAGCAAAGCATCGCGGTCTTCCTCCGTGATGAATTTCGCCGCCTTTTCTTTTTCTTCTCTTTCTTTGATTTGTTTTTCGATATCCGATCTCAACGTTTTTACGGAAATTACTTCCGTAACGCTGTCTTCGTCCGGTTCGAGCACGTATTCCAATTGTTTCAATTCATTGCTTAAAACGTTAAAACTATCGTGCTTTCCGTTCTGAATATAAAAGATATGCCGCTCTTTCACGACAAGTTCTTTTTTTCTGATACGGGAATAAAGATGATCGACGATATACGCCTCTATAAACGGAAAATACACGCTCAAATCGACGCCGGTTTCGATCGGCGAATAACCGTCCGTTCCGTAAAAATTTCTCACTCGATTAAACCCGTAAAAATCGACGAGAATCGCGATACGGAAATCGTCCGCGCCGAGAACCGTCTGCCTTTCGCAAATTTCTTCCGCGCACTTTTCCATTTCGTTCAGAGCATAATTCAGCCAACAAATCTTATTATACCCGACCAACCTAAACAGTTGATCGCTATCAAACGTCTTATTTTCAGAAGTATTTATTACGTATGTAAGCATAATTCCCTCTTCTTTTGCCGTTTAATATTCTTTACTAAACGGTCTTTGCAATCTTCTCAAACAAACAAAAAAACAAATCGGACTTTTCCTTGTATTTCTTTTGTCCCTTTTGCTTTGCTTGCTTTTCGTATTTGCTCTTTATTCCTTCGAGCACTTCGGAATAAAGTTTCTTCTCGCTTTCCTCATTGCTTGCGGTTCTGTATTTTACCGCAAACGATAAAATTTCCCCGATAACTTTCACTAAATTTTCGACTTCGAATTTCAACTCTGCTTTTTCAGACAGTTCGACGATAAAATCGATCAAACTCTTCGCCTTGATCGGCTTGATCGAACGCACGTACGCATACATATCGCCCGTCAACATATCCGCGATATCGCTGTTTAAAATCGCTTCCTTAATGAGCGGCAAATCGACTTTATCGTATCCGTTTAACGGAAAAGACGAAGCCTCTTTTTCTAATCCTTCATCGAATTTTTGCGCGTATCGAATCGCTAAGGTCGCGTTTTCACGCATAAAACCGAATAAATTTTCGGTTTTACTCAACAAAACGTGCGCTCCCTCAAAAAGCGCTTCCTTTTGCTTATCTTCTTCGTTGTAATAAAACGCATTATGGTTTTCGGCATCCGGATTGACAAACAAAACGCCCTTATTCAGCATATACAAAACCGCTTTGTACACGCCTTTTTCATACGCCTCTTGATGTTGCGGATTGATAAAAGGCAAATATTCGTCAAAACGATCCTTACATAAATGCGGATTCCACATTTGCGTAAACTGTTCTTCTTTTACGCTTTGCGCTTTTACATAATTTTTATAATACTTAGAACTTCCGTTTCTTTCATCGACTTTGCTAAACGAGCACAAATCGAAATTATACACTTTTCTGACCGAAAAAATCTTGTTCGCGGAAACCGAATCGGAAACCGTAACTTGTTCGATACCGCCTTGTCTGAATAAATATCGATCCACGGCGTCTTGCAAGCCGATATCTTCTTTGCCAAGCACCTTTTTCGCAAACGCGCCCGCTTCTTTCGGAACTAACGTTATGGTTTGCGTTTTGATTTTCCCGTCCTTATCGTCGCCTTTCCTTTCGATATTCAACGGCAATGCAGTCAAAGAAAACGCTTGCTTTACGTCGTCATAGTTTGATTTTTGCGGATAATTTTCGGCAAAAAGATCCCTGTCGTGCAACACTCTTAAAACATCGGTATGCGTTAACGCGCTCATTCTTTGATTCTCGCAAACAGCGTTACGTCGTTCTGCGGATAACCGTTTGAAAAGAGATCCGAAATCGTCTGCGCGCAAGCACGCATCGAAAACGTTGCCGGAAATACCGTCGAAAGAAAAGTCCTCTCTTACGTCTTCGGCATATAATTCGTATGCGCGTTCCTTAACGTCCACACCGCAACCGACGTTCATTCTCGTACAAGTATTCGTCGTATTGTTTAAGAGCGCGATTTTCACGTCTACTTTATTATCGCTCAAAACCGACGGGAAAGCGTCGAATACCGTTACGTATTTTTGTAACAGTTTCTCCGTTGCTTCGGCAATGCGCGTCAATACCGCGCTTGTAAACGTCTTTTTAATTTTATTTTTCGCCGTATCGAAATCGTCAATGACATCGTTAAAGGCTTTTATGATTTTCTTATCGACTTTTTCATCGTTCAAGTTTAAAATTTCCGTCATTCGAGCAACACCCAAAGCGGAATACCGTTCACAAGAAACGCTCTTTGAAAAATCTATTCGCTTCAAAACCTCTAACGGCAAATAGCCGCCGTCGTTTGAACGGAAAAACACGTTGTCGCCCTCGACGTTTTTATCGTAAGACTCCGAAAAACGCACGTAAAACGCAGACAATACCAAAAGCGACGTAACGGGATGCAGCCGCGTTCCGTTCAAAGAAAGCAATCTTTCTTTTAAGGATAAATTTCCTTTTTCGGCGAATACACTCGCTGAAATTTTTTCTGCGATTTCGTTAAAACGCTTCGCCCCGTTTCTCCAATAATCGGCAAGATAGCCGTTACACTTTTCGATTTTTCCGAAAAAAGCATCGAGTTTATTTTGTTTTGCCTGCTTAGAATCAAATAATTTGACCGATTGTATTTTACAATTCTCAAACTTTAATTCTTCATCGAGCGCGGTTAACGCATCGCATGAAAAAAACGCGCAAACAGCCTTTGTAACGTCGGAAATATAGCAATCGATTTGATCGTCCGTAATCACAGGCGTTTTTTTCGCATCGACGTCGAACAAAACGTCGTCGCAACCGATTTGCTCTCTGTTCAAAGCAAGATATTCGGAATACTTATCCGTGCCGAGCGTCGTTTTATAAACGTTGACGAAATCAGCCGCAAACCGCTCGATAAAACGCTTGCCTTCGGTACTCGCCGCCGTTTCCGTAGCGGAACGTTCTTTTGCCGCAACGGAGTACAACCAAGACCATTCGTTTTCGATATCGTCATACGTCTTTTTCAGCGCGACGTAATCAATAATGGCATTGTACTCAAAAACGACTTCGGAAATCGAAATCCCGGCGTAAACGTTCTCTTCTCGCTCCACCGTTTCGCTTTCGATTAAACCCAATACTTTCGCCATCATCTGTTCGTGTGCTTTTACGGTGTGAGTGCCGACAATCCGTTCAAAGAGATAAAGTTTATCGAACGGTTGCGCGGATTTTTCGCCAAACGCCTTTTTCTCGCTATCGAACAACACGCCGATTCCCTTACTTTTTTCCGAACCGATCTTAAATTTAACCTTGCTTTTGCTCGTTTTTTCAGCGTATTCGTTATACCCCTTGGAAACGAGATCGACAGCGTGAAATTCTTTCATCGCCGCATACGCGTTCGCGTATGCCTTTATCTTGTTTTCGGAAGTCAGACAATCTTCGTAAATATCGGGGCAAGCCGACAAGCCCTTAACCGTTATCTCTTTTCCGTATTTGTTTTTTAAATATCTCTTCACGTAAAGCGCAACGGGCAAAAACAACGCGCTGCCAGTTCCGCCGCAAAGTGAATTTACGATTATGATTTCTACTTCTTCGCACAACGTTTCGTTATTGCTATGCGCAACGTCGTCTAAAACCTTATGAAACGTTCCCCTTTTCTCCTCATCGGAAAGCATATATTCAAACGAAAGCAAACCTTTCATTCGCCAACCGTTTGCTCCTTTGCTCATTTCCATGGATCTGAAAAATTGAACCTTTCCGTCCTTGTCGTCGCACGGAAACCATTCCGATACGCTTTCCTTTCCGAGCGCGTCGACCGCTTTGCCTAAGGAGGAATAATCGGTCAGACACAACGTTTTTATTCCGTTTGTTTTTTCCGACGCTTCGACGTCCGTATCAATTCCCAAAAATCGAATGTTTTCATTGTTCTTTACGGCTTCGGAATAAATTTCCGCAACAGCGCATCCTGAACCACCGATTCCTAAAACAAGGACTTTTTTCATAACGATCCCCTTAGACTAATTTTTTTATCGCCGAACCGATTGAATCGGTTCGGCGACCGTTTTATTTACTTCTGTGCTTCCGCTTTCTTTTCTTTGTTTTTCTTCGCTTGCGTTTTTATTTCGTCTACCTGCGTTTTGACTTCTGGGAAATCTTCATAACTAAACTTTCCTTTCAAAGAAGTTCCGCTTTCATCGTCCAACGGCTGAACGACAAACGTATTCTGGCTTTCCAACCAACCGATGATTTGCGATACAAACTTATCGCAATCTTCTCCGAGCGTTCTAACCGTTTTACTGTCCGCAAACGATTCGAAAACTTTCGTCAACTGCTGCTTATAGACGTTAAGGAACAATTCCGGCGTCGTCGACGGATTCGCTCTGTAAGCGATAAAGTCCTTAAATACGTCGTAACTCGTCTTGATAATGCGTTCCGCATAATCGCAATCTCTGGACGCTTCTTCGCTCGTCTTTATCATGTAAGCGAATTCAAGAAGTTTTATGTTTTCCGGCTTATCGTTCTTTCCGACTTGGAACAACGCGTTATGGAAGAAACTCATAAACTTGCTCTTCGTAAGTTCGCTTTCGAGAATCTTAACCTGAGAACCGGAATCGGTCGTGATGCTCGGCAACGCACGCTTTTGCGCGTCGATTTCCCGATCGAATTCTTCGCTCCATTCTTCGACAAGATCGTCTTCGTTCCGCAACCAGTTGATCAACTGCACGATATTCGTCGTATTAACGACTTTCCCGTCCGTTCCTTTGATCACGCTCTTAACGCCGTTTTTCACCCATCTGAAATAGTATTCGTTACGGCTCTGGCTAAGTCCTCTGGAATAAACGATCTGTTTGGACGACAAGCCCTGCAACAACGCTTTTACCATTTTAACGTCTTCGAGTTCTTCTTTCTTCTCGTTCATGAACGGCAAATAGCCTCTCTGGAACAAGTTGTTTCCGATATGCGGATTCCACATGTCGGTCGCATAATATTTGAAGTTCTTGATCGCCTTGCAATAGTTGACGTAATAAATATTTTCGTTCTCGTTGCTCAACTCGTTAAACTTAGGAATTCTGAGCGGCGTAATATCCATAATCTCGCCCGTACAGTAAAGAACCGTACTCGACATATCTTTCACGATGGATACTCTTGCGGAATCGTTCCCCGAATATTTCCGTATAAACGCTTCGGCGCAAGATTTGATTACGGCGTCTTCTTTCGTCTGTCCTTGCGGCAATTGAAGTTTCAATTCGTCTGCGTGCTTCTTTATGTATTTACCCGTTTCTCTCGACATCATGTAAACGACAATGTTGGAAGGCTCGACCAAATCGCCTAAATCCATTCTCGTATCGATTTTCAACGCAGGCGTAGCAAGCGACTGAACTTTAGAGAAGTATTCCGCAAATACGCTCTCTTTGCTCTTTTCGCCGTTTGCGCACGCCGCTTCCATCGCCTCTACGATATTGTACGACGCAATCGCCTTAAAGGAATCGCTCTTTCTGATAAAGTCTTTATAGGCATTAACCATATTGCTGAACAAAGCACGGTATGCGGCAATATCCTTATTGTCGAATTCCATCTCGTTCTTCGTCGCGTAAGCAGAATTGTATACGCTCATAAAGACGCCCTTTCCGACTAAATCGTCCGTTTCTTCAAGCGACTTGACGCTTTCCGGTCCGACGCTTCTGAACACTTTTTCTTTAATTTCGTTTTTGTCCGCTTCCGTCGAATAAATATTTAATACGCTGTCGATCAAGCCGCTATCCTTTCTGAGCGCAGTCTTCGTATCTTCGATCAAATCTTCTTTCTCTTTCTCGAAGCGACTAAAGAAAGTTTTATATTTTTCGATCAACAAATCGACGTCTTTTGCAAGGCGTTTGAAAACAATGGATTTTAATTGATTGACCGCGCCGGCAGAAATTTGATTTGCTACGTATTTTGCGTCTACTTCCACGAACGCTTTATCCACGACAATCTTCGTTCTCTTTTTGGAGGACAAATAATTTTCGCCATCGCTGTTGACGATATCGTTTAACCGAGTTTTGCCGCCCTTCGCATATACGCTGCTCGCAATTTTATATCCGTCTGGAACGCACTTCCCTTCATCTACCAGCAACAAGTCTGCGGGAATCGCAGAAACCTCTCTCTGTTTCAACGCGATCCATTCTCCTCCTTCCGTCTTTGCGTCAAGAATCAACTTTCTAAACCTGCAAAGTTGAACCATAGCGGTAACGGGATGCAAGTATTTTTTATCCTTTTTAAGCAAGCCGTCTATCAACGAAAGTCTGTTGTTGTCGCCACCGATTTTGTCTTTATCGAATTTATTCTTATCAAAACTGATAATCGCCTCGGAAACGCTGTTCGACATTCTCTTGATAGCGGCAACGCAGTTTTTGAAATATTTTTTAAGTTCGTCCCTAATCTCATCGCAAGCGTCCACTAAGTCGCCGGGCGTCTTTAAATCTTCCGTTTCGATCTTCAACGGCTTCTCGAACGGTTGAATTTTTTCTTCAAGCGCTTTTTCTAAGTTTTCAAAATAAATATCTGCGGTCGTCTGTTTGGTTACTTTTCCGTTTTCATCATAAACGGCAGTTCCTCTTTCGACCAATTCGTTTACGATTCCTTCGTTATTTTCGACGTCGTTTTTAAGCGCGTCCAACATCATAAGCGCATATTCGCCTTCTTTTGCGACATACTTCCGTCCGGAATCTACGCTTTCCTGCTCTTTTTCACGCAATTTCTTTTCGACCTCGCGATGCAAAACAAGCCATTCGCCGTCGCACGCTTTCAACGCCTTATCATGCGCGAGATAATCCAAAATCGTTTCGATCGGGAACGTCATCTGCGAGGTAGAAATGCTTGCGTAAATCGCATTGCTTCCGTTATTCTGCGAACGGAGAATTTCGTGATTGGACGCTTCGCTGTCGAACTCAACGCCAATATCCGTACAAATAAGCGTATAAAGAGAGTTGGCAAGAACGATATCGTGCGCCGCGATAGACTTTAAGCCGGGAATACGGTCAAGCACGAAAATTTGGGTAAACGGCGCGGCTTCCGGAGTCCAGAATTGCGGATCGTCCGCATCGAAAAGCACGCCTACGTTCGGTTCGTCGGCATTGCCGATCTTGAACTTGACGGGTGCTTTCTTCATCTTCGTGCGTTCCCCTTTGTTAAAGTTTCTGGCAACAAGATAAATTGCGTTTAATTCTCTTAAAATAGCATACGCGTTCGCATAAATCTTGATCCGATTGTCTTCCGTTTGCGAAGCGGCGTAAATATCGGGAAGCGCGACCATTGCGTTTACAATGGGGTTTTTCCCGAGTTGCTTGCGCAAATATCTTCTCGCATAAAGCGCGATGGGAATAAACGAACCCGACCCCGTGCCGCCGGCAATGGACGCGATGACGTAAACTTCGCACGTCGCGCCGGGATCTTTGGACATATCTTCGAGTGCGCCGATAAACGCCGAACGCGCTTGCGGCTTATTCATGAGGTTAAGGAACGCAAGATACGATTTTTTACGCCATTGCGAAGCACCTCTGATCATTTCCTGCGAACGAACCGCTTTGTCGTCGCACGGAAACCACTCTCTAATGTATTCAAGCCCTACTCTGTCGCATATCGTTCCGACGCTTGCCGGATCAGCCATGCTTACGGGAGTTGCGGATTTTATCGTTTCCACGCTTCCCACGTCGGTATCGAATACGATTGCCGAAATGTTGCTTTTGGTTTGGTTACCGAGTTCGTTGATTTTTGCATTTAAAATATCAACAGCATTACTCCCGGTACCGCCTACGCCGATTAAAAGAATGTTTTTCATCGTCCTCTCCTTTTGTTACGCTTTTGTAAGCATTTTATTTAATAATTTATTTTCGATAGTGCTTAAACACTATAAATCCCGTTAAATCATCGACTTGTCCGTCGGTTATTTTGTGAATCCCGTACCAATCGTTATCGGTTATACTCTTTATTACATCGCCTTTTTGGTACTTACTATTCGTTTTCCTAAAAAAGCGCAAGAACGAACGGCTGTTTACCGCAATTTTCGTTTTTCCTTTTCCCTTTTTATAACCGTCGACTACGTTTTGTATTTCCGTACCGTCTTTATTTGCCGGGATCAAAGCCGTATATTCAACCAAAGCAAACCGACCTTGCACGGTAGCGTTCGGTCTTCTCGTCTTTTTATCAATGCCGATCATAACGAGATTAAATAACGTTTTTGGCTTTTGATCTTTAAATTCTCTAAACGGAATCAATCGCGACAAATGCCACAAGATAATATCTTTTGCCGCCATATTCAACTTTTGAGTTGAAATTCTTATCTCTTCCGAATACTCTTCGGCATTGACTTTCAGTTTCAAAAGCGTTCCGCGCGGCAACGGTTTTGCGACGAAAAATCCGATTCCGAATAATACCAAATGCAATATGAAAAGAATAATAACGCAAAGTATGATCCAGCGAATCAATCGAGAAACAAAACTAACGGGCGTCATGAAAACCGTATCCGTCGCAACGACGCCGTTATACGAAAGCGTGATATCTTTTTGATCTGCAAAAATAAACGCCCCCAACAAACTGTCAAGCGGATTGAAAATATCCGAAACAACCGTACACGCGATAACCGGTTCGCCCTCGATATCGGTTACGGTTACATTGACGCCACACGGCAACAACGTGATCCAACCGATCGGATTCGTATCGATTGTTATCTCTCCGTTATCCAAGGCTTCTTGAATTTCTTCTACGGAAATAAGAACGTCGTCTTTATAAACTTTAAAATACGTTCCGGCATTTGCCTCGGAAACGTTATATCGATCGAACGTTCTTTCTCCGTAATCGAGTTTTTCTACTCTATAAACAGATGATAATATTTCAAAATCGTAAACGCCTTGCGCACTGATTCCCCCGAATGCGCTCACTTCGACTTTGATTTGTTTTTTGCCGACGCTAAAATCAATCAAATGATCGCTGTTGATAATAAACTTTAATTCTTTTTCTTCGATAACGCACCGATCGGTAATATCCGAACCGTCCAACGTTACCTTATAGTCGACGATATCGTTTTCAAACGACTCTGCCACGCCGTCGAGCAACAACCGAAACGCAACCACCTCGGACGTTTCGCGCAATCTGTACTCGCTTATTTGAAAATAATCGTTGTTCAAACAAGAAACTTCCACGCTCTTCGGCGCGACTGCGACGATTTGCGTCGTCGTCCTTGAAATCTTGCTCGTCTTGGAAACCACGTAAGCCTTTATACGATAGTTTCCGAACGCGAGAGCGTTGCCGTCAAACGCGACTTGTATTTTTCCGTCGTTATCTAACGATATGCCTACCGTTACGGGATTTTCATCCGAATCGGTTGCGGTTATTTCCCAATCGTATCCATCGGTGAGTTCTTTTTTGGTAAGTTGTTGATCGTTCGCAAAAACGGTAAACGCTACGTTTGCTTTTTTATAATCGTCCCCCGTTCCTTGCGTCAGCGCGCTTTCGATTCTGTAATAAGTGGGATTTCGTTCCACGTAGCACATTAAGGAAGAATACATCGAATACCGTCCGTCAAGGACTTCTACGGTAATCGAAATTTCATTATTCCCTTCCCGTAATTCGATCTCTTCCCCGATTTTGTACCCTGCGCCGCAATAAGTCACCTTTTCTACGTGTTCGCCGAAAATCGTTTTCGTATCTACGACGGAAGAATCAGCCGCGCTCAAAACGTCATAACCGATCCTGATCCGATCCCCGGGTTTAAGGTTCCCGTTAATAAACTGCATATCCGTTTTTTTCCAAACGCCGTTATCCGAATATTCGATATACGCGTCGATGAAAATCGCCGGTTCAACCAACACGGAAACGTCGTTAAGCGCTTTATCGTAAACGAGTTCCAACTTGCCGCCCGACATATATTCGTCGTTTTTTATCACGGCGGTATATCCGGCATTCATCGGCACGCCGTTCGCTCCTATAACGCCGCAAGAATTCAAAACGGCACACTGAACGGGAGAGATTTTTTTTCCGTTATAAGAAGCGCTCTTTAAAACAGCGCCGCAATTTTGCGCTATAACGGAAATACTGTTAACGGCAAAATCGAATTGATCGAGATCGATTATCAGCGTTTTATCCGAAATAGCGTACGTTTTTGCGTCCGCGCCGTATTTGCCGAGAATTTTATTCACAACGCTTTCCATCGCGTCCACGACCTTGAGCGGATCTTTTACGCAATACGCGAAAAACGGATAACTTACGTTCAAAGAAAGATCTTTATCCGTCAAATCAACGGCACCCGACCCGAACGACATATAAACGGTATTAAGCCCGGCATAGTCTTTTATCTTGCTCTCCAACGCATCGTTACACTCGGATGCTTTCGATAAAAGATCAAACTGACCGTCCGTCAAAATTACCAGCCAATACTCTTTATCCGGTTCTTCGTTTCCTAAATCCGCCGACTTTTTCATGCCGCGACTCGTGAGTTCGGCAACCGCTCTATCGACCGAGTCGAGCGGCGTCATTCCGTTCGGAGAAAGCGCGATATTGTTCACGATTACGTCCAAGATTTCAGACGTTCGATCGGTTTTGCTCAAATCGACTTCAAACGAATTGTACTGATTCATCGGACAAACGATCAACTCGTCGTTGATTCCGAGCGAAGAAACCAACGTTTGCAGAGAATATTTTGCAAGTTCTACTTTTTGTTCGTTTGCCATTCCCATAGAACCGGAATTGTCGTAAACAACCGAAACAATTTTCTTTTTGTAATTGACTTCGTCCGAAGCGCGAACGGGCAACAAAGAAAAACAGGATAAAAAAACAGTTAATAATAAAGTGAAAATAAAAACAATCGCAAGCGTGTTTTTATATTTTTTAATCATTTACTCTATCCCCCTTTGTAAAATATACGTTCGGTTCAACTAATTGCATTTTGCTCCCTGCGATCAACCGCAGGGAGCAACGATTCTCTTTCTCCATCCGTCAATTGGATTCCATATTGCAAATTCGGTCGTTTTTAATCTTATTTCTCTCACAATAAGCGTAAATCTCCGTGCCCTCGTCACAATAAACGACCAAATTTTCGCTACACTCGTCAAACACGCCCCAACCGAGTTCTTTCACCGATCCGGGAATCAAAATTCTTTCCAAACTCTCACAACCGCGGAAAGCGCAGTCGTCTATTCTTTCTACGCTGTCCGGAACAACGAGTTCGTCCAACAATTTACAATTGCAGAAAGCGCCTTCCCCGATTTCCTCTACGCTGTCCGGAATGGAAATACGGTTCAGTTTGCTACATTCGCTAAACGTCCAATCGCTTATGACCGTTACGCTGTCCGGAATATCATACTGCACTTCGCGACTGCTTGCGGGATATGCGATAATCATGGATTTACTCTTGTTGAACAATACGTGATCGTTTCCGTCACGCTTATTGGGCTCCGACTTATAATATCTGTTTTTGGGATGAACAATAATCGACTTCAATCCCTTGCAACCGCGGAAAAGATCGGTCGAAAGATAAATGACGGAAGACGGAATATGAACGGTTGTCAACGACACGCAGTTTTTAAATACGGCTTTTCCGATTTTCTTTAACCCCTCGGGCAATACGATATTCTTTAAGTTCGTACAACCGCTAAATACAAGGTCGTCTATTTTAATAATCGTATCCGGGAGAACCATTTCCTCTAACAACACGCAATCGCCGAAAGCATTTTCCCCGATTACGGTCAACTTTTCCGGAAGTTTTATGTGTTTAAGGCTCTTACAACCGTTAAACACGCTCGCATAAATCTCGGTAAAATCTGCAGGAAGCGTTATTTCTTCCAATCTTGAACAGTTTTCAAACGCTCTGTCGCCGATTTTAATCAAACCGTTCTTTACGTTTAACGATTTTAGGTTGATGCAATCTCTGAACGCGCTGTTTCCGATTCTGGTCGTATTTGC
>CAYRPB010000010.1:2919-26901 GCA_964426105.1 uncultured Clostridia bacterium | reverse complement strand
CGGGACGGATTCGCTCGCTTCGCTGACGGCGGTTGCGCTTTCGGGTGTGCCGCCATGGCTTTCTTCTCTGCTTGCGGACGGAATCATACGGGGCGTCGGCGGTGTTCTCTGCTTTTTGCCCCAACTGTTGATGTTGGAATTTTTTTTGATCGTTTTAGAAGAAAGCGGATTTTCGGCGCGCGCGGCGTTTTTAACGGACGGATTGTTTCGCAAGGCTGGATTGAACGGTCGCGCGGTCTTTTCCATGCTTTTGGGGTTCGGTTGTACGGCGATGGCGGTTCTTTCTACGCGCAGCGCGGATAACGGACGATTGCAAAAGAAAACCGCTCTTTCGCTTTGTTTGTTGCCGTGCGGCGCGCGTATGCCTGTTTTGCTCGTGTTGGCGAACGCGTTTTTCCCGGAGGGACGGTGGTTGTTATTGGCGGCGTTGTATTTCGGAGCGACTGCGCTCGCGTTTTTGGCGGCGTGGTGCTTAAATAAACTCTTTCCGAGCGAGGAAACTTTTTTGCTCGAAATGCCGCCTCTGCGCGGCGTGAATCCGAAAAGACTGTTCAAAGCCTTGCTATTCTACGCGAAAAACTTTATAATGAGAATAGGGAGCGTGGTTGCGGCGGTGTCCGTCGCGTTATGGGCGTTCTCTTCTTTCGATCTTTCCTTGCATTATTGCGCGAATCCGTCGCTCAGTCTGTTAGCCGTCGTCGGCGATGGATTGAAGTATCTGTTTTACCCGATGGGGATTACCGATTGGCGGTTTGCCGTTTGCGCGGTTACCGGACTGTTTGCAAAAGAGAGCGTGTTTTCCACGTTGCTCGTGCTGTGTCCGGAGGGAATCCGCGCCGCACTGAGTGCGGAACAAGCGGTTTGCTATGCGGTTTTCTGTACGCTGTATACGCCTTGCGTTGCCGCGCTTGCCGCTTTGCATCGAGAGATCGGCGGAAAATATGCGACGTTCGTTTTTTTCGGACAGACGGCGTTCGCATTGGGTGCGGCGTATCTTACGCACACCGTTTTTCTGTTGACGGCGCGAGGGTTGCTTTGGATATTCTTGCCGATTCCCCTCGCCGTTTCGGTGATTTATGCTGTCCGAAAAAACAAATGCGTCGGTTGCGAAGCCTGTCGCACGGGTAATTATGAGAGAATTTGTAGGGGAAAAACCCGAAAAACTGAGTAAATTTTTGGCGCGCGTCTATCCGACGCTTACGTATGCCGCGTTTCGCAAGATGCTCCGCAAAAAAGACGTCAAAGTAAACGGCGTGCGTACGTCGGAAGACTGCATGATTACCGTCGGAAGTCTCGTTCAAGTTTATTGCGACATTCGTCCGACCGCTGCCGTTTTATACGAGGACGAACTGATTTTAGCGGTAGACAAGCCCAAAGGCGTGGTCGCCGAGGAACTTGCGGAGAGTTTTTGCGCGGACGGAAAAAAGGTTGTTCCCGTTCATCGGCTGGATCGCAACACGCGCGGCGTGTTATTGTTTGCTAAGAACGGAGTAGCCGAATCCGCTTTAACGGATGGCTTTAAGAGGCGTTCGTTTGAAAAATATTATCGGGCGCGCGTGTACGGCGTTCCGAATCCGCCCCATGCCGTTTTGACCGCTTATTTGGTAAAAGATTCCGAACACGGTCGCGTTGCGATCTATGATCGGAGCGTAAAGGGCGGCGCGGAGATTAAAACGGAATACCGTCTGCTTGCGGATCGCGGCGACGGGACGTCCGATTTGTCCGTTCGGCTTTATACGGGGAGAACGCATCAAATCCGCGCGCATCTCGCGCATATCGGTCATTTCGTGATCGGGGACGGTAAGTACGGAAAAGAGGAAATTAACCGCCGTTACGGCGTTCGCTCGCAAGAGTTGATCGCGGTTAGGTTGGTTTTGCATTTCGGAGCGGATTCTCCGCTTGCACAATACGACGGAAAGGAGTTTACGGTCTGAATTATGCCGCAAGACGCTTTTACTCTCCGCTTTTTGGCGGAAGAATTGAATCGAACGTTGGCAGGCGCAAAGGTCAATAAAATCGCGCAGCCGTCTGTGGACGAGGTCGTCATGACCTTTTACGTCGGCGGAAAAACCATGCGATACGCATTGTCCGCAAACAGTGCGGCGTGTCGCGTCGCTCCCTCGTACGGGGAGCGAGAAAATCCGCTCGTCGCGCCGAATTTTTGCATGCTGTTGCGCAAATATCTGACGGGCGCGACCTTAGAGCGCGTGGAACGCGTGGGGGACGACCGTATTTTGCGGTTGATTTTTTCCAATAAGAACGATTTTTTTGAGATCGAACGGAAAGAACTTTATGCGGAAATTATGGGAAAGTATTCCAACTTGATTTTAGTGGGGGACGGAATGATTCTCGGCAGCATTAAGACGTATGCGTTCGACGAAACCAATAAGCGCCCGTTGCTTACCGGTATGCGCTACGAACTTCCCCCCGCGCAAGAGAAACTTCCGCAAGAGCGAGAGGAGATCGAACGCTGTTTCGCGGCGTTTTCGGGCGGATCGGCAGGAGATTGCCTTTTTCGTTGTGTACGCGGCTTTGCGAAAAGCACGGCGGATGAAATCGCCTTTCGCTTTGAGCAAGCGTATCCCGACCGAACGGCAGGAGAGCGCGCGCGTTTGTTCGCCGCCGCCGTTACGGCGTTTCCCGGGGAGGATTATGCGCCTTGCGTGTTGATACGGGACGGAATCCCGATAGACTTTTTCGTCTCGCCTTACCGTTCGTTAGAGGGAACGTATCGAACGTTCGATTCTCTTTTGGACGCGGAGGGGTGGTTTTACGATCAACGGGAACGAGCGAGGTTGTTCGGAGAGAAAAAACGGCGCGTTTTGCATCATATCGCGCAGGCGGAAAAGAAACTGGTCAAGCGTTGCGCCGTGATTGCCGAAAAGGAACTCGATTGCCGCGATTGCGAGGAACTTCGCATAAAGGGAGAACTTTTGACGGCATATGCCTATCGGATTCCGAAGGGGGCGGATCGTGCGGAATTGGAAAATTATTACGATCCCGAAAATCGCCCGATCGTCGTTCGATTGGACGGAAGATTGTCCGTAACCGAAAACGCGCAGGCGTATTTTAAGCGGTATCAAAAGAAAAAACGCACATTAGCCGCGATTCGTCCGCAAAGGGAAGAGGCGGAAGCGGAACTTTCTTATCTTTCTTCCGTTCGAGCGGAGGCGGAACTTGCCGAACAAGCGGAGGACTTTGCCGATTTAGAGTCGGAACTTGCGGAGAACGGCTATCTGAAACTTCCGCGCGAGGGAAAGAAAAGTGAGAAAAAGCCCAAAGAGCCTGCTTATTATCGCTATGAAATAGACGGCTTTACCGTAAAAGTCGGCAAGAATAATTTGTCTAACGATTATCTTACGTCGTCTGCGCGCGGCGGCGATCTTTGGCTGCATACCAAGGGATATCACTCTTCGCACGTGATCGTGGAAAAGGGCGTTCGACCTTTTTCGGAAAAGGTGATCGAAGAGGCGGCGCGTGTTTGCGCGTATTATTCGGAGGGGCGCGGCAGCAGTAAAATCGAAGTGGATTATACTTTGCGCCGCTTCGTGAAAAAGCCGTCCGGCGCGAAAAGCGGCTTCGTCTTTTATACGGATTTTAAGACGGTTGTCGTCGATCCCGATCCGAATGAGGCTTTTTTAGAGCTGAAACACCGATAAATCCCGTTGTTTTTGCATGAAGTTGACCGAAAAAGGTCGTAAAATCATTGCAATTTTACTGTAGGTATGTTAAAATAGTACAGAATGAAAAGGTTAGGAGTAAGTTATGGAATACAAAGTGGAAAAAGCCGAAAAAAGTACGGTAAAGATTTCAATTACGCTGAATAAAGAGGAGTGGACGGCCGCTCAGGTCGCCGCCTACAATAAGACGAAGGGCAGATATTCGTTGCCCGGATTCCGCAAAGGGAAAGTCCCCATGAAAATGTTGGAAAACGCATACGGAAAGGGAATCTTTTACGAAGACGCGATCAACGAGTCTTTCCCCAAATATTATTACGATATTTTAGAAAAGGAAACGTCCGTCGAAGCGGTTTCCGCACCCGATTTGGATATCGGCGATTTTTCGGACGACGGCATTACTTATATTGCGACGGTTGCCGTAAAGCCCGAAGTAAAAATCGGCGCGTACACGGGTATATCTTTTGTCAAAACAGAGTATAATGTTAAGGACGAGGACGTTGACGCGGATTTGACGCGCTTGCAGGAGCGCAATTCTCGTATGATCGACGTGACCGATCGCGCTGCCGAAAACGGCGACACCGTCGTGATCGATTACAGCGGCAGTGTGGACGGCGTGAAGTTTAACGGCGGCACGGCGGAAAAGCAATCGCTTGCGTTGGGCTCTAATTCCTTTATCCCCGGCTTTGAAGATCAAGTCGTCGGCATGAATATAGGGGAAGAACGGGATATCAACGTGAAGTTCCCCGAAAATTATCATGCGGAAGATTTGAAGGGTAAGGATGCCGTTTTCGCAATCAAGTTGCACGAGATCAAGAAAAAGGAACTTCCCGAAATCAACGACGAGTTCGTAAAGGACGCCGTCGGAGCGGAGAGCGTTGACGCTTATAAGAAAGAAGTGCGCGCACGCATGAAGAGTGAGAACGAAAAGCGTGCGGAGCGCGAATTAGAGGACGAGATCGTGAAGAAGATTTCCGAGAGCGCGGAAATCGAAATTCCGGACGCGTTGATCGAAAATCAAGCGGAAAGCATGGTTAAAGATATGGAATACCGTATGATGTATCAGGGACTCCGCTTGGAAGATTATCTCCGTTACGTCGGTAAGACGAAGGAAGAATATCAAAAGGAATTTATTCCACAAGCGACCGAGATCGTCAAACAGCAACTCGTGATCGACAAGATCATCACCGAGCAAAAGTTGGAAGCGACGGACGAGGACGTTGAAAAGAGAATCGAAGAAATGGCTGCCGATACCAATATGGCTGTGCCGGAATACAAAAAGCATATGCAGGCGAAGCAGATGGATTACGTCAAGAACGACGTTATCGTCAAGAAACTTTTCGATTATCTGAAAGCCAACAACACGATTACGACTAAGAAAGAGGGTGCGGCAAAGAAGAGTGCCTCGACAAAGAGCGCGACGAAGAGTACTGCAACCAAGAGCACGACGGCGAAGAGCGCGACGAAAAAAACTTCTACGGCAAAGACCGCAACGAAGAAAACCGCGAAAACGACGGAAGAACAGAATTAAAAAAACGGGGACGCGAAGAACGTCCCCTTATCAATCAAAAGGAGCGTTATGGAAAAGAACACGGTAATCCCTTACGTTGTGGAAAACACCGGGAAGGGGGAAAGAAGTTACGATATTTATTCCAGACTGTTGGAAGACCGCATTATCTTTTTGACGGGAGAAATCAACGATCAAGTTGCGGACGCGGTTGTTGCTCAGTTGATTTATTTGGAGGGCAAAGATCCCTCTAAGGATATCAGTTTATACATCAACAGCCCCGGCGGAAGCGTTACGGCAGGGCTTGCGATTTACGACACGATGAATTATATCAAGTGCGACGTTTCGACGATTTGTATCGGACTTGCGGCGTCGATGGCTGCGTTTTTGTTGTCCAGTGGCGCAAAGGGCAAGCGTTACGCGCTCGCCAACAGCGAAGTTATGATTCATCAACCCCTAGGCGGCGCGCAGGGACAAGCGAGCGATATTAAGATTCAGGCGGATCATATTTTAAAGACCAAGAGAAAACTCAACGAGATTCTTGCAAAAAACAGCGGAAAGCCCGTGGAACTCGTCGAGCGCGATACCGACCGCGATAATTATCTCTCCGCGGAGAAAGCGCAGGAATACGGTTTGATCGACCGCATATTCGTGAAACGTCCGTAATAAAACTACATAAACGGAGTGCAATGAAAGAGAAAGAATTATTTTGCTCCTTTTGCGGAAAACCCAAGGAGCTTGCAAATCGCTTAATCGCAGGGCCTAGCGGCGTCTATATCTGCGACGAGTGCATTGAAATTTGTAAAGAGGTTTTGAACGAGGACAAGGCGAAGCGCGGCGAGCCGGTCGAGGTCGTCAAACTTATGAAGCCTGCCGAAATCAAGGCGAAGTTGGATGAATATATCATCGGGCAAGATCAGGCAAAGCGCGTACTTTCGGTCGGCGTTTACAATCATTATAAGCGCGTAAACGCAAAGGCGAATCAAGACGGCGATGTGGAGTTGGAAAAATCCAATATTTTGTTGTTAGGACCGACCGGTTGCGGAAAAACGCTTTTGGCGCGTACGCTTGCGCATATATTAGACGTTCCGTTCGCCGTTGCGGACGCGACGACTTTGACCGAGGCAGGTTACGTCGGCGAGGACGTCGAGAATATTCTGTTGAAGTTGATTCAGAACGCCGATTACGATATCGAGCGCGCGCAACGCGGCATTATTTATATTGACGAAATCGATAAGATTGCGCGAAAATCCGAAAATGTATCCATTACGCGGGACGTTTCGGGCGAGGGCGTTCAGCAGGCGTTGTTGAAAATCATCGAATCCACGGTTGCTTCCGTTCCGCCGCAGGGCGGTCGCAAGCATCCGCAGCAAGAATGTTTGCGCATCGATACGACGAATATTTTGTTTATTTGCGGCGGCGCGTTCGTCGGTTTGGATTCCATCGTACAAAAGAGAAAGGCGAAATCCTCTCTCGGATTCGGCGGAAGCGTACAGGGCGATGCGTCCGAAACGGCATACGAGTTTATCAAAGAGGTGCAGCCGCAAGATCTTATCAAATTCGGTTTGATTCCCGAATTCGTCGGGCGCGTTCCCATCGTGGTGGGGTTGCACCCGTTGGATGAAAAGGCTTTGGTGAATATCATGACAGAGCCGAAAAACGCGCTGATCAAGCAATACAAGCGGTTGATCGGGTTGGATAACGTCGATCTTGAATTTACGGACGAGGCGATCTTCGAGGTTGCAAAGCGTGCGATCGAACTGAAAACGGGGGCGCGCGGACTGCGTACGATTTTGGAGAATCTTTTGATCGACAGTATGTACGATCTGCCATCCGAGTCGGACATTGCGAAGGTTGTCGTCGATCTGGATACGGTCAAGGGAAACAAAAAGCCGGAGATCGTAAAGAAAATAGCGTAATTTGCAAAGATGCCCGCGGCGATTCCGCGGGCTTTGTTATTGAGAAAAAGCCGTTTCAAAAAAGCGTGCTTGAAAAATTTTTTGAATATTTTATCGTTTGTTTTTGATTTAAACGGGTGACAAGACGAAAAAAACAGCTTGTTTTTCGCAAATGCGGACGAAATATATTCGATTAAGCAAGACAGCCTTTTATATTTATGAAGTTTTTCGTTCGCGCAGGTTGTTGACGGAAAGCAAAATTTATAATACAATAGATAAAAACGGACGCTCGTGCGGCGCGTATCGCACGGTAAAGAGATACGGAGAGGAGAAGAATCGATATGAAAAAGAATTATCGGACGGAAAGCGATTCGATCGGTGAATTACAGGTGGACTCGGAAGCGTATTACGGCGTACAGTCGCTCAGAGCAAAGCGCAACTTCAACATTACGGACAGTAAAATGAGTTTTACGTTCGTTAAGAATATTACGTTAATCAAAAAAGCCGCGGCGATTGTAAACGGCAATTACGGTATTTTGGAAAAGGAGCGTGCGGATGCGATCGTCGCTGCTTGCGACGAAATTCTTTCGGGTAAGCACCGTAAGGAATTTATCGTGGACGCCGTACAGGGCGGTGCCGGAACAAGCGCGAACATGAACGTAAACGAGGTAATTGCAAACCTTGCGATTCAAAAAATGGGCGGTATGCAGGGAAATTATACGTACGTTCATCCCAACGATCACGTCAATATGGAACAATCCACGAACGACGTGATTCCGACGGCTGGCAAGATGACCGTCATCACTCTGAGCCGCGACTTGATCGACGCTCTTCAAAAGTTGAAACGGGCGTTGTTGAAAAAGGCGGAAGCGTTTAACGACGTGTTGAAAATGGGTAGAACGCAGTTGCAGGACGCCGTTCCGATGAGAATGGGGCAGGCGTTTCATTCGTTTGCGACGGCGATCGGCAGAGATATCGGACGAGTCGAGAAGAGCCTTGCGGAAATGCATGTTATCAACATGGGGGCGACCGCGATCGGTACGGCGATCACGGCGCGCAAGGAGTATTTCGAGCATATTACCGAAACGCTTTCGGATTTGTTCGGCGAGAAACTGACGCGTGCGGAGGACCTCTTCGACGGCACGCAGAACGTCGATTGTTTTGTCGCGGTATCCGGCGCGTTAAAGGCGCTTGCCGTCAATCTCTCCAAGATGTGTAACGATCTCAGATTGATGTCCAGCGGACCGCGCACGGGACTTGGCGAGTTGATTTTGCCTGCCATGCAGAACGGATCTTCCATTATGCCAGGAAAGGTCAATCCCGTTATTCCGGAGGTTGTCAATCAAGTGTCTTTTCTCGTGATCGGGCACGACGTAACCATTACCCTCGCAGCCGAGGCCGGACAGTTGGAGTTGAATGCGTTCGAGCCGGTTATTTTCTATCAATTATTCGAATCCGTTCGCGCGTTGACGGGGGCGGTGCATACGTTGGTGGATCATTGCATTGACGGAATCGAGGTTAACCGCGAGCGTTGCGAAGAATGGGTAAATCGCAGCGTGGGAATCGTGACCGCGTTAAATCCCTATATCGGCTATAAAAAGGCGGCAGAGATCGCCAAGGAATCGTTGAAAACAGGCGAGCCGGTCAAGCATATCGTGTTAAGGGACGGTTTAATGGATGAAAAGACGCTGAATGAAGTTTTAGATCCGCTTGCATTGACACAGCCGTTCGGCGTGCATTGCGTTTTGAATATTAAATAACAAGAGCGTATTTCGCGTTCTTTATAAATCGAAACGCCCTCGCGATTTCACGCGAGGGCGTTTTTCTCAGTTGTTGGAGCGGTTACAGCCACAGTCTAACAGATTGTTGCAGCCGGTCGTAAGTAGGGCGAGCAGCAAAAAGAGCTGCGTCGAGTTGATCGTGTTGTTGTTCGTCAACAGAAGCAGCAACGCGATCAATACCAGATTGTCTGACATCTCCGATCCTCCTTTCGGCAAAATAAGCGCGTATTATACAATATGCGACAAAATCGGAAATATGTTTATATGATGAAACGTGTTACAATATACGTGTTAAAATAAAACGTCGGTTTCGGAGGTGCTTTATGCAAGAAATGTTGCTCGATCGCCGTACGCAGGGTTTAGTCAACGACTATGTTCCGGACGGAGAGATCTTGGACGAATTGGTTTGTTTCTTTACGATTTTCGCCGATTATACGCGACTGAGAATGATTTCCGCGCTGGCGATCAGCGAAATGTGCGTTACCGATTTGTCTCGTTTATTGAAGTTGAATCAAACGACGGTGTCCCATCAATTGCGGCTTTTGAAAAATTTGAACGCGGTTACGACGCGTCGTCAGGGAAAAGTGATTTTTTATTCTCTCCGCAACGAGTTGTTAAACGACGTTTTGTTAAAAGGCGTCGAATACCTCGGCTATTAAAAAGCGCAGAAAAAGCCCGAATTGCTTCGGGCTTTTTGCTTCGAAATTCCATTGTGTTTTTAAGGCGTCAACAGTTTTTCTATCTCTGCTTTCAATTCTTCCTTTCCCATGCTGCCTTGACGGGTAAAACGAATGATGCCGTTTTGATCGAGGATAACCGTCATGGGGTAGGCGTTCTTTCCGCCGAGATGCTCGAAAATTTTGAAATTTTCGGTATCTTGCGCGAAAGAAATTACGTAGTCGGCAAAGTTTTTATCGATAAAATCTTGTTTATCTCGTTCGGAGTCCGCCGAATGGGAATGCAGAGCGATCACCCTGATCCGATCGCCGAATTCCGCTTGCATGTCGTTAAAATGGGGTAATTCCGCCAAGCACGGACCGCATGAAATATACCAAAAATTCAAGACGGTTACTTGTCCTCTGGAAACTTTCGGCGTATACGTGCCACCGTTACAACCGGCGTTACGGTACAACTCCGCTTCGAAATTGAAACATTCTTCGCCCTCTCCGTAAACTCTGAGCGATTCGTTCTTCTGAAAGACGTTGAAATAAAGCAACGCGCCGATCAGTACCGCGCCGGCGAGAATCCAAGCGATAATTTCAAGATAAACGGATAATTTCGTTCGCGTCTGCATGGTTATTCTCCTTTCTTCGGGGATTGATTCGACGTTGCGGTCGTTTCGGAAGTCTCCGCGGCGTTCTTTTTCGCTATGCCCAAAAGGTCAACCCGTTCGGCTGTTTCGGGAGCGGTGGCTTGTACGGCGTTTTCTCTTAAAAACAACTTCGAGCCTTTCCAAGAAATCGCTTTGGTCGGGCATGCCTTAATACATTCGCCGCAATGAATACATTCGTGATCGCCTACGCGCTTGATATCCATTTTGCAGACGGAAAGGCAAAGTCCGCAGTCCGTACACGATTTTTTATCTAACTTGATGCCGAGCATTGCGATCCGACAGAAGAACCCGTAGATCGCGCCGAGCGGACAAAGAAAGCGGCAGAAGAAACGGAAAATAAATATGCTTGCGACGATAAACACGACGAGAAGCAAAAATTTCCAAGTAAAGAGCGGACCGAGCATATCGTAGAGTGCTTCGTTGTTTGGGTTGATCAATAAGCCGATTCCGCCAAGAAGCGTTCCGGACGGGCAAATATATTTACAGAATGCCGGGACGCCCGTTTGATACATGACGGGAATAGAGATGACCAATATCGCCAACAGCACGTATTTGAAATACGATAAAACGCGCGTGACTTTGCTCTTTTTCAATTTAGGCGTTTTTATTTTATACAAGAGTTCCTGACCAAGACCGATCGGGCAAAGGAAGCCGCAAATCGTTCTGCCGAGCAATAAGCCGAACAGAATGAGGATACCGAAAATATATGCCGGCGTACGCGTTCTGGAGGAAGCGAGCGCGTTTTGCAATGCGCCCAACGGGCATGCGCCCACCGCGCCGGGGCAAGAGTAGCAGTTCAGGCCGGGGGCGCACATATATTTGGACGATCCCGTGTAAATATTCCCGGTCTTAAAGCCCTTTAAGTTTGCATTGTACAGCAGCATGGAGTAAAGTTGAATGATTCTGCGTTTGGTCGGGCGGTGATTTTGAAACCATCGTCCTACGGAGATAAAAAACTGTTTGATCCGTTGCGCCGTCTTTTTGAAAAATTTCATGCCGTTAACCTAATCCTATACATTCCGTGCAGATATTGATCGCTTTTTCGAGCAATTCTTTCGCGCCGCCGTTCAATGCTCCGACAACGATCAAAAGGACGCCGCACAGAGCCAAGCCGATCCGTAAGCCCTGTTTGATTTTGGAAAGCGTGCGTTCGCCGACGATGGGGGTACTCGTTTTTTGTCGTTCGGTTGGCTTTGCCGAGGCGAAATGTTTTTTCAGTTCTTGAATTTTCTTTTTTGCGGAAAATTCGTCGTATATTGCCTTTGCGATCGCAACAAGAAAGAACGCTGCGATCCAAGGGAGTATTTTCGGAAGCATGGCGAGCATGTCGCTCGTCGGATTAAAACTGTTTCCGACGGGGGTGTAGTTGGATTTGTCGAATACGCAAACGCCGACCATGACCGCCGCGAGAACGCCGAATATGATGAATACGTACCGAATGACGGTATCCGTTCGTTCACTGTGTTTTAAGGCTTCGCTCGTCGTGTTTGACGGAATGCGTGCGCGCAATTTTTTCAAAATATGAGTTTGATAGACAAGCGCTTTGTTTTTGACGGGCGGTTCGGGGAACAATTCCCAAAGCACCCAACCGACAACCACCGCGATCAACCAGAGATAGAGAAAGATCGCGATCTGCGAAAGGGCTTCCATGACCTTTTGCAGAGAGTACGGAGAAATTTCTTCCGAATGATAGATCCGTTGCGATTGAACGATCAGCAGAATTCCGACGATTATCGTTAAAACGCTTAAAAACGCGCCGTAAACGCGCCGTAGCGTGCGTTGCTGTTTGTCTGTCATGGTTCTCCTTTTTAAGAAATAGCGGAATTTGTTCCGAAAAATTTTTTCATAATAACGTTAAACGTATTTTTATTGTAATCGACGTCGTCTTGCGCTTTACTGATGCAAATTGCCGCTTCTCGTTGAAATGCGGTGTTCGTAAACCCTTGCAAGCAAGTTTACTCTTACATTATAACATACGGCATGCAAAAATTCTTTTGCGTCGCTGTCGCTCCCGTTATTTGCTAAGCGCAAATAACAGCCGTATGTTGAAATGCGGCGTTCGTAAACCCTTGCAAGCAAGTTTACTCTTACATTATAACATACGGCATGCAAAAATTCTTTTGCGTCGCTGTCGCTCCCGTTATTTGCTAAGCGCAAATAACAGCCGTATGTTGAAATGCGGCGTTCGTAAACCCTTGCAAGCAAGTTTACTCACTTGCATTATAAAACAAATGCCTTGTTTAGTCAAGTATTTTGTAAGTCGGGGGATTGCTCTCGATATGATATTATTGACAAATCGGTTGTTAAAATGGTAAAATAAAAAAAATTCAAGGGTGTTTTCGAGGACGCTTTTGGGAAATACGACGATAGAGGAAGATGAAATATGGAAAAATCCGCTTATGATAATTTTCTCTCGATTTTGGAAGAAGAACTTTTGCCGGCAATGGGGTGTACCGAGCCGATCGCGGTCGCTTATGCAGCCGCCTTGGCGCGCGACGCGCTTGCGGAAGAGCCGATTAAAGCGGAAATATCCGTCAGCGGAAATATCTTAAAGAACGTCAAGAGCGTGGTCGTTCCGAATACGAACGGAATGAGAGGGATTGTTTCGGCGGTGGCGGCAGGCGTCGTCGCAGGGAAAGCGGAGAAGCAATTAGAGGTTTTATCCGACGTTTCGGAAGAAGATCGGGAAAAAATCGGTGCGTTTCTCCGTTCGTGTGAATTCACCGTGGAGCAATCGCGGTCGGGCGACGTTTTCGATATCGGAATCCGCCTTTTTTCGGAGCGTTCGGAATCCTTTGTCTGTATCCGAAAATATCATACGAACGTAATCCGCGTGGAGAGGAACGGGGAAGTCTTATATCGGGCTGAAAAAGATCCGTCGCGCACCGTGCACGGGGAGAAAAAATCGCTTGCGGACAGAAGCGCGTTGACGGTCGAAAGTATCGTCGAGTTTATCGAAACGGTAGACGCGTCGCTGTTAGAGCCGACGGTCGGCAGACAAATCGAATACAATAAGGCGATCGCGAAAGAGGGTTTGGAAAACGATTACGGCGCTTCGGTCGGAAAGGTTCTTTTACGAGCGTTCGGGAACGGCGTTCATAACGTGGCAAGGGCGACTGCCGCAGCCGGTTCGGACGCTCGCATGAACGGTTGCAATTTGCCCGTGGTTATCGTGTCGGGTAGTGGAAATCAAGGAATGGTTGCGTCTTTGCCCGTGGCGGTTTATGCCGAGTATTTGGGCGTTTCTCATGAAAAAACGTTGCGCGCGGTCGCGCTTTCCGATTTGATTACCGTTCATTTGAAAAGCGGAATCGGTCGGCTTTCCGCTTATTGCGGCGCGGTGAGCGCCGGGTGCGGTGCGGGAGCCGGTGTGTGTTATCTTTACGGCGGCGGCAAAAAAGAGATTGCCGAAACGGTTACCAACGCGCTTGCGATCGATTCGGGCATTATTTGCGACGGAGCGAAGTCCAGTTGTGCGGCGAAGATCGCTTCCGCCGTCGATGCGGGACTGTTGGGTATGGAAATGAGCCGAAACGGGAAATTGTTTTGCGGCGGCGACGGGATTTTGGAGACGGACGTCGAAAACACGATCGACAACGTCGGGGATATTGCACGGAAGGGAATGCGAGAAACGGACGAAGAGATTATTCGTCTCATGATAAAAAATTGTGTATGAATAAAATTGGGTAATTATGCAAAAAATCGTTTGTTCTTTGCTGTTGAAAAATAAATTCGGTGATTTTGCTTATTCTAATACGGCGGGTTTTTTGCGGAACTGGCGAAAAAGAGGACGGTCGATCGACTGAACGGCTCTTTAGCGAAAAACTTCGTGTTTTTTCAGAAAAAGCCGTTAAATTTTCAGAAATTTATTGAATAAGGACGAAAAAACGGCAAAAAAACGCGCGTGTTGCGCAAACTGCCGTTCGACAGAAAATTTTTGTTAAACGCGACGGATATTTCGTTTGATGATTGCATATGCAAGATTTTGTGATTTTATGCGTTTTTGTTTGACAAAGGCGCGTGTTTGTGATAAAATATTATTTCATGAAGGTTTAACATGGTATATTAAGTGTTTTTTGTTTTTTATAAAAATCGGCTGTCAATCGGGCGGTCGTTATTGATAAAAAACACTCGATACGAATGCGAGAAGGCGACTTCTCAGGAGGTTTTTAATTTGAAGAATATGATAAAACGAACGTTGTGCTTTACGCTTGTGTTGGCAATCGGGTTGATGCCGATTTGGTCCGATCATAACGGAAGCGCGGCAGCGACTGAAAGCGGCGGCGCGTTATTTCGCAACGTCACGGGCGAGGTGGATCTTTCGAGTATCGCCGAACAAAATTTGGATTCTTCCGTTTTGAGAGGAAACGATTCCGCCGAGAGCAGCGCTTCTTACGGCGAACATACCGTTATCGTCAGTTTGACCGGAGATACGCTTGTCGACGGGGCGGACGGGGCGGACGTTTCGGAATACGCTTCTTCGCAAGAGGGGCGGAATCGGGCAAATTCCATTCGGAAATCGCAAGATAAATTCTTAAACAAACTTTCGGGAAACGGCATTTCTTATCGGCTTGAAAATCGTTACGTCGCCGTGGATAACGCGGTTGCGATTACGATCGATACGAAATACGTTTCCGCGATCAAGGAAATGGCGGGGGTTCAAAGCGTTTGCTTGTCCGAAACCTACGCTTATCCGCAATCCGTCGATATGGGAACTTACGCTTCCGCGAGCGAAGAAGAACTTACGGACGCGCTTTCCGCTACGGTCAATCAAACGAGCGTATATCAAACGGGCGTTTACGATTCGTCCTCCGTTATCGAGCAATACGGATATGACGGCGACGGATCCGTCGTTGCGATCGTCGATACCGGTTTGGACTATACGCATAAGGCTTTTACTTGGGACGACGAACGCACGTTGGAAAAATATCCGTTGAAAAACGCAGTCCTTAATTCGGATAAAATCGCCTCCATTCTTGCGGAAAAAGATTTAATGGCGGAGCAAAGATCGGCTTTGAACGGGCAATCGATCGATATGAACGACGTTTATATCAGTCAGAAAGTTCCGTTTGCTTACGATTATGCGGACAACGACACGGACGTTTATCCGTCTTATTCCAACCACGGAACGCACGTTGCCGGTATCGTCGCAGGGTATGATCCGTCCGGTTATACGGATAAAAACGGAAATCATGTAAGCGATCCGTTTATCGGCGTCGCGCCCAACGCGCAGTTGGTAATCTGTAAGGTGTTTTCGGACGATATCGACGACAGCGAGGTCGGCGGCGCGGATACCGAGGATATTTTGGCGGCGTTGGAAGATTGTATTTTCTTGGGCGTAGACGTAATTAACATGAGTCTCGGTACGACGTGCGGATTCTCTGCGACGGACGACGGCGACGAGGAGGGCGAACTTTTAAATAAAGTGTATAACGCCGTTCGCGATGCCGGTATCAGTTTGGTTTGTGCGGCGAGCAACGATTACAGTTCGAGTTACGGCGGTAATTTCGGAACGAACCTTGCGAGCAATCCCGATTCGGGTACGGTCGGTTCTCCGGGATCGTTTGCGGCGGCGCTTGCCGTGGCGAGTATCAGCGGACAGACTTCTCCGTATATGATCGCAAACGGGGAAACGCCCGTTTATTACGAGGATTCCAACGATCAATACAACAAGAGTTACAGTTTTTCGGATATGCTGTTGCAAGCGGAAAACAGCAAGGAATTTGAATACGTCGTCGTTCCGAACGTAGGGCGTGCGTCCGATTACGCTTCGGTCGGCGAAAAATTAGAGGGAAAGATCGCTCTCGTTAAGCGCGGTAACAACACGTTTAAGGAAAAGGTCGAACTTGCAAAGGAATACGGCGCGATCGGTATTATCGTTTATAATAACGTTTCGGGTATGATCCGCATGTCGCTGGGCGAGGTGGAAGATCCCATTCCGTCCGCGGCGATTTCCATGGACGCTGGGAAAGCGTTAGTCGATTATGCGGCGAAGCACAACCGCGTCGGTAAGATTTTGATCAGCAGAAGTTTAAAAGCAGGTCCGTTTATGAGCGACTTCTCCTCTTGGGGGTGTACGCCGGACTTGAAATTGAAGCCAGAAATCACCGCGCACGGCGGAGAAATTACGTCTGCCGTTCCGGGCGGCTACGGCGAACAGAGCGGAACGAGTATGGCTTCGCCGAACATGGCGGGCGTGGTTTCCATCATCAGAAGTTATTTGAAAAAGACGCAGCCGACGCTCAACACGCGCGAACTTACGCAACGTATCAATCAATTGATTATGAGCACGGCGACCATCGTATACGATCGGGACGGTTGGGCTTACTCTCCGCGGAAGCAGGGGGCAGGCTTAGGCAGTCTTGCCAACGCAATTAGTTCGGGCGCTTATTTATACACGGACGACGATTCTGTCGATTACAGACCGCTTGTCAATCTCGGCGACGATAAAGAGAAGAACGGCGTATACGAGATTACGTTTAAGATCAAGAATTTCGGAACAAGCGAATTTAAGTTCGAGGTTAAGCCGACGTTCATGACGGAAACGCTTTCGAGCGACGGGCTTGCGGTTGCGGAACAGGCTTATATGTTGGACGACGAGCCATTTTCTTGGAGTGTTTCGGGTAAAGGCACGAAGAACGGCAATTTCTTAACGATTGCCGCCGGTGACGAAGCGGAAATTCGCGTCACGCTCACGCTTTCGAATAAAGAAAAGAATTATATCGATACCAGTTTCAAAAACGGAATGTTCGTTGAGGGCTTTATCGGTTTGGTCAGCCAAACGGACGGACAGTGCGATCTCACGCTTCCGTTTATGGGCTTTTACGGCGATTGGACGGCTGCTCCCATGCTGGATTACAGCGCGTACGAAGTAGACGCTTCTTTGAAAGATACGTCGGTTGCCGACGAGGATAAACTGAATGCGAGTATTTGGGAAACGCAGCCCTATACGATGTATTATAACGAAGAATATTCCATGCCGATGGGATCGTTCTCGTATTTGCAGGACGAAAACGCGGATCGCGTTTATACCGTGGAAGAACACAACGCGGTTTCTTGCTATAATGAATATTTCGGCGATTCTAACCCCGAAAATTATTTGACCGCATATCAATTCAGAGGATTGTACGTCGGACTGCTTCGTGGTGCGCGTACGGTAAAATATTCGCTGAAAAATGCGGAAACGGGTGAAATTCTTTACGAAAAGACCGAAAAGAGAATCAATAAGGCGTATACCGGGGGCGGCAGCGGAAGTGTTCCTTCGTTTATTAAATTTGAATTGCCTCCGCTCGAATACGGATTCGTTTCCAACGGGAAATATACGATGGATTTCGAATTCTTTATGGATTACGGCGATCCTGACAGATCCGAACCGGACGGAACGTATTCGTTCTCCTTTTACGCCGATTACGAAGCGCCCGTCTTGGAGGACGTTCGCGTCAGATTTGCGGATTACACGGAGAACGATCAGGTAAAACAACGGATTTATCTCGATTTGGACGTGTTCGATAATCATTACGCGCAAGCGGCTCTCCTTTGCTATTACGACGGCGAGTTCTTGCAACAGGTTACCGAGTACGTAACGCCCGTGTACAACAGCGTGAGAAACGGCAAAAGCACGGTTTCCATCGAAATCACGGATATTTACGAAAAATACAAGGATCGTCTGTATCTCCAATTGGACGATTACGCATTGAACCACAGCGTTTATTATATCGATTTAACGGCGGCGAAAGAAGGCGTTACGCCCGATACGTTCGAGTTAAACGAGGGCGAAAGCGAAGTTACCCTCGATCGGTACGAGGCACACAAGGTTTCGTTGGCGTATAGCGGCAGCGCGAATCTCTCCAACTTTACTTGGTCCTCTCAAAACAGAAGCATTGCGGACGTCAAGAACGGGGAAATCGTCGGCATCAATGCCGGCAAAACGGTGGTTACCGTTTCCAACGGCAAGGGCGTTTATAAGACGATCAACGTGACCGTAACCGAAAAGACGGTCAATCTTGCAGTCCCGTCCCTTTCGTTCTCAGTCATCGAGGATAGCGAAGATAAACTCGTTTCGGCGGATAACGTTTCGCTATACCCCGATCAAGACGTAACGCTTACGGTCGAAACCGATCCTTGGTATTATCCTAAGGATACGCTTACCTTAAAATGGACGTCTACCGATTCCGAAATCGTTTCCGTCGATCAGAACGGAAAACTGACGTTAAAGAAAAAGGGAAAAGCGAGCGTTAAGGCAATCTTGATCGATTCTAACGGGCAAGAAACGGCGTATTCCGCCGTCGTCAGAATCAACGTGCTCGATCCGTTCGTTATTTCGGGATATAGTTTGACGCATTACCGAGGAACGGATAAGGTCGTTACCATTCCGGACGATAAGATGATTCTGTATATCGGAGAGGAAGCGTTTAAGGATAACGGCACGATGGAAGAGGTCATTATCCCCAAAACCGTAATTAACATTAACGAGAGAGCGTTCCAAAATTGCTCTGCGTTGAAGCGCGTTTATCTCGTAAGTCGGGAGGCGCAAGCCATTCCGGACGCGGACTTGAAACTCGTTTATCGCGACGCGTTCAGCGGTTGTACGGCTTTGGAGTCGGTCGATCTTACGAACGTTAAAACCATTACGCTCGGCGTTAACGCGTTTGCGAACTGTTCGAGTTTGAAAGAAGTAAAGAATATGGCTGCGGTCGGTACGGCGTTCAGTTATGCGTTCTACAAGTGTTCGTCGTTAAAAAGCGTCGATCTTACGGGTATGCACGTTGCCGGAATCGGCGTGTTCGAGTCTTGCACGAGTATTTCCGAAGTGTTGACGGGATATTATACCGCGATCGGAAACGAAATGTTTAAGAATTGCACCGCGCTTGCTTTTATTCAGTTAAACAATACCGCGGTAGGCAATAACGCATTCGAGGGCTGCACGCGGCTTTCTAAAGTGGAATTGAACCAGAAGAAAGCGGAATATGAAATCGGTGCGGAAGCGTTCTTGAACAGCGGACTTTCCAACATTCTGTTTGCGGACGGTTGTCTGGTGCGTGAAATCGGCGATCGGGCTTTTGCGAATACGAAAATCGCTTCGATCACCCTTCCGAACGGTTTGCGTGAAATCGGATCGGGCGTCTTCTCTGGAACGACGAAATTGAAAAAAATCGTCTTGCCGGCGTCTTTCTCGCTTGAACAGATCCGTCTTGCCGGCGCTTTGTTCGCAGGGAAAACCATTGAATTAGCCGACGATTCGGATTACCGCTTGGAGAACGGTGTTCTCTACGATAAAGATTATAAAATTTTGCTGTCTGTGTTCGGAAGCAGCAGTGTTACGACCGTTTCGATTCCCGAAACGGTGGAAAAAATTTACGATTACGCGTTTGCCGGAAGCGGCATTACGAGTATAACCGTTCCCGCTTCGGTCAAGGAGATCGGAAAGGGTGCGTTTAAGGATTCCAAACTTTCTTCGATCGCGTTCGAGGGCGATCGGTTGAGCGAGATCGCGGAAGAGACGTTCTACGGAACGAAGTTGGTTTCGATCACGCTTCCGAATTCGGTTGCGAAAATCGGAAGTTATGCGTTCGCAAACTCTTTCCTCAATGCGATTTCCGTCGGAGATAATGTTTCTTCGATCGGAAGTTATGCGTTCGCTTACTGCAATAAACTTCGCTCCGTCGCGTTGTCCGACAGCGTTAAGACGATCGACGACTACGCGTTTTCGGAATGTTCTGCGCTTACCGAAATAACGATTCCGTCCGTCCGCGAAGCGGGCGAGGGCGTGTTCGTTCGTTCGGGCTTAAAGAGCGTGACGTTCGGCGACGACGCCGAATCGTTGGGCGAATATACGTTCTTCGGGTTGAAGGACTTGAATTACGTTCGTTTGAGCGAAAAGATGAAAACGATCGGAGAAAATATGTTCTACGGGTGCGAATCGCTTGAAGAAGTCGTTATCGGCGGCGTACAAGAGATTCAAGCGTATGCGTTCGCCGGTTGCGAAAAATTGAGTACGATCGACCTTTCCGAGGTGGTTATCGTCGGCGAACTCGCGTTTTATAATTGCAACGCGTTGAAGCGGCTGAATCTTGCAAAGGCAGAGGAGATCGAAACGGGCGCGTTTGCCGTGGATAACGGTATGGGCGGCGCGACGGAAATTTCCATGCCCGTCGTAAAGGAAATCGGCAATTCCGCTTTCGAGGGGGTAAGCGTTACTTCGGTCAATCTTCCTGCAAGCCTTGAAAAAATCGGGTTCGGCGCGTTTGCTTATGCAAAATCGCTCGGCACGGTTACGGTATCCGAGGAGAACGAGATTTTCTTCGTCAAAGATGACGTTCTGTATAAAAACGTGTTGACGGGCGGTTACGAATTGCTCTTATATCCGGCGGCGAAGACGCATGACGGCGACACCTACACGGTGTTGGAGGGAACGATCCGCATTGACGCTTACGCGTTCGCCGGGCTTGTTTCCGCCGAAGAATCTGTTTCCGAAACGGAGAAAAGCACGCTGAGCAAGGTTATCCTTCCGTACAGCGTGATCGCGATCGGCGACAGCGCGTTCTTTGAAAGCGGTATTACGGAATATACGTTTGAAGGAATCAACGCGCCTGCGCTCGAAACCGTTTATAAATACGAAGTAGAAGAAATTTTGACGGAAAATTTCGCAAACATGACCGATCCCGTTATCAACAGTTACTACTATTCGAACTTTAACACGTTGTTCGTTTATTACGTCGATATGGTAGGAGAAAAGAGCGAGTTGGTTATGAATTACCCCGAAAACGGCAACGGGTATGACAATTTCGTCTATTCGAGATATTTCGGCGTGAAGAACAAGACGGACGTCGTGATGGACGAAACCACGCGTTCGTTCTTGGAAACGATGAACGAGGTCGTTTCGGATGAAACGCTTTCCGCTTGGGAGACCAAGGCAAACGGCGGCGATACCGCGACTTATTACGCAGACGTACAAGCCTTTTCCGAATTGTTGAAAACGGCAAGACGCCTTTATGAAAACATTAAGGACGAAGCACAACTTCGCTACGTAGACGAAACGCTCGTCGAGCGGCTGGGCGTCGTGGAAAATCGCATGCGGTCGATTAAGTCTTTGTACGGCATCAAAGTTAGAATTTCTAGATTAAAGTACGAGAAGGACAGTTATAAGAGCGTTTATAACGAGGGCGAGTTCTTCGATATGACGGGGCTGAAAGTGATCGTCGTTTATGACGACGGATCGACGGACTCGGCGGATGCAAGCAAATTGACGTTGATTACGACTGCGGAATTGAAGTCTTATTACAGAGACGTCGAGGTTCGCTACACGGTTGACGGAACAGAATATACCGTATACGTCGCGATTACGGTAAACGCGGCGGACGATGTGACCGATAATCCCGAAAAGCCCGAAAAAGAGGGGTGCGGAAGCGCAATCGATTTCGGTTCGGCATTGTTGTTCGTCGGCTTGCTCGGCACGTGCGTTGCGGCTATCATAAAGAAAAAAGAATTTTGACGGAGATAAGGACGAATGATTTCAAAAGCGAAAAAGACCGTCCTGCTTGCCTTGGTTATGATCGGCGTTCTCTGCTTTTTTGCAGGGTGTCAATTCGGACCGACGCTAGAGGGCGAAAAGAACAAGTACGATCTTTCGGCTTTAATAACCTATCACGCGAACGGCGGAACGTTTAATAATAATAAAGATTACGCCGATCTGTGGTACAAGGACGGAAGTTACGCGCTCAACGTCGGACTTGTCGCCGTAAAGGGCGATATCAGCGTAACGTATTCCAATCATACGTTAGAGGGCTGGTATTTTGCGCAAACGGACGAGAACGGCGACGTCGTTTACACGGACGATACTAAAACTACGGTTAAACTCGGCGAACGGTTTGATTTTAAAACCGCCTTGCAAAAGGGCGAGCAAATTCATTTGTACGCGCACTGGGTTGCCGATCAACAACTTAAATTTTTGCTTGCCTCAGAAGAAAGCATCGGGAATAAACTCGCGTACGGCGACCTTACGTTCAACGTGGGCGACGTTCTCAACGCGCAGTATTTCGACGCGAGCGGACGAATCGAACAACCGTCGTTGGATCAGATAACGCAATCGTACGATTCTCCCGACGGGTACGTCTTTGCGGAATATTATTACGACGCGGAATGTACGAAACCCGTCGTATGGCCGATTAATCGGTCGGAATCTGAGGAGGTCGATTCGGTTTTCGTTTACGTGAAATATCTTTCGGACGAATGGACGGTCGTGAAAAGTTCGAGCGATCTCAAAAAGTTGTTCGGCAACGCGGCGAACGACGGAAAGTATTTTATCAAAAACGATATCGTGACGTCGTATTCTTATACGAAGATCACGGCGAACGTTAACGCGACGTTTAGCGGCGAAATCAGAGGAAACGGATATACGATTTCTGGCGTATCGTTTACGCAGGCGAAGGTCGGCGCGGGCGAATCCGTTTCGTTGTTCGGCAAGATTGCCGCAACGGCGAAGATCTCCGATCTCACGTTAATGAATTTTAAGTTGGAATTTACGGCGAACGAAGGGGCTTCCGTCAACGCATATTTTCTCGCTTCCGAAATCGAAACGGGTGCGACGATTAAAAACCTAATCGTTGACGGCGGTTCGATGAGAGTTCGGTTGTACGAGGGAACGACTTGTAACGGAAAAACGCCGAATAAGGATACCCCCGGCGCTTGCCCGATTACGGGGACGGAGCACGACGGCATTGCGATAAACGCCGCGCCCGAAATGAATTTTACAATCAGATAAGAAAGAAAATCATAGGAGGATCAATATGAAGAATAAGTTGAAAAAACTCTTTTCAAACGCGATTGTTTTAGCGCTCGTGTTGAGTTTTGCATTGGTCGGCGGCGCTTGCGGCGACGGGAAAAAAGAACAAAGTTACGATCCCGAAACGCGCCCCGTTACATTTGCGATCAGTGCGTTGGACGGAACGTTTAACCCGTTCTTTACGACAAGCGCAACCGATCAATCCGTTGCGGGATTAACGCAGGTCGGTATGCTTTCTACCAGCAATGACGGCGATATCGAATGCGGCGAGGACGTCCCTACGGTCGTGCTCGATTACAAAATAACTTCTTACGATAAAAGCGGAGCGGTCGTTACGGGGAATACGGCGGATCATACCACGTACGACTTCGTGATCAAAAACGGAATCAAGTTCAGTGACGGCGTAGATCTCACCATCGACGACGTGTTGTTTAATCTTTACGTTTATCTCGATCCCATGTACAGCGGTTCTTCCACGATTTATTCGGTCAATATTCAGGGGTTAAAGAAATATCGTTATAACGATCCTACCATGCAGGACGGCTCTACGAGCGATATCGAAAAGACGTTCCGTGCGGAAGCGCAACAGAGAATCGACGATTTGATCTCTTGGTCGGATAACGAAAAAGACATGGACGAAGAGATGGAGAAGGATCTGGAAAAGGTTCGCGCGCAATTCAAAAAAGATTTGTTAAGCGATTGGAACGCAAACGTCGGTCAACTCGAGTCTTCTTATACGGAATATTCGTTTACCGAAGATTGGCAGTCCTTTTATCTGAATGAGGGAATCATCAATATCGTGACCGAGCAGAATACGTCCGGAAATACCGTTATCAAACGGGATAACAATAATAAATACGTTACCGATTTGAATAACACTACGGATTTCAGTTACGATTCCGATCTCCAAACGGATATTCTCTCCGCCGCTTCGGACGAAACGAAGATCGCGAAATATATGAGCGATTATTCTTGCGACAGAGAACTTGCAATCGATTATATCAA
>CAYRPB010000010.1:0-2819 GCA_964426105.1 uncultured Clostridia bacterium | reverse complement strand
CGAAATATATGAGCGATTATTCTTGCGACAGAGAACTTGCAATCGATTATATCAAGAGAGATTTTGCCATCGACGTCGCTTATAACGCGTATGCGAGCGATAAGGCGATCAAAAACGGCATCGTTACGATTTTGCAGGGCATGACGACGGGGGCGACGGTTTTGGAAAACTGGACGCTCGAAGAGCAGTCCGATTATTATAAGGGACAGTCTTCTTCCGTTAAGAGCATTGACGGAATCAAGACTTATAAGACTTCCTCTTTCGACGGCGTGAATAAGACAAAGTTGACCGAGGAACATGACGTTCTCAGCATTACGATCAACGGAATCGATCCCAAGGCGATTTGGAACTTTGCGTTTACCGTTGCGCCCATGCACTATTATTCGAACGAAGAAACGATTGCGAATAAAGAAGACTATCCCTACGGAGTAAAAGCGCGCGACAAGGAGTTTTTCGACGAAGTTTTGAATTCTCCCGAGAAAAACCTTTTGCCGGTAGGCGCGGGCGCGTATCGCGCTTCCAACGAAGCCGGAAACGCGAGCAACGATCCGAGCAAGATCAATATTTACGGGTTCTGGTCGAACAAGAAGTGCTATTACGAGCGTAACGATTATTTTGAAACGTTGGGCAGCGGTATTTGCAATGCGAAGATCAGACGGTTCATTTACGAAGAAGTGACCGAGAACAATATTTTGACTCGCTTAAAGACGGGAGAAATCGATTACGGGATGCCGAGCGCGAAGCCCGAAAACAAGGCTTCCGCAATTGCGGAATCTCACCTCGCGGTGCGCGAATACATGACCAACGGTTACGGCTACGTCGGGATCAACCCGAAATACGTAAAAGACCTTGAAGTCCGTCAAGCGATTATGCTGGCGTTCGATACGAGTACCGTTATCGATGGTTATTACGGCGGAACGATGGCTGAGCCGATTTACCGTCCGATGACCACGCTTTCTTGGGCGTATCCGAGCGATTGCAAGCCGTACTATCAATACGATAGCACAAAATACGACAGCGTTGGCGACCAGATCACGGCGTTGGTGGAAAAAGCCGGTTATAAGAAGAACGGAAACGGAATTTATGAGAAGAACGGAACAACGTTGAAATTCAAATTTACGATTGCCGGCGATACGACCGATCACCCTGCCGCGAGCATGTTTGAAAAAGCAAGACAGATTTTGAATCAAAACGGTTTCGATATCACGGTCGGTACGGACGTTTCCGCATTGAAAAAGTTGTCTACCGGTAACCTTGAAGTATGGGCAGCCGCGTGGACGTCCACGATCGATCCCGATATGTACCAGATCTATCATAAGGACAGCAAAACGACGAATACGAAGAACTGGAACTATGACGGTATCATGAATACGGATGAATATCCCAGAGAGCAGGAAATCGTTATCGAGTTGAGTAAACTGATCGATCAAGGCCGTTCGACCAACAATAAGAACGAGAGAATCAAGATTTACGCAGATGCGTTGGATAAGATCATGGAACTTGCAATCGAGTTCCCGACGTATAACAGAAAGGATCTCGCCGTTTATAACAAGGACGTGCTTGACGCTTCTACGATGAATCAAACGCAGAATCTGAAATATCATAGCCCGACCGAAAGACTTTGGGAATTGAATTATAACTGATTCTTTCGGGAAAAAGGAAACGAATCGAATGAACGGGAGTGTTTTATTCCGGCGCGTCGGATAGGCGCGTTCGGATAAGCGCGCCCGTATCAGTCGTTAAAAAGGGAAAAACGAAATGACAAAATATATTATTAAAAGATTATTGTTGGCGCTTTTGATTTTGTTCGGCGTTTCCATCATATTGTATTCGTTGGTCAGAATGATGCCAACGAATAAAATTGAGGAAAACTATTATGCAACGCATAACAACGTGGACGTGGATTCGGACGAATTAAAGCAGATCATGCTGGATAATAATCTTGAAAGTCTTGAAGACGTTTGGGCGCAGGGCTACAGCGATCTTTGGAATAAGGTGTTCCGCAACGGAGAGCCTGCGTTGGATGCAGACGGAAATATCAAAACGACCGCTCCGTTTTTTGCTGCAACGAAGAGTATTGTCGCCGGATATTGTAATTGGCTGGGCAATTTTGTTACGGGGAATTTCGGTACTTCGTTTAAGTATAATCGTCCCGTGACCGACGTAATTTTACAATACATGGGGTATTCTTTTACGATATCGTTGATATCGCTCGTGTTGCAACTTTTAATTTCCATTCCGTTGGGCATTAAAAGCGCGTGCAATCAATACGGGAAATTGGATTATATCACCACTGTGCTTACGATGATCGGAATATCCTTTCCGTCCTTCTTTTTCGGGAGTATCGTCATCAAGATATTTGCGGTCGATCTGGGGTGGTTTCCTGCCGGGGGGATCGGCTCGTCCGATCCGTTGGATCAACTGTGGCACATGGTGCTCCCCATTTTGGTGCTTACGATCTTATCCGTCGGTTCGATGATGCGGTATACCCGTACCAATACGTTGGAAGTATTGAATGCGGATTATATCCGTACGGCGCGCGCGAAAGGCTTATCGGAGAGCACGGTTGTTTATAAACACGTTTTCAGGAATACGCTGATTCCTTTGGTTACGACGCTGGCAGGAATTATTCCGAGTTTGTTCGGCGGTGCGATGATTACCGAAACGGTATTCGATTTGCCCGGAATCGGCAATATCGCATATCAATGCATGTTGGTGGGGGACGTTCCGTTTATTATGGCGTACAATATGTTCCTCGCCGTGCTTACGGTAATCGGAATTCTTTTGACCGATTTGATGTATGCGGTCGTCGATCCGCG